>NZ_CP142523.1:6000000-6313111 GCF_036885605.1 Janthinobacterium sp. TB1-E2
ACCGAAGACCTTTTGCATGGACACCAGCATCAGCAGCAGGGACAGGCCGATGATCACTTCCGGCATCACCAAGGGCGCGCTGACCATGGACGAGAACAAGGTACGGCCACGGAAGCGCTGGTAGCTCGTCAAGGCAAAGGCGGCAAACGTGCCGAGGATGACAGACGAGGTGGCCGACATGAAGGCGATCTTCAGTGACAAACCGAAGCCCGAGATGATCTCCGTATCGCTCATCAACTCGCTGTACCAGCGCAGCGAAAAACCGCTCCACACCATGTCCTGGCGCGAGCTGTTGAACGAAAAGACGATCAGCACGATGATGGGCAGGTAAAGGAACAGATAGCCGAGCGAGAGCCAGCCGCGGCCGAACCAGCGCTGCAGGAAAGTACGTCCGTTCATGTGCGCTCCTCCGCGTCCTGCTCCGTCTTGTATTTGTTAAAAATGGCCATCGGCACGAGGATCAGCAAGACCACCAGCACCGTCACCGACGACGCCATGGCCCAGTCGTTATTGGTGAAATATTCATCCCACAGCACGCGGCCGATCATCAGGGTTTCCGGGCCGCCCAGCAGCTCGGGAATCACGTATTCGCCCACGGACGGAATGAATACCAGCATGGCGCCGGCGATGATGCCCGACTTCGACAGGGGCACGGTGATGCGCCAGAACGCCTGCAAGGGCGTGGCGCCCAGGTCGGCCGCCGCTTCCAGGTAGCGCATGTCCATTTTCACCAGGTTGGCGTACAGGGGCAAGATCATGAACGGCAAATAGGCGTATACCATGCCGACGACCAGCGAGAACGAGGTATTCATCATGTGCAGCGGTTCGCTCACCACGCCCAGCGCGATCAGCAGGTCATTGAGCAAGCCGTGGTTGGCCAGGATGCCCTTCCACGCATACACGCGCAGCAGGAACGAGGTCCAGAACGGCAGCATCACCAGCATCATCAGCACGGGGCGGATCGACGGCTTGGCGCGCGCCATGAAGTAGGCGAACGGATAGCCGATGAACAGACAGATGGCCGTGGTAATCGTCGCGTACTTGATGGAACTGAGGTAGGTGAGCAGATACAGTTCATCTGCGGCGATGAACAGGTAGTTGGCGATTTTCACCTTCAGCACGATGATGCCGTCAACGTACGACAGCAAGCCGCCGAACGGACTGCCCGCCGTGTCCATGTCGGACAGGCTGATGCGCAGCACGATCAGGAAGGGCACGAGGAAGGCGGCCGCCAGGAACAGCGACGGCACGGCGATGACGGCGTTACGCCCTGTGACCCAACGCAGGGTGACCAAGTTACGCAGCGATTGCAGGAGGGACGTCATGATGGCCTCAGCTGGTCAGCACGACGATGTCGGCGCCATCCCACCACACCCACACGCGCTGTTCGCGCTCGAGGCGCGCGGCGTCGTGGCGGGCCGCGTTGGTGCGCGACACCTTCACCACAGTGCCGCTGTCGAGGCGCACGTGGTAGCTGGTTTCATTGCCAAAATACGCCATGGCGACGATCACGCCCTGGGCGCAGTTGTAGCCGTGTTCATTTGGTGACGCACGCTCCTCCAAAGCGGGTGGCGCGATCTGGATGCCGATTTTTTCGGGGCGCACGGCCACCGAGACATCCATGCCCAGGTTGCCCGTGATGCCGTGCGAAACATAGTGCTCGCCATCGGGCGTGGCGATCACCACGTGATCGGCTTCGTCCTGCGTGATGCAGCCGTCGAACAGGTTGACGCTGCCGATGAAATCGGCCACGAAACGGCAATTCGGCGTCTCGTAGATTTCGCCAGGCGCGCCCACCTGCAGGATGCGCCCTTCGCTCATGACGGCGATGCGCGTGGCCATGCTCATGGCTTCGTCCTGGTCGTGCGTGACCATCACGCAGGTCACGCCCACCTGCTCGATGATGTTCACCAGCTCCATCTGCGTGCGCTCGCGCAGTTTCTTGTCCAGTGCACCCAGCGGCTCGTCGAGCAGCAGTAATTGCGGCCGCTTGGCCAGGCTGCGCGCCAGCGCCACGCGCTGCTGCTGCCCGCCCGACAGCTGGTGCGGCTTGCGCTTCGCGTATTGGCCCAGTTGCACCAGCGCCAGCATCTGCTCGACCCGCGCCGCCACTTCCGCTTTCGGCAAGCCGTCACGGCGCAGGCCGAAGGCGATGTTGTCCCACACGGATAAATGGGGGAACAGCGCGTACGACTGGAACATCATGTTGATGGGACGCTGGTGCGGCGGCACATCGACGATGCTGTTGCCCGCCAGGGCGATGCGCCCCGACGTCGGCGTCTCGAAACCGGCCAGCATGCGCAGCAGGGTCGACTTGCCGCAACCTGAACTGCCCAGCAGAGCGAAAATCTCGCCCTTGTTGATCGTCACGGAAATATCATTGACGGCGCGTACGCCATCGAATTCCTTGACCAGTTGATCAATCAGCAAGAAAGGCGCTGGGGCGTCGCTGGCCGACGCGGCTGGTGTTGCTATCGTCATGTGTGGGTAGCTTCTGGGTAAGAGGGTGTCAAAATGAAAAACTGGCCGCTACAAAGAGCGGCCAGGATGGAAGTTTAGCGGAACTGCCGCCATTGCGGTCCAAAAAATGCATAGATGCTGCTTATTTGGGTGAAAACCCAACGGCAAAGGCTGGGGTCAGACCCGGCGGGTCTGACCCCAGTATTTAAGCAAGCTCAGAGCTATACCCAGCCCTTCGCTTTCACATCCGCATACGTCTTGTCCAGGCACAGCCGTATCAAGCCCACCATTTCATCGATCTGCGCGCGCGTCATGACCAGTGGCGGGGCGACGATCATGCGTTCGCCCACGGCGCGCATGATGACGCCGTTGTCGAACATGTGGCCGCGGCAGATCATGCCCACGCCCTGACCCTCGTCGAACAGCTCGTTCTCGTGCACGGTGGCGCCCTTCTTGCGCACCAGGTTCAGGCCCGCGACCAGGCCACAGCTGTCCGCATAGCCGACCAGCGGGTGTTCGCCCAGGCTGGCGAAGCACTGCTGCAGGTACGGTCCCGTATCCTCGGCCACCTTCGCCACCAGTTGCTCTTCCTCGATGATGCGGATGTTTTCCAGCGCCGCCGCGCAGGCGACGGGGTGGCCCGAATACGTAAAGCCGTGGGTGAATTCGCCACCCTGCTCGATCAGCACCTTGGCGACACGGTCTCCCACCAGCACGCCGCCCAGCGGCACATAGCCCGAGGTGACGCCCTTGGCAAACGTGATCAGGTCGGGCTTGATGCCGAACAGTTCGGAGCCGAACCAGCGCCCCAGGCGGCCGAAGCCGCAGATGACTTCATCGGCGATCAGCAAGATGCCGTACTTGTCGCAGATGCGCTGGATTTCGGGCCAGTAGGTCGAGGGCGGAATGATCACGCCGCCCGCGCCCTGCACCGGCTCGCCGATGAAGGCGGCCACCTTGTCGGCGCCGATTTCCAGGATTTTGTCTTCCAGCCAGCCGGCCGCCTTCAGGCCGAACGCTTCCGGGCTCAAGCCGTGGCCCGACTCCAGATAATTGGGCTGGCCGATATGCGCGATGCCCGGTATCGGCATGCCGCCCTGCGCATGCATGCCATCCATGCCGCCCAGCGACGCTCCCGCCACCGTGCTGCCGTGATACGCGTTGTGGCGGCTGATGATGGTGTGGCGTTCCTTGTGGCCGAGGATGTCCCAGTAGCGGCGCACCATGCGCAAATTCGTGTCGTTGCCTTCGGAACCGGAACTGGTGAAGAACACGTGCTGGAACTGCGGCGGCGATATCTGCGCCAGCTTGGCCGCCAGCTGCGCGGCCGGCACGTTCGTCGTGCCAAAGAAACTGTTATAGAAGGGCAGCGTCTCCATCTGTTTGTACACGGCTTGCGAGATCGACGTGCGGCCGTAGCCCACGTTCACGCACCACAGGCCCGACATGCCGTCGACGATCTTCTTGCCCTGGCTATCCCACAGGTAGACGCCGTCGCCGCGCACCATCACCCTGGCGCCCTTGCTTGCCAGATCTTTAAAATCGGTAAATGGATGCAGGTAGTGGGCCGAGTCCATCTGCTGGATGGCGTTTGTATCGTACACCTGCGGCGCCGCGTTTTTCTGCGCCACGGAGGCAACCAGGGCGGCGCTTGGCGCCAGCGGATTATTGGATGTGCTCATTGAGATCCTTTCTTAAACGTGGAGCAGAAGATGTTCGCGCTCCCACGGGCTGATGACGGTCATGAACTCCTGGTGCTCGAGGTCCTTGATGGCCGCATACACGTCGATGAAGCGCTCGCCCAGCACCGTGCGCAGCTTGTCTTCCGCGCGCAGCAGTTGCAGAGCCTCGGGCAAGCCTTGCGGCAATTCGAACTTCATGTCGTAGGCGCTGCCCACCATCATCGGCGTCGCTTCCAGCTGCTCCGTCATGCCCAGGTAGCCGCAGGCCAAAGTGACGGCCAGGGCCAGGTAGGGATTCGCATCGGCGCCGATGATGCGGTTTTCCACGCGGCGGTCCTGCACGCCCGATTCGGGCACGCGGAAGCCCACCGTGCGGTTGTCCAGGCCCCACTGGATGTTGATCGGCGCGGCCGTGTGGCGCACGATGCGGCGGTAGGAATTCACATAGGGCGCGACGATAGCCATGGCCGACGGCATGTAGCGCTGCAAGCCCGCGATGTAATGCTTGAAGATGGGCGCGGCCGAGCCGTCCTCATTGCTGAAGATATTCAAGCCCGTCTTCGCGTCGACGACGCTCTGATGCACGTGCATGGCGGACCCCGGCTCGCCCGCCATGGGCTTGGCCATGAAGGTGGCATACATATCGTGTTTCAGGGCCGCTTCGCGCAGGGTGCGCTTGAAGAAGAAGACCTTGTCTGCCAGGCCCAGAGGATCGCCGTGCAGGAAGTTGATTTCCATCTGCCCCGCGCCGATTTCGTGGATCAGGGTGTCGACGTCAAGGTTCATCAGTTCGCAGTAATCGTAGATATCCTCGAACAGGGGATCGAACTCGTTGACGGCATCGATGCTGTACACCTGGCGGCTCGTCTCGGCCCGGCCGCTGCGCCCGATGGGCGGTTTCAATGGCAAGTCCGGGTCCGTGTTTTTCGCCGTCAGGTAGAACTCCAGCTCGGGCGCCACGACAGGTTTCCAGCCCTTGTCCGCATACAGTTTCAGCACACGCCGCAGCACGGAGCGTGGGGCGAAATCGACCAGCGCGCCGTCGGAAAAATAGCAGTCGTGGATGACTTGCGCGGTGGGGTCCGTGGCCCACGGCACCATGGTGATGGTGGTGGGATCGGCCTTCAAAATCATGTCGCGGTCGGTGCTGGAAATGGCGCGGTCGTAGCCGCCATCGTCGACCGGATAATTGCCCGTCACCGTCATGCCCAGTACCGCTTCCGGGATGCGCATGCCGCGCTCCTGGGTGAATTTCCCGCGCGGCAGGATCTTCCCCCGCGCCACGCCCGTCAAGTCGGGGACCAGGCATTCAATTTCCGTGACGCGCTTTTCATTGAGCCACAAATCCATGTCCGTATAAGTGAAATTTTCGCGTATTGCCATGTTTCCCTCTCGCTGGTCTTGATCAAACGCCGCGTGCTACGCGTGCGGCGCGCCGGTCATTCTTTCTTTCGGTGCTGCTGTTCCTGGTAATCGCGGCATGCCTGGCCGAAGGCGCCAAACAGGCGCATGGACTGCGGGTTGTCTTCCACCTGCCACTCGGGGTGCCATTGCACGGCCAGGGCAAAGCCGGCGGCGCTGGCCACGCTATACGCCTCCACCAGGCCGTCGTCGGCCAGCGCTTCCACCAGCAAGCCATCGGCCAGCCGGGCGATGCCCTGGCCATGCAGGGAATTGACCATCATCTCGCTCTCGCCGCCCAAGAGGCGCGACAGCAGGCCGTCGGGCATCAGCTTGATGCGGTGCGCGGGCCCGTACTGGCGCTCCAAAGGATCGAGCACGTTCTCGCGGTGGTCCTGCATGCCCGGCACCGCATGCACGGCCTGGTGCAGGCTGCCGCCCAGGGCCACATTGACTTCCTGGAAGCCGCGGCAAATGGCGAGCAAGGGCAGCTGGCGCGCCAGCGCGACGCGGATCAGGGGCAAGGTGGTGGCGTCGCGCGCGGAGTCTTGCGGCAGGTCGGGATGCAGGATGTCTTCGCCATACAGGCGCGCATCGACGTTCGAAGCGGAGCCGGTCAGCATGACGCCGTCGGCGATGTGCAGTGCCGCTTCCAGGTCCGCGTCCGCGCCCAGGGCGGGCAGCAGCAGCGGCATGCTGCCGGCGCCGTGCAGCACGGCGTGCAGGTATTTGTCCTGCGCCATGTGCCAGGCGTGGCTGCCAAGCTGGCGCTGGCAGGCGGGAACGAGAACGATGGGACGGCGCATAGAGCTACCTCGCTGGCGTGACGATCCAATGACAACGCCATGACAGCGCTGCCGCTCGCTTCACTGTACAGCAGAGCCGCAGGCAGCGGCCACACCGATGGGCATGGCCATCGATGGCACACATCGCCTACACTACGGCTTTGCAATATTGCTCTTGATAAAATCATCATATGCCCGTCCGGCGCCAAACACCAGCGCCGCAGGCAAAGTCCCTTACTTTCCCATGCATCCACACCGTTTTTCAGCCTTTTCAGGCACCTTTTTCACCCCGAGGGGGCGGCCATGAAGCACATGCCATGGCGCGACTTCTTCGCCCTCGTGGTCAGCATCGGCGTGGTGGGCCTGGGCCTGGGCGCCACCATGCCGCTCACCGCATTGACCCTGCACCAGCGCGGCGTGGGCACGGACATCATCGGCATGATCACGGCCGTCAGCGCCCTCGGCATCCTGGCCGCATCGCCATTCGTTTCGCGCTGGGTGGGGCGTTTCGGCGCGCGCGCCACCATGCTGGGCGCCGTGTGGGTGGCGTCGCTGGCGACGATCGCCATGCAGTGCACCGACCACCTGCTGGCGTGGAGCGTGCTGCGCTTCCTGTTCGGCGGCGCCATGGGCGTGCTGTTTACCATCGGCGAGGCGTGGGTCAACCGGCTGGCGCCCGACAATTCGCGGGGCCGCGTAGTGGCCATGTACACCACCAGTTTTACGTTTTTCCAGCTGATCGGCCCCGCCCTCGTGGCGCTGTTCAACGACAAGATTTCGTGGAGCTTCGCCGCCTGCGGCCTGCTGTTCTTGCTGGCCGTGCCGGGCCTGATGCTGATCTCGAACAGCGGCCCGGAAAGGGAGCCGGAAGAACATGGCGTGAAGTGGACCCTGATCCTGCCGCGCATGCCGATGATCGTGCTGGGCGCCGCCTTCTTCGCCCTGTTCGATACCCTGGCATTGAGCCTGCTGCCGCTGTACGCGATGGAGCACGGCATCGGCACCGACCTGGCCCTGCTGTCGGCCACCGTGGTGCTGGTGGGCGACACGGGCCTGCAATTCGCGCTGGGATGGATGGCCGACCGCTACGGCCGCGCCAAAGTCCACGCGGGCTGCGGCGTGGCCGTCTGCCTGCTGCTGCCGCTGCTGCCGTTTGCCGTCGGCACGCCGTGGCTGTGGTGGACCTTGCTGCTGTTGCTGGGCGCGGCGGCGGGCGGCATCTACATGCTGGCGCTGGTGGCCTGCGGCGAACGGTTTACGGGCCTGTCGCTGACCAGCGCCAGCGCCATCGTCAACGCCACCTGGGGCGTGACAAGTGGCGGCGGCCCCCTGCTGACGGGCGTCCTGATGCAATCGGTGGGCGTGAACGCCCTGCCGGCCGTGATGTGGGTATGCGCCGCCATTTTCGTCGGCAGCGCCGTGTGGGAACGCAGGAAGGGGATCGTTTAACCCGCTACTTTTTTTCCAGCCGCTGCCGCAGTTCCTCGGCCACCGGATAGTCGGGATAGGCCTGCCGGAACGCCGTCCACTCCTCGCGCGCCAGTGCGTCCTCGCCGGCCTTGAGCAGGGCGTCGATCTTCACCAGCCACACGCCAGCGTCGAGTTTTGCGGCCGGCGGCAACGGCGCGGAGCGAGCCGCGACGGGCGCGGGCATGGCCAGCGCGCGCTGCACGGGTGCCTGGCGCTGCAGGCTGGACTCGGCCTGCATGGCCGCTTGCTGCTCCATCGCCTCGCTCATCGCCGTGGCAGGCGCCGGTGGCGGCGGCGGTGCTGGCGGCGCCGGTGGGGCAACTGCTACCGCCTGCGGCGTGGGAAACGAGGCTGGCGCCGGCGGCGCTGGCTTGGCTGCCATTTTGGCCATGGCGCGCGGCGCTGGCGCAGCTGCGGTCGATTCGGCAGCCTGCGGCACTGGCGCCGCTGCCGGCACCACCTCCTGCGTGACCGGTTCCCCCACCACAGGAAATTGCGCTGGCTTCGAGCCGAACCAGTCCACGCCGATCAGGTTCACGGTCAGCAGCACGGCTGCGGCCAATCCCAGCGGAACGCGCCAGCGCTGCAGGTAATCCGGCGATTTCTTGGCCGGCAAGGTGCGCAGCACGCCATCGGCGCTGTCGTTCGCGGCTGCCGGCTGCTGCAAGGCTTTTTCCGCATCCGCCAGAATGGCCGCATCGAGCGCGCTGGAAGGCGCGGGCTGCGGCAGGCTGGCCAGCAGCGCGTTCAACTCCTCGTCAATCGGTGCGTCGTTCGGTTTGTCGTTATTTTGATCGTGCGTATTCATGCCTGTCCTCCCGCGCCAGCGGCGCTGTCCAAGCCCGCGCGCAATTTCTGCATGGCGTAGCGCAGCCGGCTCTTGACGGTTTCCGCTTCCGCCCCCGTCACGACGGCGATCTCGAGAATGCTCATGCCGCTGAACTGCTGCAGCACCAGCGCTTCCTTCTGCTCGGCCGGCAACGCGGCGATGGCCGCATGCAGCAACGCATGCTGCTGTTTCTGCTCCAGCGATTGCGGCGGCGATGCGTCCTCGTCCGCCAGTTCGCCCGCAGCGTCGATTTCCTGTCCTTCCCGCTGGCGCAGCAGGTCGATCAGGCGGTTGCGCGCGATCTGGTACAGATAGGTGCGGAACGCCGCCTGCGGCTGGTAGCCGGCGCGCGCCGCATGCAGGCTGGCCCACGCATCCTGCACGATCTCGTCCACCCACGCGCGGCGCGGCGAACGCCAGGCCACGAAGCGGTACAGGCCCTGGCTGTGGCGCCGGTACAGTTCGCGAAACGACGGCAGGTCGCCGGCGCCGTAGCGCAGCATCAGGTCTTCATCCGTCGCGGTCATCAGGGTGTCGGGCATGCGGACCAGTGTAGCCGAACTACGCGGCAGCGGCAATTTCACTACGCCGTCAACGTGCAGTGGGTGCATAGCTGATGCGGCGCACTTCGCGTATCTGTCCATCACTGAGCGCCCCTTCCACCAGTTCATAGCCGAGCAAAGCGAAGACCCGGCCCTGCAGGAACAGGGGCCGCGCATTGCCATACCAGTCCACGCAGGACGCGCGGCAGCCGTCGTCCGGCGCCTGGCCCGGCCGCGCGGCCAGCGCACCCAGTTCCGTCAAAGTCAAACCGCTGTTGCGCAAGTAGAGTACGGAGGCGGCTGGCTTGTTGAGCCCGGGCCGCTCATCCACGCCCAGGATGGGCAAGCCGATCACGCCCTCACCGGCCGCTTGCGGCTTGTAGAAAAAGCCGTGGCTGCGCGACTCGCCCTGCGCCGCGTCGGCGCGGATGTAGCGCGTGGCAATCGCCGCCTGCGCCCCCAGGCCGATGGTGCTGAAGTGCAGATCCCTGCCCTGCGCGCCGATCACCACGGCGTCATTGCCCAGCGCCTCGATGCGCTCCACGCCGTGCGGCAGGGACAAGGCTTGCACATTGCCCGCATCGGCCCAGCGCACGGCGTACAGGGGCTGGCGCGGCCAGGCCTGGTCCGCCTTGCGGCGTCCCGGATTGCCCGGATTGCCGTACAACAGATAGGACCCCACATAGCGGTTCTGCAAGCCGTAGCCGCCGCCACCGGGCAGCGCCTTGTAGCTGCTGGCGGGCGCGCTGTCGCGGCCATCGGAAAACGACGCCAAGGGTACGCGCAGCAAGGCCATGTCGCCCCGCCCTCTTGCACCATCCCACATGGCGTCGCCCTGGCCCTCGGCACGCAGCAGCACGTTCAGGTGGCCGTCAGCGCTTTCCAGGAACGAGAGCTGGTCGACGGGCGCGCCGGCCACCTTCAGGGCGCTGGGCGCGCTGCCGTCGAGGGGAATGCGGAACACGCCCGAGTCACTGCCGCGCCGCGTCGTCCACACGAAAACGGATTCGCCCGACACATAAAATACGCGGCCCTGCGGCCCCATCACGGCCGTCGCTTCGCAGCGCATGTCGCGCTGCGCCAGGTCGCACACGGTGACCGTATGCAGGGTCAGGCCGAAGCCCGTTTCAGGTTCTTCATCGGTACGGTAGATGCGCGTGGCCGGGGCGATGCGCTTGAAGTCGGACGGCACGGCGTCAGGACGCCAGCGGCGCAGCGCGGGGAAGCCGCCGAACGGGTCGCCCCGGCGCAAGTTCAGCGACAGGGGCGAATAGAACACCAGTTTGCCGCCGACCAGGCGGCTCGCGTAATTGCGCGACGAGTAATAATCGTTGGAGCGCAAGTGATAGGTGGAACGGTAGGCCAGCTTGCCGTCCCCATTGACGTCGAACAGGCCGATCTCCGTGCCGCCACGGCTGTAGCTGTAGCCGATCACCACGACCGTGTCGCCATCGATCAGCATTTCGTCATACCAGCTGCCGGAAGGATCGCTGCCCGGCGCGAACGCGTCGAGCGAGGACACGGGCTGCAGGGCATTGCCCCCCACCGCCACCGTAAACAGCTTGCCGCGCCGGAGCATCACCAGGTGCTTGCCATGCAGCTTGACGATGCCGCCTTCGTCCACGCCCGCCGTCTGCACATTGGTGACGGATTCCGCCGCTTCTGCCGATGGCGCGGGGGCAGCCTTGGCCGCCATCGGCGCGGGAGGGGCGGGAGGAGCGGGTGGAGCCGACATGGACTGCGCCGTGGCGCGCTGCAGTTTCTGCTGCTCCCGCAGCAAGGCCGCCTGGCGCGCCTGCAGCTGCTGCAGGTAGCTGCTCAAGGCCTGCTCGCTGGCGAACGGCGCCAGGGTCTTGCGCGGCGCCGTGCCGGCGGCGTGGCTGCCTGCCGACAGCAGCAGGGACAGTGTCAATGTGATCTTGAGGGCGCTGGACATCGCTTCTTCTCCGGTTGGCTGGGGTGTCCAACATGAAACGCGGCAGCGCAGAAAAAGGGGTTAAATACGCGTGAAAATAATCACGCAGCGTTTTACCTTATTCAAAACCCCGTATGCGGTCGCCATTGAAATTCGGCAGCCGCCACTCGAAGTGCAGTGCCAGGAAGCGGAACAGGAAACCGGCGCCGATGGACGCCAGCTGCGCCACGGAGCTGTCGACCTTGAAGTACAGCAGGCCCACGTACAGGCTGCCCGTGAACAGCGCCACGGTGGCATACACTTCGCGCTGCAGCACGAGGGGAATCTGGTTGCACAGGATATCGCGCAGCAGGCCGCCAAAGACACCCGTGATCATCCCCGCCAGCACGACGATGGCCGGATGCATCTTGGCCGACATGGCGATGTCGCAGCCGATCACGCAAAACGCCACCAGGCCCAGTCCGTCGACCAGCAGGAAGATGGCGCGCAGATGGTGCAGATAGCGAGCGACGAAGGCCGTGACAATGGCCGCGCCGATGGTAAACAGCAGGTACTCGGGATGCGCGATCCAGCCCAGCGGATAGTGCCCCAGCAGCACGTCGCGCACGGTACCGCCGCCGAGTGCCGTGACGGTGCCGATCATGCAGATGCCGAACAAGTCCATGCCGCGCCGCATGCCCATGATGGCGCCGGACATCGCTTCGGCGACGATCGCCACCAGGTAAATCGTATATAGCAGCATGGTCTTACTCTTCCGAAAATGATTTGAGAATTTGTTCGCGTTCGCGCGCTTCGCTCAGGGTGCGCGCTTCGTTCGTGCCCGTGCTCGAGCCGCCATCGCCGGCGTCACCGTGCGCCATGCGCGTATCCGCATCGCCGCTGCCGCAGCCGACGCTGCTGTGGATAAAGGCAAAGTTATCCTTCAGGCAGTCGCCAGCCAGGTATTCGGCATACACGTAATCGCCGTCGAGCAGGGCCAGGCCAGGCGGTTCGGCCAGCACCTGCTCGCGGCGGCCCTGCACGGCCACCTGCATGTAGTCGCGCCAGACGGGCAGCGCCAAAGTCCCCCCCGTGGCATTGCCCAGGCTTTTCGGCTGGTCGTAGCCGAGCCAGACGACGGAGACGAGGCCGGACGAGTAGCCGGCGAACCAGGCGTCGTAGGCGTTATTCGACGTGCCCGTCTTGCCGGCAGCGTCGCCGCGTCCCAGCGCCAGCGCGCCGCGGCCCGTGCCGCTCTTGACGACGTCGCGCAGCATGCTATCCATGACGTAGGCATTGCGCGTGGAGATGACTTGGGTGCCCGGCGCCGGCGCATCCTTGGCGCGTGGCGCCGCATCGCTGAACAGCACTTCGCCGCTGCGGCTGCGCACTTCCTTGATCAGTTTCGGCGGCATCTGCATGCCGCCATTGGCGAATACGGCATACGACTGCGCCAGCTGCAGCGGCGTGACGGCGCCCGCGCCCAGCGCCAGCGGCAGGGAGACGGGATTGCGCGCGCCCTCGAAGCCGAAGCGCGTGGCGTAGTGCTGCACGTAGCCGGGGCCGGCCGCCTGCATCAGGCTCACAGCCACCAGGTTTTTCGAGCGCACGAGACCACGCCGCACGCTGATGAAGCCTTCATAGTTGTTGCCGTAATTGCGCGGACGCCATGGCCGTGCGCCCGTTTCCTGCGGCAGCAGCAAGCGCTGCGTGTCATCGACGGCCGTGCCCGGAAAATAGCCCTTTTCCAGCGCCGCCGAATACACGAAGGGCTTGAAGCTGGAACCGGGCTGGCGGTAGGCCTGCATGGCGTGGTTGTAGTGGTTGCGGTAAAAATCAAAGCCGCCCGCCATGGCGACGATCTCGCCGCTGTGCGCCTCGACGGAAATGAGCGCGCCTTCCATCTCGGGCAGCTGGCTCACCAGCCAGCCCTTTTTCGCCGCGTCGCGCACCACGCGGATCACGCTGCCCTCGGCGATGGCGCGCTTGCCATCCCACTGCAGCTTGCCACCCAGGCGCGCTTCCGATGCCGTCAGCACGATCTCGTCGCCATTGCGCAGCTGCGCCATCACCTGGCGCTTGCCGGCGGTATCGACCTTGCGCACGAGGGCGGCGCGCAATTCTCCACTGTCCGGGTAGGCGGCCAGCTGGCGCGCCACGCTGTCTTCGGAGGCGGCCAGGCGCGCTTCCGGGCCACGGTAGCCACGGCGCGCCTGCGCATTCAACAGCCCATTGCGCAGCGACTTGTCGGCTGCCCGCTGCGGCGCCATGCGGATGGTCGTCGTCACGTCCAGGCCCATGCTGTAGGCGCCTTCGGGATAGCTTTGCAGGATCAGCTGGCGCGCTTCCTCGACCGCATATGCGGCCGCATGCACGGAGCTGTTGCGGTCCTTGTTCAGGGCCAGTTTTTCCGCCACGGCCGCGTCGTATTCGGCCGGCGTGATGTAGCCGAGTTCGCGCATGCGCTGCAGGATGTAATGCTGGCGCACGGTGGCGCGCTGGGGATTGGCGACGGGGTTGTAGGCCGACGGGGCCTTCGGCAAGCCGGCCAGCATGGCCGCCTCCGCGATGCTGACGTCGGCCAGCGGCTTGTCGAAATAAATGTTCGAGGCGGCGGAAAAACCGTAGGAACGCTCGCCCAGATAAATCTGGTTCATATACAGTTCCAGCAGCTTGTCCTTGCCGTAGTGCTGTTCCAGCTTGTAGGCGAGCAGCATCTCCGTCAGCTTGCGCTGCACGGTCTTTTCGCGCGACAGGAAGAAGTCGCGCGCCACTTGCATGGTGATGGTGCTGGCGCCCTGCGCATGGTGGCCCGTGACGACGTTGGCCAGGGTGGCGCGCGTCAAGCCATAGAAATCGACGGCGCCATGCTCGTAGAAACGCGCATCCTCGATGGCCAGCAAGGCCTGGCGCATGCGCAGGGGGATTTCCTTGAGGGGCAGGAATTCGCGGCGCTCTTCGCCGTATTCGGCCAGCAGCTCGCCTTCGCTCGAGAAAATACGCAGCGGCAGTGCGGGCTTGTACTGGGCCAGGTGCTCGACGGCCGGCAAATCCTGCCACGCCTGGCGCAGCCACCAGCCGCCCGCCAGCGCGGCGGCCATGCCCAGGCCCAGGGTCAATCCCAGGCCGAATTTCAGATTGCGCGCCAGCTTAGACTGGGGCTTGCGGGTGCTGCTGTCGTTCGCTTGTGCTTCCATGGTGGTATTCCTTGCTGCCAGGAGGCCGTACGCTGGCGCGCGGCACTCCATCAAAGAGGCATTGTGCACTGCAACATCCTCATCCTTATGAAAAGTAAGTATTATTTAGTATTGATAAATTTTTCTTATGCAGGCGATGACCATGGATCTCAATCCCAAACATACGGAAGCATTCCGCGCCGTCGTCGAAACGGGCAGTTTCGAACAGGCGGCGCTGCGGCTGCACCTGACCTCCCCCGCCATTTCCCAGCGGGTGCGGGCGCTGGAAAGCCAGCTGGGCAATTCGCTGATCGTGCGCAGCCGTCCCGCGCGCGCCACGCGCATGGGCCAGCGGCTGATGCAGTATCTGAAACGGGCCAAGCTGCTGGAAGCGGACTTGCAGGCGGAACTGGCAGTGCAGCAGGATGCGCCGCTGACCCTGGTGCTGGCGCTGAATGCCGATTCGATGGGCACCTGGTTTTTCCCGGCCCTGTCCGAGGTGCTGATACGCGAGCGCGTGCTGCTGGACCTGACCGTGGAAGACCAGGATCACACCTACACCTTGCTGGAAACGGGCATGGCGATCGGCTGCATCAGCACGGAGCCAAAACCCATGCGCGGCTGCACGGCCGAGCCGCTGGGCGTGATGCGCTACTGGCTGGTGGCCACGCCCGCGTTCCGCCAGCAGTGGTTTGCGCACGGGCTGACGCGCAAGGCGGCGCGCACGGCGCCCGTCGTCGCGTACACGCGCAAGGACACCCTGCAATCGTCGTTCCTGCAAGAAGCGCTGGGGCTGCCAGAAGGGGCCTACCCCTGCCATTACGTGCCGGGCGCCACCTCGCACTTCAACGCCATCCGCTACGGCCTCGGCTACGGCATGGTGCCCGAGTTGCTGCTGAAAGCGAATACGGATGGCGAACTGGTGGAAATGCTCACGCCCAAGACGCCGGCCGACGTGGCCCTGTACTGGCACACGTGGAAGGTGCAGTCGCCGCGCATGGAGCAGCTGTCGCGGCAAATCATCGCGGCGGCGCGCAGCATGCTGAAATAATTATCGTGACAACTACCGTTGCATGCCCCAGCGTTTCAAGGTGACGCGCTCCAGGCTGCGAAAACCGATGTTTTCCACCAGCAAGCCGATGACGATGACGGCCGCCAGACCGGCAAACACCTTGTCCGTGTACAGCTCGTTGCGGTTCTGGAAGATGTACCAGCCCAGGCCGCCCTGCCCCGACGTCGTGCCGAACACCAGCTCGGCCGCGATCAGGGTGCGCCAGGCAAACGCCCAGCCTATCTTCAAGCCCGAGACGATGGAAGGCAAGGCGCCCGGCACGAGGATGTGAAGCACCAGGCGCAAGCCGTTCAAGCCATAGTTGCGGCCCGCCATGCGCAGGGTCTCGGGCACGCCCTGGAAGCCCGCGTATGTGTTCAGGGCCAGCGGCCACATCACGGAATGGACGATGACGAAGATCAGGCTGGCGCGCCCCAGGCCGAACCACAGCAAGGCCAGCGGCAGCAGGGCGATCGCCGGCAAGGGATTCAACATGGCCGTCAGGGTTTCCAGCAGGTCGCGCCCGATGCGGCTCGACACGGCCAGCAAGGTCAGCACGAAGGCGGCCAGCACGCCCACCGCATAGCCTTGCAGCAAGACGACGAGGGAGGCGGCTGTTCGCGTAAGCAATTCACCGCTGGCGATGCCGCCGATAAACGCCTGCGCCGTCTGCAAAAAACTGGGCAGCAATAAATCGTTCTGCGTCCAGCGCGCCGCGCCTTCCCACAGCAGGGCCAGGCTGAGCAAAATGAGCGCCTTGCGCCACAGCGCGTGCTGGCTCACACGCTGCCAGCGCGACAGCGTCCGTTCGACGGTGACGCCGGCTGGTGGCGGCGCCGCATAGACGAATTCCTGGCGGATCGGTGGTTCCAGCAGCGCGCTCATACGGCTTCCCGCTGCGCGGTAACTGATTGCGGAACGGGAGCTACTTCCTCATCGAACAGCAAGCCGTGGATGCGGCTGCTGGCAGCCTGGAATTCCACACTGCCCGCGCTGTGCAAGCCGAACTGGTGACTGTTCAATTCGGCACGCACCCGGCCCGGATGGGGCGACAGCAGCAAGATGCGGTTGCCCACGACCAGCGCTTCCTCGATCGAATGCGTAACGAACACGAGGGTAAAGCGCAGCTCTTCCCACAGGCGGCTCAGTTCTTCCTGCATCTTGCGCCGCGTCAGCGCATCGAGGGCGGCGAACGGCTCGTCCATCAGCAGTACTTCCGGCTGCATGGCCAGGGCGCGGGCGATGGCGACCCGCTGCTTCATACCGCCCGACAAGGTGTGCGGATGGGCGTCCTCGAAGCCGGCCAAGCCCACCTTGGCGATCCAGTGATGGGCGCGCTCGCGGGCCGCCTGCTTGTCCAGCCGCTTGCTGGACAGCAAGGGGAACATGACGTTTTCCAGCACGGTTTTCCAGGGCGGCAACTGGTCGAACTCCTGGAACACGACGACACGGTCCGGCCCCGGTTTATGAATGGGCTGGCCCTGCATGGCGATGCTGCCCGCGCGCGGCGCGATGAAGCCGGCCACGGCTTTCAGCAGTGACGACTTGCCGCAGCCCGATGGTCCCAGCAGCACGAAACGGTCGCCGCGAAGCACGTCGAAACTGACGTCATGCGTGGCGCGCACGGTGCGCTGCTCGGTGCGGTATTCCAGGCTGACATGTTTGACGCTGAGTAATGGCTGTAGCGCAACGGGAGGACGGACCAGATGAAAAGCGGGCGCGTTCATGTCAGCCTCCTTGCGTGATGGCGGGATCGTCAAAGAAATAATCGCGCCAGCTATCGGGCAGATTGCGGATGGCGCTCACGCGGTGCAGGAATTGCGCCAGGCCATAGGTGTTTTGCGGCGCGATCTTGAATTGCACTTGCGGGTTGGCAAAGATTTTCAGCAGCAGATTGCGGTCCACCTTGCTTTTATTCACCTTGATATAGATGTCGGCCGCGCCTTGCGGGTTGCTGCTCGCATACTGCGCCGCTTCCGCCAGGGCGGCGATGAAGGCGCGGTAGGTTTTCGGATTGTCCTTGCGGTACTTTTCCGTCGCATACAGCAAGGTCGACGAGCTGGGTCCGCCCTGCACGTCGTACGAGTTCAGGATGATGTGCGCGTTCGGGTTTTGCGCCAGCTCCTGTTCCTGGAATGGCGAATTGCCGAAGTGCCCGCTGAGCTCCGTGCCGCCGGCGATGATGGCTGCGGCCGCATCCGGGTGCGGCAGGGTTTGCGTGATCTTGTCGAGGCGGGCAAATTCCTTGTCGCCCCACTGTTTCGCCACGGCCATTTGCAAGATGCGCGCCTGCACGGAAACGGAGACGGCCGGCAAGGCGATGCGGTCCTTGTCCGTCAAGTCCACCAGGGTTTTTACCTTGGGATTATTGCTGACCAGGTAATAGGGGAAATTGCCCAGGGACGCCACGCCGCGCACGTTCTGCCGGCCTTTCGTACGGTCCCAGATGGTCAAGAGCGGCCCGAGGCCAGCCCCGGCGATATCGATATTGCCGGACAACAAAGCATCATTGATGGCCGGGCCGCCGGACAAGGTAATCCACTCGACTTTCACATCAACGCCCTGCTGCTTGCCATGCTTTTCAATCAGCTTTTGTTCCTGCGCAATATTAAGCAGCAAGAAGGTGATGCCATGCTGGCCCGCGATGCGGATCTGCCCTTCTGCCCGGGCCATGGGCATGGCCATGCACAGCACGGCAATGGTGGCAAGCAGGCGGCGGGTAAAAGTCAAGATCGGCAACATGGACACTCCTTGGTCAACTACGTTCAAAAAAATCAGTACGGCGCATCGCCTTCGATGGTCGTGCGGTAGAGCTTGCGGCGCTGGTCGGGCGGGCAACCTGTCGCCAAATGCATCAGGGAACGGTTGTCCCAGAACACCAGGTCGTGCGGTTGCCAGCGGTGCACATACAGGTGCTCGGGGCGCACGCTATGGGCAAACAGTTCCTCGAGCAGGGCGCGGCTTTCATCGTCGGGCAAGCCGACGATGCGCGTGGTGAAATGTTCGCTGACAAACAGGGCGCGGCGTCCCGTTTCCGGATGCACGCGCACGACGGGATGGGTGACGGGTTTGACTTCATCGATCTGCGCCTGCGTCAGCGCGGGCCGCCATGGGTTGCGGCGGCGCAATTCCTCGTACTGGCTCAGGTAGCTGTGTTCGGCACGGGCGCCGCGCACGGCATGGCGCAGCGCGGCCGGCAAGCTTTCCCAGGCCAAGTGCATGTTCGCAAAGACGGTATCGCCGCCCTCGTCCGGCAACTCTTGCGCGTGCAGCATGGAGCCCAGGCTGGGCACTTCCTTGTACGACAAGTCCGAGTGCCAGAAATGGCCCGCGTCACCGAGGCCGATGGGCTGGCCGTTTTCGACGATGTTCGAGATGATCAGCACTTCCGGCTGCGTGGGTAGCTGGAACTGGCGCAGCACATGGATTTGCAGCGGGCCGAAGCGGCGGCTGAAATCGACTTGCTGCTGCGGCGTGATGCGCTGGTCGCGAAACACCAGTACGTGATGGTCGAGGTGAGCGTGATGCAGGCGCTGGAAATCGCCCTGCGACAGCGGTTGCGCCAGGTCCAGCCCCAGCACTTGCGCGCCCAGGGGCGCATCGAAAGTTTCGATCTGGAAAGGGCTGGTGGACTGCACGGGTTTCAGGACGGCCGACATGGGAGTTCGCCAAGAGTCTGGGGAAGTCCACTGTATGC
This sequence comes from Janthinobacterium sp. TB1-E2, assembly GCF_036885605.1. Taxonomy (NCBI): domain Bacteria; kingdom Pseudomonadati; phylum Pseudomonadota; class Betaproteobacteria; order Burkholderiales; family Oxalobacteraceae; genus Janthinobacterium; species Janthinobacterium aestuarii. The sequence continues at coordinate 6,018,988 of NZ_CP142523.1, forward strand.
CGGCCAGCCTTGCTTGCAAACGAAGCATTTACTATATGGATATGCGCGGCGCGTTGCGCCACGCTGCAACAGGCACTGTCACGCAATGGCGCAGCGGCAGGAGCGTTGCCCGGGAATGGGGCAAGCACGCAATTTGCTTACCTACCAATTCTCAACCATAGACCAGGAAATCCATGCCCACCTACGCCCTGCTGCTCGCCTTGCTGTTCCCTGCGTTCGCCCACGCGCAGGATAGCGAAGGTGAAAGCGATCTCAGCTACAAAGCCTATGTGCACAGCGACAAACGCATCAAGTGTTTGTACGGCTATGCGGCCGACAAGACGGGCGACCATGCGGCCGCCGTCGCCATCTTTGAAGATTGCATCCGGCGCTGGAACGATGTGTATTCGATGATTTGGCTGGCCCAGTTGTATGAGACGGGCATCGGCGTGACCAAGGACTTGCAACAGGCGACGGCGCTGATGCGGCGCGGCGCACATACGAATGATGACGCCGCCTATGCTCGGCTGGCGCGCTACCACTATGGCGTGGCGCTGGCCGAAGGCCGGGGTACGCCGCAAGACATTCCCCAGGCCAAAACCTGGTTGCGCCAGGCGGCGCAGGAGGGCGTGCGGGAGGCGGCCGATTACCTGAGCCGCCTGGACAATGCGGCGCCGTAGGCACGGCGCCAGCATCGATTACGCGATGGCTTCGTAGCGGGCCAGGCGCGTCGCCATGCGCGGCGCCAGCTCGTGGCCAGCCGTGACGGTCACTTCCAGGTCGTTCAGCAAGCCATCCTTCAAGCCATAGACCCAGCCGTGCACGCTGAGTTCCTGGCCGCGTTCCCACGCATCTTGCACGACGGTGGTCTGGCACACGTTCAAGACTTGTTCGACCACGTTCAGTTCGCACAGACGGTCGCCGCGCTGGCGGCTCGTCAGCACGTCGCCCAGATAGCGCTCGTGTTTCTGGCCCACGTCCTGCACGTGGCGCAGCCAGTTGTCGACCAGGCCGATGCGCGTGCCCGTCATGGCAGCATGCACGCCCTTGCAGCCGTAATGGCCGACGATGATGATATGTTTGACTTTCAGCACGTCCACGGCAAATTGCAGGACAGACAGGCAATTGAGGTCGGAATGCACGACCACATTGGCAATATTACGGTGCACAAACACGTCGCCAGGCGCCATGCCCAGCAGTTCATTCGCTGGCACGCGGCTGTCGGAACAGCCGATCCACAGGTATTCGGGCGACGTTTGCGCTTCCAGGTTCTTGAAGAAGTTCGGGTCTTTCGCCACCATCGAGTCGGCCCAGCGGCGGTTACGCTGCAGCAGTTCCGCCAGGGCCGGGCCATTTTTCTGTTCGGTCATATCGCTCCCATTGTGTACGTACGACTGAATTGGCGGCAAATCGCGCCCATAGGCCGGCGATACCGCACATTGCTCAGTCGTGATGAAAAAAACGCCGGGATGTTGAAGCATCCCGGCGCATGGTATTACGTGTGCTTATTCAAAAAAATCCTTGACCTTGTCTTTCCAGGTCTTGCTTTGCGGACTGTGCTTGGCACCGCCCTCGGTCGTCGACTTTTCAAAGTCCCGCAGCAGGTCTTTCTGTTTTTCCGTCAATTTCACGGGCGTTTCGATGGCCACGTGGCAGAACAGGTCGCCCGCGTAACCGGAGCGCACACCCTTGATGCCCTTGCCTTTCAGGCGGAAAGTCTTGCCCGACTGGGTGCCTTCCGGGATCGTGAACGACACTTTGCCGTTCAGGGTAGGCACTTCGATTTCGCCACCCAAAGCTGCCTTGGTGAACGAGATCGGCATTTCGCAATGCAGGTCGTCGCCTTCGCGCTGGAATACGGCGTGCGGCTTGATGTGGATTTCCACATACAGGTCGCCCGACGGACCGCCATTCGTGCCCGGTTCACCGTTGCCGGACGAACGGATACGCATGCCGTTGTCGATACCGACTGGAATTTTCACTTCCAGGGTCTTGTTGCGCTTGATGCGACCGGCGCCGCCGCACGGCGTGCACGGGTCGGTGATGACCTTGCCGCTGCCATGGCATTTCGGGCAGGTTTGCTGGATGCTGAAGAAACCTTGCTGCATGCGCACCTGGCCGTGGCCACCGCAGGTACCGCAGGTGGTGGGCGACGTGCCCGGCTTGGCGCCGCTGCCGTGGCAGGTATCGCACTTGTCCCAGCTCGGCACGCGGATAGTCGTGTCGAAGCCGTGAGCAGCTTGCTCCAGTGTAATTTCCAGGTTGTAGCGCAAGTCGGCGCCACGGTACACCTGCGGCCCCGCATTGCGGCTGCGTCCACCGCCACCGCCAAAGATGTCGCCGAAGATATCGCCGAAGCTGTCGGCAAAGCCGCCAGCACCGCCGCCGAAGCCGCCACCGCCGCCCATGTTCGGGTCCACGCCAGCGTGACCATAACGGTCATACGCATCGCGCTTTTCCGGATTGGTCAGCATCTCGTAGGCTTCTTTGACTTCCTTAAACTTTTCTTCCGATTCCTTGCTATCCGGATTGCGGTCCGGATGGTATTTCATCGCCAGTTTACGGTAAGACTTTTTGATCTCTTCTTCCGAAGCATTTTTTGCGACACCGAGTGTCTCGTAAAAATCACGCTTTGCCATGTTGTCGGCACCTTGCAGTCTATCTACTGATGTAAAAATTACACGAAAAAGCCGAGTCGAGTGCTGCACTGGGCAACGACTCGGCTCGGCCGGTCTTCGCGGCTAATCCCGCGATGTAGCGTTCAGCCCGGCTGCCCCCAGTTTATGGGAGCGCAAGACATTACTTGCTGTCTTTGACTTCTTTGAAGTCAGCGTCAACAACGTCGTCTTGCTTGGCGCCTGCGTCCGATGCGCCAGCAGCTTGCTGTGCACCTTCCGCGCCGCCGGCAGCTTGCTGCGCTTGCATGTCGGCATACATTTTTTCGCCCAGTTTCTGCGATGCGCTCGACAGTGCTTCCACCTTGGCGTCGATCTCAGCCTTGTCGCCCGCCTTGATGCTTGCTTCCAGGTCGGTGATGGCCGCTTCGATCTTCTCTTTCTCGCCCGCATCCAGCTTGTCGCCGTATTCGGTCAAGGATTTCCGGGTCGAGTGTACCAGAGCATCGGCCTGGTTGCGCGACTCGGCCAATTCTTTGACCTTCTTGTCTTCTTCCGCGTTCAGCTCGGCATCCTTGACCATCTTCTGGATTTCAGCCTCGGTCAAGCCGGAATTGGCCTTGATCGTGATCTTGTTTTCCTTGCCGGTGGCCTTGTCTTTCGCGCCGACATGCAAGATGCCGTTGGCGTCGATGTCGAAGGTCACTTCGATCTGTGGCGTGCCGCGCGATGCTGGCGGGATGCCTTCCAGATTGAATTCGCCCAGACCCTTGTTGCCGGCGGCGATTTCGCGCTCACCCTGGAAGACCTTGATGGTCACCGCAGGCTGGTTGTCGTCGGCCGTCGAGAACACTTGGCTGAACTTGGTCGGAATCGTCGTGTTTTTGTGGATCATCTTGGTCATCACGCCGCCCAGGGTTTCAATACCCAGGGACAGAGGAGTAACGTCCAGCAACAACAAGTCCTTGCGTTCGCCCGACAGGACCGAACCTTGGATCGCTGCGCCCACGGCGACGGCTTCGTCCGGGTTCACGTCCTTGCGTGGATCCTTGCCGAAGAATTCCTTCACTTTTTCCTGCACCTTCGGCATACGCGTCATACCGCCGACCAGGATGATGTCATCGATGTCCGACACTTTCACGCCTGCATCTTTGATAGCGATGCGGCATGGTTCCATCGTGGCCGTGATCAGCTCTTCCACCAGCGACTCCAACTTGGCGCGGGTCATCTTCAGGTTCAAGTGGACCGGCGCGCCGTTCGCCATGGCGATGTACGGCTCGTTGATTTCGGTTTGCTGCGACGACGACAATTCGATCTTCGCGCGCTCGGCCGAAGCCTTGATGCGCTGCAGAGCGATCGGATCTTTTTTCAGGTCGATGCCGTTGATCTTCTTGAACTCGTCGATGATGTAATCGATGACGCGCTGGTCGAAGTCTTCGCCGCCCAGGAAGGTGTCGCCGTTGGTCGACAGCACTTCAAATTGTTTCTCGCCATCAACATCCGCGATTTCGATGATCGACACGTCGAACGTACCGCCACCCAAGTCATACACGGCGATTTTACGGTCGCCTTTTTCGGTCTTGTCCAGGCCGAACGCCAGCGCTGCCGCGGTTGGCTCGTTGATGATGCGCTTGACGTCCAGGCCAGCGATACGGCCGGCATCCTTGGTGGCTTGGCGCTGCGAGTCGTTGAAGTACGCAGGTACGGTGATGACGGCTTCGGTGACTTCTTCACCGAGGTAGTCTTCTGCCGTTTTTTTCATCTTGCGCAGCACTTCAGCCGAAATTTGCGGCGGAGCCAGTTTTTTGTCGCGTACGCCGATCCATGCATCGCCGTTGTCGGCTTTCATGATCTGGTACGGCATCAGCGCGATGTCTTTTTGGACTTCTTTTTCGTCGAACTTGCGACCGATCAGACGCTTGACTGCGTACAGCGTGTTTTTCGGATTGGTCACGGCCTGGCGTTTCGCTGGCGCGCCGACGAGAATTTCGCCATCTTCTTGATAAGCAATAATCGACGGCGTCGTGCGTGCGCCTTCAGCGTTTTCGATTACCTTTGGTTGACCGTTTTCCATGATGGAAACGCAGGAATTCGTGGTTCCCAGATCGATACCGATAATTCTACCCATGATTTATTTCCTTTTATTTGCTAGATTTCAGATGGTTCTTATATGTGGCAAAGCGGCATGTTTTCAAGGCTTGCTTGATGCCGCCCTCTGATTATTTTGCTTGCGCGGTCGTTACAATGGCTGGACGCAGCAGGCGGTCCGCAATCATATAGCCCTTTTGCAGGACTGACACGATGGTATTGGCTTCCTGGTCCGCCGGCACCACGGCAACGGCCTGGTGTTTCATCGGATCGAGCTTTTCGCCCTGCACTGGCAATACTTCCACCAGGCGGTTGCGCTCGAACGCGGCGTTCAGTTGCTTCAAGGTCATCTCGACGCCTTCTTTCAGCGATTCGATGGTCGGTGCTTCCACCGTCAGCGCCGTTTCCAGGCTGTCTTTGACGGGCACCATGGCTTCGGCAAAGCTCTCGACTGCGAATTTATGCGCTTTAGCAACATCTTCCTGCGCGCGGCGACGGATATTTTCGCCATCAGCCTTGGCGCGCATGAAGGCATCGTGCATCTCTGCAAGACGCGCTTCGGTACTCGCCAGCTGCTCTTCCAAAGTAGGCTCTGCGGGAGTCGATGGGGCAGTCGCCGCGGCGTCCGCTTGCGGATTAGGTACAGCTTGGTTTTCCTGATCTTGCATCTGAAAAGCTCCTACAATCAATGACTTAAATGAGTTAGTCTAACTATCTTTACAACACTAACGGGCAGATGGGGCTATATCCTATTGTTTCAAGGGGTATGCGTGGCAAAACCGGAATTACATCGGTCCATGTTACAGCGTATTACAAAATGCTATCCATTTCGGCCAGCGATCCGTGCGCGCATCCCTTGATTTTCCAGGCTTCCCACGGCAAAGCGGGCATTCTACCAGCCCCGCCGCCGCCATCGCCACTGGCTGTGTTGCTATTTGGAAAGCTGCTTGGCCGCGCCAGACATGACAAAGCCGCGCAAGCGCGGCTTTTTATTGTCAAAAATTTACAATCCTTAATTCGTCGCGCCCAAGGCCAGCGCTGCCGCACGCGCCTGCTCGCCCGCTTTCTTGTCCGCTTCGCGCTGCGCCGCCGTCTTCATCGTCGGCCAGCCAATCATGTGCTGTTCCGCAATTTCCGCCATACCCGCAATCCAGGCCGGCGTTTCGTTCAGGCAAGCGATGTAGTGAAACTGCTGGCCGCCGGCTGTCTCGAAATCATGCTTCGCTTCCATGGCGATCTCTTCCAGGGTTTCCAGGCAATCGCTGGTAAAGCCCGGGCACAGCAGATCGACGCGCTTGACGCCCTGCTGGGCCAGCGCCACCAGGGTGGGCGCCGTGTACGGCTGCAGCCATTCGGCCTTGCCGAAGCGCGACTGGAAGGTCACCACATACTGCTCTTTCGTCAACTTCAACTTTTCCGCCAGCAGGCGCGCCGTTTTCAGGCATTGGCAGTGGTAGGGGTCGCCCAGCAGCAAGGTGCGCTTGGGTACGCCATGAAAACTCATCACCAGTTTTTCCGGACGGCCATGCGCTTCCCAATGATTCAGTACGGAATCGCGCAAAGCGTCGATATACGTGTCGTGCTCGTGATATTGCTTAATGAAGCGCAATTCCGGCACATTGCGCACGGTGGCGTAATGGGCAAACACGGCGTCGTAGATGGAACCCGTCGTCGTGCCCGAGTATTGGGGATAGGCCGGCAGGATGGCGATGCGCTCGCAGCCTTCGCTTTTCAGCTTGGCCAGCACTTCCGGCAAGGAAGGCGAACCGTAGCGCATGGCCATCGCCACCGTCACGCCGTCATGGCCGCGCTCGGCCAGGGCGCCGGCCAGCAACTTGGCCTGCTTTTGCGTATGCACTTTCAGGGGCGAGCCCTCGCGCGTCCAGATCGATGCATATTTCTTGGCCGACTGGCCGGAGCGGAACGGCAAGATGATCAGGTTCAAAATGAACCACCAAACCAGGCGGGGAATCTCCACCACGCGCGGGTCCGACAAGAATTGCTTCAGGTAACGCCGCACGGCTGACGAGGTCGGTGCATCGGGCGTGCCCAGGTTGACGAGCACCACGGCGCTGCGGTCGATGCTGCCATGCGTGTACGGCGGTTCTGTTTGAAATGACATGAAGGCTCTTCGAAGGCGTTGGATGGATTAGCCAGTTATTATAGTTGCATTGAGTTAATAGCGAAGTGCTGGGGTCAGACCCTCAATGCCGCTAACGTCAAGCTCAGCGCGGATACAGCCAAGGGCTGGGGTCAGACCCGGCGGGTCTGACCCCGGTCTGACCCCGGTCTGCCCCCAGCCATGAATCAAATCGCGAGCAACTCGCGTGCATGCTTGCGCGTGGTGGCCGTGATTTCCAGGCCGCCCAGCATGCGCGCCACTTCTTCCACCCTGGCCTTGGCGTCGAGCATGTCGATGCGCGAGGCCGTCTTGCCATTGTCCAGGGTGCTTTTCGCCACCTGGAAATGCTGATTCGCCTGGCTGGCCACCTGCGGCAAGTGGGTCACGCACAGCACCTGGCGTCCCTGCCCCAGGCGTTTCAATAGCCGCCCGACGACCTCGGCGACGGCGCCGCCGATGCCGCTGTCGACCTCGTCGAAGATCAGGGTCGGTGTGGTGGTGGCGTGCGAGGTGATGACGGAAATGGCCAGCGCGATGCGCGCCAGTTCGCCGCCGGACGCCACCTTGGCCAGGGAACGTGGCGCCGTGCCGGCATGGCCGGCGACGAGGAATTCCACCTGCTCAAGTCCATGGGCGGCCGGTTCGCACGGGTGCAGGGCGATTTCAAAGCTGCCGCCCGTCATGCTCAGTTCCTGCATGGCGCGCGTGACGGCTTGCCCCAGTTCCAGGGCGGCCGCGCGGCGCGTGGCGGACAGGCGCTCGGCCACGGCGCGGTACTCGGCCTCGATCTTCGCTTCCTGGCGCAGCAAGCCTTCGATGTCGGAAGCGTCGGCCAGATGCTGCAGCTTTTCCGACAGCTTCGCGTGTTCCTCGGGTAACTCTTCGGGCGTGACGCGGAATTTGCGCGCCGTACTGTGCATGGCTTCCATGCGTGCATCGAGCTGGTGCAGGCGCTCCGGGTCCAGTTCCACCCGATCCAGATAATTATTCAGTGCATACACGGATTCCTGCAATTGAATGCGCGACGATTCGATCAGGTCGACAATCGGCTGCAATTCCGCATCGACGGACACGAGCTTGCCCAACTTCTGGTTCAGGGCCGACAGTTGCGACACGATAGGATGGTCTTCCGACTCGGAAATGAGGGACAAGGCTTCCTGCGCCCCTTCCAGCAGGCTGGCCGCGTGCGACAGACGGCTGTGCTCGTTCGTGATGTCCGTCCACTCACCGGGCTTGGCGGCCAGTTTTTCCAGCTCTCCCACTTGCCATTCCAGGCGTTCACGCTCATACAGCACGTTGGCCGCATTCGTTTCGAATTCCTCGCGCTGGCGCACGAGGGCGCGCCAGCGCTTGTGCAGGGCGGCCACTTGCCGCACATCCTGTTCCGCGCCCGCTTCGCGCGCCGTCGCCTGGCCGTCGAGCAAGGCGCGCTGCGCTTCGCTTTTCAGCAAGGACTGGTGTGCGTGCTGGCCGTGGATATCGACCAGCATGTCGCCCAGTTCGCGCAACTGCGCGGCTGTGGCGGGGATGCCGTTGATGTACGCTTTCGAGCGGCCCGCGTTGTCGATCACGCGGCGCAGCAGGGCGCCGCCATCGTCGTTGGCAAATTCATGCGCCACCAGCCAGGCTTGCGCCACGTCGCTGACGGAGAAATCGGCCGTGATGTCGGCCTTGGCCGCGCCTTCGCGCACCACGCTGGCGTCGCCGCGCCCGCCCAGCGCCAGGGTCAGCGCATCGATGAGGATGGACTTGCCGGCGCCCGTCTCGCCCGTCAGCACGCTGAAGCCGGCGGAAAATTCCAGTTCAATGGTATCGACAATGACAAAATCGCGAATGGACAGTGTATGGAGCATGGCTTCTGTGGTTGGGCGGCGCACCGCGGGTTGAGGTGGAGAAAAAGTTAGCTGAGCTTGCCCTCGCCCGACGGGTACTCATTCCAGTGCAATTTTTCACGCAGGGTGTTGTAGTAGCTCCACCCTTCCGGATGCAGGAAGGTAATCGTGTGCGGCGAACGGCGGATGAGGATGCGGTCTTGCTGCACCAGGCTGGCAAAGGTCTGCATGTCGAAATTGACGCTGATATCGCGCCCGCGCACGATTTCCACGACGATCTGGCTCGAGTCGGGCAAGACGATGGGGCGGTTCGACAGCGCATGCGGGGCGATCGGCACGAGCACGATGCCGCCCAGGGTCGGATGCAGCAATGGGCCGCCGGCCGACAGCGAGTATGCGGTCGAGCCCGTCGGCGTGGAAATGATCAAACCATCGGAACGCTGGTTGTACATGAAGTGGCCATCGACCTCGACGCGCAATTCGGCCATGCCGGCGCCGGCGCCGCGCGAGACGACGACATCGTTGACAGCCATGCCCACGTGAATCGACTCGCCGTCGCGCAGCACGCTGCCTTCGAGCAAGGTGCGGCGTTCGGCCTTGAATCGGCCGCCGAGAATTTGCGCCAGCACGGGCAGCATGCGCTCGAGCGGGATGTCGGTCATGAAACCCAATCGCCCCTGATTGATACCGATCAACGGTACGTCAAATGGCGCCAGCTGGCGCGCAATGCCCAGCATGGTGCCGTCGCCGCCCATGACGATGGCGCAATCGGCGGCGGCGCCGATCTCGGCCGGCGACATGGCGCGCACGCCGGGAAACGCCAGGTTCAGGTGCGCGGCCGTCTCCGCCTCGAAGACCACCGTGTGGCCCAGCACTTGCAGGAAATCGACGATGCTTTTCACGGGTTCGGCAATGCCATCCGTATTCTGGCGCACGACCAGGGCGATGGTCTTGGCGCCCAGGTTGAAGCGCTCGCCCGGGGCTGGCAAGGTCGCTGCTGGCTGTTCGGCGCGCTGTTCGGCGTGATTATCGACGGGCATAAGAGTCTCGGTAGTGAATTCGGTGGCAAACCGCCCCAGGCTGTCGCGTCGCACGCCGGCATCGCATGATACTGTACATATGCACAGTATAGTGCGGCTGCCGTGTGCCCGCAAGGGGCGTTCTTGGTGTTGCACGCAGTGTAGCGCAGAAAAAGAATCGTCCATGCGTGCGCCAGCGCTCCCTGCATGGACAAATCCGCTTGCAGATGGCCTGCCGCGGCAGGACACTGATTTCACGTTACTTTTACTGTCAGGAGGCCATATGGTTACCCAGCATAGCGAACGCAAGATCAATACCGATGAAAAGGTCAAGAATGACGGCGTCGACCGTCTGCCGCACGAGCGCGATGAGTCGCCCGATGCGCAAAACGTGCATCCGCGCAAGATCATGCAACAGGCGGCCAGCGACCTGGAACAGGGCCTGGTCGACACGGACCGCCGCGCCCAGCCCGGCGTGGAAAAGGTCAAGCCCACCGAACCGAAACAGGCCCGTCCCGACCCGCAGCTGGAACCAAAGAAGGCACGCTGACTCCAACTGTCACGCACTGCTAGCGTTATGGAGTACGTCATGCACCGTTACGTCTGTTCCTTGCTGCTGGCCGCCGTCTGCGGCCCCACTACCGCCCATGCCCAGGCGCCCGCCATGCCCGTCGGCTTCGGCCCGCAACCCGTGCTGCCCGCGCCGGACAAGCAACTGATTCCCACCGTCAATGTGGCGCCCGTGCAGCGCTGGACGGCGGCGCAGCGCCCCGTGGTCGCGCCCGGCCTGGCCATCCATGCGTATGCGCGCGACCTCGACCATCCGCGCTGGCTGTACGTGCTGCCAAATGGCGACGTGCTGGTGGCGGAAACGAATGCGCCGCCGAAGCCCGACGACAACAAGGGCATCAAGGGCGCCATCATGCAGATGCAGATGAAAAAGGCGGGCGCCGCCACGCCCAGCGCCAACCGCATCACCTTGCTGCGCGGCGTCGATGCAAACGGCGTGGCGCAAACGCGCAGCGTGTTCCTACAAGGATTGAACTCGCCATTTGGCATGGCCCTGGTCGGCAACGAACTGTACATCGCCAATGCCGATGCGCTCATGCGTTTTCCCTACAAGGAAGGCCAGACGAGCATCACCGCGCCTGGCGTGAAGGTGGTGGATTTGCCGGGCGGCCCCATCAATCACCACTGGACCAAGAACGTCATCGCCAGTGCCGACGGCAAATTTCTCTATGTTACCGTCGGCTCGAACAGCAACGTGGGCGAGAATGGTCTGTCGGCCGAAGACGGCCGCGCCGCCATCTGGCAAGTCACGCGCGCGACGGGCAAGGCACGCGTGTATGCGACGGGTTTGCGCAACCCCGTCGGCATGGCCTGGCAGCCGCACAGCGGGGCACTGTGGACGGCCGTCAATGAACGCGACGAGCTGGGCAACGACCTGGTGCCCGACTACATGACGTCCATCAAGGACGGCGCCTTCTATGGCTGGCCCTACAGTTATTTCGGCCAGCACGTCGATGCGCGGGTCAAGCCGCCACGTCCCGAACTGGTGGCCACCGCCATCGCGCCCGACTACGCGCTGGGTGCGCACACGGCCTCGCTGGGGCTGGCGTTTTATGACGGCACCTTGCTGCCCGAACGCTACCGGGGCGGCGCCTTCATCGGCCAGCACGGCTCGTGGAACCGCAAGCCTTTCAGCGGCTATAAAGTCATCTTCGTGCCCTTCGCGAATGGCGTGCCCAGCGGGCCACCGCAGGACATCATCGCCGGTTTCCTGGACAGCAATGGCAAGGCGCAGGGGCGCCCAGTCGGCGTGGCCGTCGACAAGGCGGGGGCGGTGCTGGTGGCGGACGACGTGGGCAATGTCATCTGGCGCGTGACGCCGGCGCCGTGAGCGGCGATGCCCGGCGCGCGCATGCGCCCCCTGTGTGGCGCAACGAACGGAAGGGCAAGGGTGGCACGCGCATGATGGGCGCTCGAACCACGCAAGGAGTACATCATGAAAAAAACAGGATCAGCCGTCTGGAGTGGCGGCCTTAAAGATGGCAAAGGGTTTATTTCCACCCAAAGCGGCGCGCTCGACAATGTAGCCTATGGCTTCAACACGCGCTTCGAAGACGGTCCCGGCAGCAATCCGGAAGAACTGATCGGCGCGGCCCATGCGGCCTGCTTCACCATGGCCCTGTCCGGCCAGCTGGGCGAGGCGGGCCTGCGCGCCACCGCCCTGAAAACCACGGCCGATGTCAGCCTGGAAAAAATCGATGGCAGCTATGCCATCACGGCCGTGCACCTAACCCTGGTGGCGACCATTCCCGGCGCCACCGACGAAGCGTTCCAGGACGCGGCCCTGCGCGCCAAGCTCGGTTGCCCCGTATCGAAGTTGCTGGCCACGGAAATCACCTTGGACGCCCATCTGGAGTAAGCACGCCACCGTCCGCCGCCCCGGTAGCAGCGGGCGGCAGGGGCGGTCTCGGCAAGAAAGCCGTAAAACGCATAAAATCCTGCCATTCCCCTATCACCATCAAGGATTTACGATGCGTATTTTGCACACCATGTTACGGGTCGGCGACCTGCAGCGCTCCATCGATTTTTACACCAAGGTCCTGGGCATGACGCTGCTGCGCACCAGCGACAATCCGGAATACCAGTACACCCTGGCCTTCGTCGGCTATGGCTCGAATCCCGATCATGCGGAACTGGAACTGACGTATAACTATGGCACCACCAGCTACGAGCTGGGTACGGCGTATGGCCACATCGCCATTTCGGCCGACGACATCGTCGCCGCTTGCGGCGCGGCACGCGCGAATGGCGGCAACGTCACGCGCGAACCGGGTCCCGTCAAAGGCGGCAATACCGTCATCGCCTTCATCACCGATCCGGACGGCTACAAGATCGAATTGATCGAACGCAAGTTCGACGGCCAGGGCGGCGGGCTGTAAGTCCTCAGCCTGGCTCGGCGGCCTGTGCAATGGCCGCGCGTAGCCAGGCGATGCCCGCATCGCCGTCCGTGCGGCGGTGCCGTATCGTTTCAAACGCAAACGGCGCGATGGCAAATGGCGCGGCATACAGCGCCAGCCCCTGCGCCGCACTGTCCTGCAAGGCGCGCTGCGCCACCGTCAGGATCAAGTCCGTCCCCCTCACGACCTCCGGTGCGACCGTCCAGTACGGCACACGCACGGCGATGCGGCGTGTCTGTCCCAGCTGGGCCAGGGCAGCATCGACTTCGGCCGCCATGCCGCCTTCGCTGGATGCCACCAGCACATGCGGGCGCGCCAGATAGGTTTCCAGGCTCAGCATTTCACCGGACGCCAGGCTGGCAGGATCGAGCGCGCACACGAATGTTTCCTCGAACAGGGTTTCACGATGTAACTGCTCGGGCAGTTGCGGAAACACGCCCAGCGCCAGGTCGATCTCGCCATCCTGCACGCCAGCGATCACGGCCGATCGGCTGGCATAGCTGATGGCCAGGTCGATACCGGGCGCTTCCACGCGCAAGCGGCGCAGCAAACGCGGCAAGATCAGCGCCGCGCCGTAATCCGACATGGCCAGGCGAAACACGCGCTGCGCCGTGGCCGCCTCGAAGACGGCGCCACCGAGCACGGAGCGCACGCTTTGCAAGGCTTCGGCCAGCGGCCGCGCCAGCTCCAAAGCACGCGCCGTCGGCTGGAAGCCGCCCTTGCCACGCAGCAGCAGCGGATCGCCGAGCAGATGGCGCAAGCGGGCCAGCGCATGGCTGACGGCAGGCTGGCTCATGTGCAAGCGCTCGGCCGCGCGCGACAAATGGCGCTCGCTGAGCAGCGCTTCCAGGATTACCAGCAGGTTCAAATCCACGGCCCGCAGATTATTCATTTGCTGCATAGTTGGCTGACAAACTACGAATTGGATTTAATGATGACAGCATAATACGATGACTCCATCAACTCAACTTTGGAGTCACACATGCATGGATGGATTACCGTATTTGCCCCGCTGGCCATGCTGGCCGGCGCCGTCGTCCCGTTCCAGGCGGGCGCGAATGCCGCGCTGGGCCGCAACCTGGGCCACCCGCTGTGGGCCACGCTCGCCTCGCTGGCCGTCAGCGCCGTGCTCGCGTCGCTCGTGATGCTGGTCTGGCGGGTGCCCGCGCCCGATGTCGGTCTCGCCATGCGTGGACCGGGCTGGTCCTGGCTGGGCGGCGCGGCCGGCGTGTTTTACATTACGGCCGCGCTGATGCTGGCCCCGCGCATGGGTTCCGGCCCCTTCATGGCGGCCGTCATCGGCGGACAGATGCTGGCCGCGCTGGCCATCGACCGCTACGGTTTGCTGGGCTTTGCCGTCAAGCACATTTCTCCGCTGCATTGGGCCGGTGCGGGACTGGTGGTGGCGGGGGTGATCCTCACGCAAATAGCCAACAGCCGTGCCGCGTGAAAACAGGTCAAGACGAAGAAAAACCAGCGCCGTCACCGGGGCTGGTTTTCATCTGAATCTGCAGAAAAAAGATTACTTGTCGAGCAAGGCGTTGACGGGCATCAAATCCGTTTCCTTCAACGTGCCGGCCGCCGCCTTCAGGCGCAAGCCGTTCATGATGGTGTCGTAGCGGGCTTTCGACAGGTCTTTTTGCGTCGAAAACAATTGTTTCTGCGCATTCAAGACGTCGATATTGATGCGTACGCCCACTTGATAACCGAGCTGGTTCGACTCCAGTGCCGACTTGCTCGACACTTCCGCCGCTTCCAGCGCCTTGACTTGCGCCAGGCCGCTGTTGACGCCCAGGAAAGCCTGGCGCGCGCCTTGCGATGCCGTGCGGCGTGCCGTTTCCAGGTCGTTGCGGGCCTTGTTTTCCAGCGCGATCGACTCGCGCACCTTGCTGGTGACGGCAAAGCCGCTGAAGATCGGGATGCTCCACTGCACGCCGATGGCGTTGTTGTTGGAACTGCCGCTGCCGCCGCCCGTCGTGTAGGTGTGGCCCGCGTTGGCGATCAGGTCCAGGGTCGGATAATGGCCGGCGCGGTTGCGGCCGATGTCGCGCTTGGCCGATTCCACGTTGAACTGGGCCGTGACGACGCCAAAGTTCTGCTCTTCCGCCGAGCTCACCCATGGTTCGATGGCGGCCGGTTCCGGCGCGCTGATGACCACGCCCGTGCGCATCGGCGCCAGCGACGTTGGCGCTTCGCCGATGATGGTTTGCAAGGCGCTGCGCTTGTTGGCCAGGTCATTGATGGCGGCAAATTCCTGCGCCACCACCAGGTCGTAGGCCGCCTGCGCTTCGTGCGTGTCGGTAATCGTTTGCGTGCCGACTTCGAAGTTGCGCTTGGCCGATGCCAGTTGCTCTGTCGTAGCCACTTTTTGCGCCTGCGTGGCGCCCAGGTTGTCCTGCGCGCTCAGCACGTCGAAATACGCCTGCGCCACGCGCGTGATCAGATCTTGCTGTACCTGTGCAAATTGCGCTTCGGCAATCGCCTGCGCCAGCTTGCTTTGCTGATAGGTTTCCCAGCGATCCCAGCGGAACAGCGGCTGCGCCAGGGTCAGATTGTAGGTATTCGTGTGCACCTTGACCGTCGGCATGGAAATCGTGCTGGTGATCGGCTCGATACTGTTGCGCGTATTGCTGCCCGAAGCCGACACTTGCGGCAGCAAGCCTGCCAACCCCTGCGGAACCCGCTCCATCCCGGCCGACAGGGCCGCACGCGCACTCGCATACTGCGCGTCATTGGCCAGCGCCTGCTGGTACACCTGGATGAGATCGGCCGCCTGCGCTTGCAGCGAGCATGTCATCGAGACAAAGGCGCTGGTCATCAGCACGGCGATAAGGGGTTTCCGCATTGCATTTCTCCGTTGGAGTCGTCAAAAGTTGATGGAATCAAAAATCTGCTACCGCTTGCCTTGCGCCCGCCGGGTGAGCGGGGTACAGGCCTCCGCAGGCATGCAGGAAAACATGCCTGGGTGCATCTACTGCAAAATAACTTAGTATTTAGGCATCGCGCTGTCGACTTGCAGCGCCCAGGCGTGCACGCCGCCCGTCAAATTACTGATCTTGCCAAAACCGTTGCGCTCCAGGAAGGCCGCCACTTGCATGCTGCGCATGCCGTGATGGCAGATGCAGACGATCTCGGCGTCTTCATCGAGGTCATCGATGCGGGCAGGAATCGAGTTCATCTGCATCAGGGTGGCACCGTCGAGGTGGCACAGGTCAAACTCCCACTGTTCCCGCACGTCCAGCAACAACGGACGCGGGCGGGAAGGGTCAGCCAGCCAGGCGGCCAGCTGCGGTGCACTCAAATGCTCCATCGAATCGGTCGCCTCAGAACTGGAAATGCGACGGTGCAACAGCTTGCAGCGGCGTGACATTGGTTTCAAACAGCTTGCGCGTGTCGTAGGCCTTGTCCGAGCTGCGCGTGATCAGATGCGCGGACATGATCGGCGCTTCGCCGATGATGGCCAGGATGCGGCCGCCCACTTTTACTTGTTGCAACAACGCTTCCGGCAACACGGCCAGGGCGCCGGACACGACGATCACGTCGTACGGCGCGCCTTTGCTCCAGCCCTGGGCGCCGTCGCCCAGTTCCACGGTGACGTTCGTCACGCCATTGGCGGTCAGGTTCTGCTCGGCCAGGGTTTTCAATTGGGGAACGATTTCCACGCTCGTCACATGCCGCGCCTTGTGCGCCAGCAAAGCGGCCATGTAGCCGCTGCCGGTGCCGATTTCCAGCACATTTTCATGCTTCTTGACGGCTACATCTTGCAAAATTCGCGCTTCCAGCTTCGGCGTCAACATGCATTCGCCGCCGCCCAGTGGAATTTCGGTATCGACGAAGGCCAAGTTTTTATAGGCGGCCGGTACGAAATCTTCACGCTTGACCACGTTCAACAGCTCCAGCACGTCGATATCCAGTACGTCCCATGGACGGATTTGCTGTTCGATCATATTGAAGCGGGCTTGTTCGATATTCATCTTTGGACTCGGTAAGTGAAGTAATAATCCGCCATTTTATCGTTGAACTGGCTGAAAGCACATGTTAACCATAAAGGCGGGGAATGGAGGGAATTTGCGACGATCTGCAGATTTGGGGGGGCGAACCTTGGAAAAGGGGCAACTGAACGGTATCAGCGGACACGGCGCGTCAGCTTTTCCCGGGCGCCTCCACCTGCAGGCTGCGCAAGCTCATGTCGATAAACGCATCCATGTAGGCGATCGGATCGATATTCTTGACCTCGCACGGCAGGAAGGAATGCGTCCACATCATCAGCATGGTGACGGGTGCGCTGAGGATGGTGCTGACGAGCACGGGATCGACCTGGCGGAATTCACCGCGCTGCATGCCCCGTTCGACCAAGGTGGCAATCAGCGCATTCCCACGCGTGACCACCTCTTCGTTGTAAAACTGCGCCAGTTCCGGGAAATTGTTCGCTTCGGCCAGCATCAGCTTGGTCAAACCGGCCAGCTTGGTGGCGCCGAACTCTTCCCACCATTGCATCATCATGCTGCGCAATAACTCGGCGCTGCTGCTGTCCGAGGCGGCCATGCTGTCTTCCGCCTCGCCGATCGACTGCACGATATTGTCGCGCACCACGGCCTTGAACAACTCTTGTTTATTCTCAAAGTACAGGTACAGAGTGCCTTTCGACACGCCAGCCCGCTTGGCCACATCCTCCAGGCGCGTCGATGCAAAGCCCCGTTCGACAAACAGGTCGAGGGCGGCGGCGAGCAATTCCTGCGGGCGGGCATCCTTGCGCCGCTCCCAGCGGGGCTTGGTATCAATCGGGGCTTGCATGTATCTTTCCAAGTAACTTACTTTTGAGTCATTAATAGTAGTCCTGTCTACCGCCAAGGTCAAGCGCGAGGCATGTTACGTCGGAATAGAAACTTGAACACAGTAATAGAAACTTGAATGGACGATCAGGTCATTTTAATAACAACTTGAATCATATAAGTAGTTGAGGGTTTCCGTAAGGGTGGCACGTGCCGTGACTTCTGGGGCCTGCTCATATTTTTATTGACAAAGGAAAAAACGTGTCCATAATACTCCTATTAATAGTTTTATTTACTTCTAAAGTTAGCATATGAGCCCATTCTCAACAGTATTTCGGGAATTGCGCATATTTTGCGAGCTACGGCAGGCTGAATTCGCCTCCCAACTTGGCTACGAACAAAGTTATATCTCAGCTATTGAGCTGGGCACCAAGGGGCCGCCATCCATCGATTTCATCGAGCGCCTGGTGCAGCGTTTACAGCTTGACGAGCATTGGAAGAAACGCTTGCTTGAAGCGCTGGACGAGTCCCAGCGAAAAATTATGTTGCCCAATGAGGCACCCGATGAGATGTACAGGATGTTCAATGAACTTCGGCGCCAGATCGGTGCATTGCACCCGGCCCAAGTGGAACTGATACGAATGGCATTGCGCATGCCTGTCATGTTGTCGCACCCACCTTTCAAACCTTTGCGCCCCCTCAAGCGCAAAGGAGAACCAGACAGAACCGATGTGGTCGAAATAATACGGTAATGCCAAGCCGGCGGCTTGGCACCAGATCAGGACAAGACGGTTGGCTACTCTGCCCCGCGCTATTAATCCTGCCCTGCCAAAGCATCACGTAAATAGTCGCACTCGATAGTCGTGCATTGACCGACGTCCATAATGTGAGCTATTTACCTCCAAAATTTGAGCTTTTTCGTTTCTAAGACGACATGAATGCTTCGGTGCGTCATTGCGTGCGGAAAAACATATTCTGGAGATGGAGCGGTCCATGTCGGGAACTACGCAACAATTGACCAGTTCGGGGCGTTTCGATGCCCCATCAGACTTGATTGCCGTTCCGGCCGAGCCGACGCCCAAGCATCGACTACAAAAAGGCATGACGCACAAGAAGTTGTGCCAGCGCATCAGGCTGGGCCATGGCATGGGTCACGGCAGCGGCTATTTGCCTTGGTTGATCCTGCGGCGCAACAACCCTTCGCCCTATTCGAATCAGGTGGCCACCTCCATGCCGCCTTTGCGCCGTGGTGCCTATTATTACTCACGTGGCGAATACCACACCGCGTTGCTGCTGTTATGGCTAGGTGTGCGGGACCTGCGCGAACAATTTCCGCTATGGCCAATCGCTCATCCCCATCCGCTCGATGGAACGCCGGGCACGGCTCCCATCCAAAGACCGTGGTCTCGGGGCTTGCTCGATATCGCCCGTGAAGCCGGTATCGATCATGGCTACGAAATCGGTTCCGGCGTTCCCTATGTGGCGAGCCTTGACCTGCTGGCCACAGCACCGCTGCCAGGGGGAGATAGGCTGGCAGGTTTCTCGTCGAAACCGATCGTTGACCCCACTCAGGAGGTCGACTGGCGCACGCTTGAACGGCTGGAGTTAGAAAGGCGCTATACCGCCGCTATCGATTGTTCCTATTTCGTTTCCAGTTCCGCCCTGATACCGAAACTCATGGCCGGACAGCTTGAAGTCTGGTTGGACGCGTCGACGTTGTATTGCGCACCGCATCTCATTACCTGGGCCGGCGAGTTCGCGCACTACCTCAACGCCAGCCTTGATCTGCCGATCAACGAAGCAGTGCTCCATGCGGCCCGTACGCTACGCCTCACGACCGCCGAGGCCTGGCTATTGTTCCAGCACTGCGCATGGACACAGAGCATCGACATCGACCCATCGCAACGTATTCTGACCTCCTACCCAGTCCGGCCAGGCGGGCGGGCCATGCGAGACGACTTGCGCCGGCGCTTTTTCGGAGATACATGGCCATGACGGAAACGACCATCGAGCCGGGCCTGGTGCTTGCCGGGACTTCGGACAATTCGCCTCTTCCTGGCCTGTATCGCGTGCTGGAAGTGGCTTCGTACCTGGATCAAGTCACACTCATCCCGATTCCGAGTATCGGCCGGGACATGCCGGGCAAGAAGCAAAAAAGCTATTACGCCAAGGGATTCTTTTTAAGAAAGCTATCCCAGTTGAAATTCTGGCTTGAAACGGATGCCATTAAACCGACGACATTGGCCTTGCCGAACCACTGGCACCTTGGCGATGAAGATTTTCGCCGCCTGTGGCCACCTTGCAACGACCCGGCTATCGCGCCGGAAGACCGGCACCGATCAACGCTCGAACTTCGACGGGACCGCAAATGGACTTTGATCGCACCACTCATTCCCAGCGGCGCCGGCATACGGCCACCGAACCTGGCCTGCCTCGATTCTCTGGTGCGCGCGCGGGCAAGGGAGGCTGGCGTCAGTGCGGGACAGGTATTTGATGCATTGCATCGTTATTATGCTTTTGGATGCATCAAAAATGCATTGATACCCAATAATGTTGGTCGATCCGGCGCACCTGCGGTTCCGCGTCGGGGAAAAAATCAGGTCAAGTTGGGGCGCAAAAACACGGCCGTCAAAGCCGGCGACACGGAGAAAGCTGGACTCATCCTGACCGATCAGGACGTGCTGAACATTCAGGATGGCTATATTTCGTTCGTCCATCCCGGCACAACCGTGAGGCAAGCCTTCCTGTCCATGACCGGGACGTATTACAGCACCGGCCATGTTCTTCAACAAGGCCTGCTGACACCAGTACTGTTGGATGCCCACTTACGACCGACTGAAGACAATTTTCGCTATCACGGACCTAAAGCGCCGGACGCCACCGGCGCCGCGCGCAGGTTAATGGGTGAGGGGAAATGGGCCCGTGATTATCGTCACTTGGCCGGCACGGTGCGCGACGGCATCGTCTCGATCGGGCAGGTCGGATCGCTTGATGCGTCCCCGGTCGACGTCAATTTCGTCGCATGTGGTGACCCGCGACAACCGATCGGCGTAGGCCGGGGCCTGTTCGTACGCGATGCGTGGCTCGGACTGTATCTTGGCTGGCATATCGGCATGGGAGGATTGGGCACGGACGACGCCAAGATGGCGATTTTGAGGGCCGCGACCGACAAAACTTCCATGCTTGAACGCTACGACCTCGATCTGCCGCCTGAAGATTTTCCCGCGCTGTTTTTCACCAAATACCTCAGCGATAACGGGGAATTGCGCAGCAAGGGCGGCATCACGACCATGGTAGACGACCTGGCGTCGCGCATCGAATTTATTGCCAGCGGCAGAGCGGACCGCAACAGTCCATCGGAGTCGGGACACCATTCGCGACACCGCAATTTCGACCATCACATCACTGGCACTACAAAAGGGCGCCCATCGAAGCGCGGCGAGCGGCCAGCGATTACCAAAGCCTTGATCTCACGCTTTTCCTATACGCGCCTGCTCTTGCTCTGGATACACTGGGCCAATACCAAACAGGACCTTCCCTTGCACATGGTGCCGAGCGAAATGCGCAGGGAATATGCAGCACAAGGGGAAATCGTTCCACGTACCCGCATCGCTATCTATCGATGGGCAAAATTGAATGGTTATGTTGCCGGAAAACCGGTTGACCCAACCTATCTGCGCTCGCATTTGTTACCGCGCTTCACCGCGAGTGTTCAGCGCAGGGGACTTGTATTGCATAGGCCCAATACCGGCAATGCTGTGGAATTACTAAACGGAGCACGGTTCAATCACCAGTATCTGGCCGAATCCGGCCTTATTCGCGATGCCATAGCAAGCGGCAACATCCACATCGAAGTGCGGGCCGATCCGGACGACCTGTCTCACATTTTATTGATGGATAAAAACGGAACGCACATTATCCCCAACATCAAGGATGACGCCATACTGCTACACGAGGGTGGTATAGCTGATCTGTGCGGGCTCAATGACGCGGATCGCTTGTACGTTCAGACGACAACATCGCGCCGCGACCAGGATGAGATCGATCAGCAGGCATTCAGGCAAGAAACTGAAGCCGATGCCAGGGATAGGAAAAAACTGGCGCAAGACAGCCTCGGGAAAAAGACTGCACAGAGCAATAAGGCGGGCAATGTTCGCGCTGCACAGGCACAAGAAAAACGCGACCAGCTCGACGATGCCGTGCGGCGCGCAACCGAACCTATTGCACCCTCACCACCCTCGGCACAGCCACCGGCCACAGCATCGCCGCCAGTGCCAGCCGAACCGGCGCCACCGGCATTATCGACCTTGACCGATATCAGAAAGCATCGCCTATCCCGCTTTAATAGTGAAAGGAAGTTTTGATGTTCTCATCCGCCCAAACCACCGTCTCACCGCCCGTCCCCAATCCTTTTCTGGAACCGCTTGAAGTGCATTTGTCGACGCAAAATCTTGAACAACGCCTGTCGAATTGGCCGTTGGACGGCCTGGACATCAAGAACCTCGACATGCAGACGCGCCTTGATCTACTCGATCGGCTGCAAGATCAAATGTTTGAGCCAACGCTGACAGCTATTGATACGACAAGCCGCCTGTTCCGGGTGATACGTCGCGGCTACACATCGCACAATCCGGCCTTGGTCTCGTCGCGGCAACAAATGATGGCGCTTGCCCGCTGCGCCGGTCGGGAACTCAATAATTTGCCTTGGTTACCCAGCTACGCAAAAGGATTGCGCGCGAGTGGTATCACGGGGCTCGGCAAAAGCTACGAGATTTTGCGTGCACTGAGCCTCATTCCTCAACGCATAGACCACGGCCCGTCCAAAAGCGCCGACTGGAACCACATGATTCAAGCTCCATGGCTGTACGTGGCAATGAGCCACGACGGCTCGCTCGGCGGCCTGCTGCTCCAGATATTGACTGCGCTCGACGCTGCCATCGGCACCAATTATGCTCGCGCCCGTGACATCGCTGGCCTGAGCAATGAAAAGCTCGCCGTCCATATCGGCATCATCCTGCTCAACCACGGCGTCGGCGTGTTGGTCATCGATGAATTACAAGGTCGCAATTTCGCCGGTGGCGTGCGAGGCGGCCTCGCCGCGACGTTTTTCCTGCGCTTACTCAACTTCGGCATCCCTCTGGTACTGATGGGCAACCCTCTTGGCATGGATGCGCTCGATTCATTTTCACAGGATATGCGCCGGGTAGGCTCGGGTGGCAACATCGAAATGCACCCGATGGAGTCGTTTGACTATGACTTTACCGACGTTCTTGCGCCTGCACTGTGGCGATACAACGTGATGCCAGAAGCGTCGCCGATTGCCGACAAGGACGGTGCGATCCTGTTCAAATATTGCGGCGGCATCCGTGATTATGCAGGTCGCATCCGCGCCAGTTCGCAGCGTTTGGCGCTCGACGAAGGTTGTTCTTATGTTACTGAAGTCCATATGGAGCAAGCTTTCAACGGCCCGGACTTCAGCGCCAAGGACAGAGCTTTGATCGCTGGCTTTCGCGACAAAAATCCCCTCCTTCTTCAGCAATTTGACGATATTCCCTGGCGCAGTTATGCGGTGCGCTGGGGATTGCACCCGTCCTCCCAGGACGCATCGACAGCATCGGAGGCAGCAGCGCCGGAAACGCCACCGAAAGCATCATCACCGCCTAAAACACGCAAACCCGTGGCGCAACAGTCGAAAGAAACCGCACAACGCAATCGCACCAGAAAAGCCAATCAAAAAGCGGAAAACGCCATCAAAAAAGCCAGTCTTGACCCGGAGGACATGCGCAATCAAGGCTTGCAAGAACATCTGATCAGCGGCCTGGAACAACTCCAAGCCAACAATTCACAGATCAATCCATCCTCATCAGGAGCGTAAGCATGCCCGTCAAGACCGATGCGCGCGTACCAAGTATTCTGCCTTTTTTCCCTCTTGGCTTTCCCGATGAGACAATCGGCTCGCGAGTGAGCCGTTACCATATTCGCCGTGGCCGGCCAACGATCCAGGTAACGTACAAGCAGTTGTTCGACAAAGCGCCGTTCAGTTTGACAGGGCTGGTGCAGCCTAACCTCGACAAGCTGGCCGAAAGATTACCTGGTTTGCCTCGCCACAATTTGGTGCAACTGCAAAATGACAGCACCCTGTTACCACTATTCCAGCAGTTCTTCGGCCCCAAGTCCGCCACAAGGCATCCGGATCGTATCCCAGGTCCCCCCTTGATCAAACTGCCGCGACGTATCAAGGGCGACAACCGGCTGACCTATATCTGCACCCACTGCCTGGTCGACGATGAACGCGATCATGGCTGTCCATACATCCACCGCGCACACCAGATCCCAGGTGTCACCGCGTGCTGGAAACATTCCATCCGATTGCTCGATCGCTGCCCGTCGTGCGGGTGCCCATTCGCTGAGCCAAAGCAATTGATCCTGTCCGCATGGATGGGGTGCGAGTGCGGTTGCGCTCTTGCCGATCAAGCACGGCCTGACCTGCAACCAGCGTCTGCGGTAGAGGTTGAATTCGCCCGCTTTGCACAAGTGCTCCTGGCTGCGAAGCCAAGCAAATTGAGTATCGAACAATTGATCGATATCTACAAAGTGCGCGCAATTGAAATTGGATGCCAGTGGGGAGACAAGCGCGTCAATCACAGTATGTTGTTGGGGAAAATCGAAGCGCATTTCGGCGCCGAATTGTTCGCCAAGATTGATCCGGCTTACAAATCTGGAAAAACGGAGCATTGGCTCAATATTCTTTGTGCCCACTCTGCGGTGGAGGCGCCGCTGACGCGGCACCTGATGGCCGCTTATTTTCTTTTCCGCGATGCCACCCTCTTTCTCAGCCGCGCCGACGCCATCCTGTATGCCAAGCCCGAACTTGGTGATCCTCCGCATATTACAGGTGTAGCCCCGCGCTCGTCCAATGACAACGTCGAATCCATAAAACGACCGGAAGAAGAGCTACTCGATGAACTGGTCAATCTGGCGCAGCGCGATCATTACGATATCGCACAGTTATGGCGCCATCATTTCGGCAGCATGAAACGGGTTGTCAAATTACTGCCAAATGCCAGCGAAGTGATTGAACGCCGCTTGGCCAGCGCGGCGGCAAAGCAAAAAAAAGATGCCGCTAGGGCACTCAAAGTTCGAGAACAGCGTCTTGTGCGCGATGCCCAGTGGTCGGAAGCTGTCAAGGCAAGCGCGGTCGAGTTATATGGGGAAAATGCCAGGCCCGTGCGAGTTACCAAGAATCGATTGTTGCAAGCATCAAAATCCAAGTCTAAATCCTCTTGGCCTGCAGGGCCGGGATTTCCGTTGACTGCCGCGGC
The DNA here is from genome assembly GCF_036885605.1 of Janthinobacterium sp. TB1-E2. NCBI lineage: Bacteria > Pseudomonadati > Pseudomonadota > Betaproteobacteria > Burkholderiales > Oxalobacteraceae > Janthinobacterium > Janthinobacterium aestuarii. The sequence continues at coordinate 6,043,703 of NZ_CP142523.1, forward strand.
GATCAGTGCCAATGAGGAAAGCCTCTGGCATTTTTATGCTAGGCGCATCCTGTGGACCTTGCAATGTCTTCATGATCCGCACACGACCGAACACAAAATCATTGCGCTATCCAAGCTCGAAGTCAATAAATTCAGGGTCATCATGGAATATTTTTCCGACTTTGTTCCTTGTGGAGGAGGCTCAATTCAGGTCATCAAGTCAATCCTGAAATCGCGCGGCCTTGCCAAGAATTGGCAAGGCCCTTGTCCCGAACGCGAATTCTACAAGGCAGGTCGGGCTTATCGCCTGCGCACCGCGCGCCGGGGCCCCATTTGGCGGCCGCGCTGGCGATACACAACTGGGTGCCTGACGCTCGGCCATACGATCCGTGTAAAGAGAAGCCAGATGGATATCCATTGCTTGCCGATTGCACGATCCGACGAAACGCTTTATAGCGTCGTCGCAAGGATACGGCTGGCCAACGCGGCAAGAAATGACATCGATGCCTGCCAAAGTCTGTTTGGCCATTCACGCAACACGCGAGTGTCCGACTTCCCCGTCAACCTGAAACGGTTTTGTGACGTTACCCAAGATTGCTTTGGCGATCCTGCACGTGTTCTCGCTGATATGACATTGAGTGGCTTTTTTGAGCGGCTGGGCAGCCGCCCATGGAATAGCGGCTCGGCTCCCGCACCAATCATCGCCGCAGGCTATGGTTTGTCGACGTTGTCGAACGGTGCCGCCGGCCGATGGAGGATGTGTCTGCATTGTGTCGAAAGTGACCTGCGCTGCCATGCGACGGCATTCTGGCGTCGTGCGCACCATCTGCCCACAGCATTCGTCTGCCCCATCCACGCCACGCCTCTGGCGAGCTGCATGCTGGCGCCTCTCGAACGTCACAAGCGCTTCCTGCTACCGGAGCAAATCGAAGCGGCCCCCCTCAAGGCGTACGTCGATTGGGCAGCGCACTACCATACATTGAATCGCCTGACTATGCTGGGCATGGATGTGCTGAAGGATACCCGGCAAAGTATCGACGCGGACACCGTACACGCGACTTTGCTCAACGCGCTCGATAATCACGGCCTGCTGACGGCCACGGGCATGCTGCGGCGTGTACCATTTTCCAGCGAATTTGTGCATCGTTACCAATTCCTGAGCGGGCATCGCGACTTCACGCCGGCGCTCTCGCCGCAGGGTATCGCCATCTTGCAGCGTAGCTTTATTCATCCGGCACCGCCGCGTTCGGCCATCCACAACCTGCTCCTGGTCGATTGGCTATTCGGCTCCTGGCAGGCATTTCATCAGCATTGCCACTGGCAAGCGACGATGGACTGCACACCATCTCAACAGGCACGGCACGCTCCGGAGGCTGCGCCGCAAACACACCGGAGAAGATGCCTGGAATTTCTGGATTCAGATGGCAAAGCAACGCGTAGCCGTTTTGCCAGGGCTGCACCGACTTCGTTTCGCTGGCTGTTGCGCTTTGACCAAACCTGGTTCGACGCCACGTTACCTATTCGTTCAAAGAACAAGCAGCCTGGGCTGTTCTGAGCCACGGCAGCACTCGCCAGCTCAATTTGGCAGATCCATGAGGACATGAAAGAGCTGGGTTATGCAGGGTCATACGACCGCGTGGCAGCGTTTGCCAGGAAGTGGAAGGCGGGTCAAACAGAGTGGGGCAATTCTGCAAGCAAACAAACATCATCAAATTGATCTGGGAATTAGAGGGATCGACATGGCAGTACTAAGCATTATTCGATGCTGGCATATTCGCGACTAGGTCCGATTGAGCGTGAACCCCACGCGTTTTGGCATCTCAAGAAACACCGTACGGGCCCTACCTGCACTCGGAAACCATCGAGCCAGCGTACGCTAAACGGCGCTCATCCCACGCCATCGGAAAATATGCATTCCAGCTATCAATACTTCTCAAGGCAGAGGCGACGAGATCACGCAGCAATTGGCATAACGTGCAGAAGCTATTTCTCGATGCCAACGACGAGTCGTCCCAATCGCCTGGAAATTCTGAAGGGGATAAGCAATCAGCGAGTTCAATTCATCGTTACTGATGTCCTGGTAGCAGTGACTGGGCATGACGCGCAGTCCCCGGCATCGCGGCCGATACCCATGGGGCCGGAGCTGAGCAGGTGTTGGCCTGCGGCCACGTGATCCAGCAGGTAGTTGGAGACGAAGCCGCCTTGGGCCCGCTTAACGGTCAGGTCGTAATACTGGTGCTGCGACGGCGCCGAAGAGATGGCGTAAGGCCGCGCGGTAGATACGCCGTCGATTTCCACGAACAGGTGGACATACTGGCTCGCCTGAAACGGTGGCAAGGAGGCGCCGTCTTCGGCCACCATGCGTAAAGTCTTGGTACTCGGCGTCTCTTCGATTACGGTATCCGCTGACGCCCTATCTGTTGGAAGGGGCCCGCCGCGCCATGCTGGTCATGGCCGAGATCCAGTTCGTAGCAGGGACGAAATCGGTGTTCCCGCTGCACGAGCAAGCTAGGCTATGCAGCACGCTGGAAGATGCGCGGCGCCTCATCCAATCCCTGCCGATAGAGCCGTATCTCACGAAGATTTTGAGCGCCCATGTCATGGGGAGCTGCGGCCTCAGTGCCGACGAACGCAAAGGTGTCTCGCGCCCCGATGGCCTCCATTGGCAATTGGAGAACCTGTCTGTCCACGATGGATCACTATTTCCAACCGGCATCGGAGCCAACCCTCAGCTTTCCATCTATGGAATCGTGAATCGGATAACGCAGGGTCTAATTCAGCGTTTGACAGGTCATGAAGTTGCATTAGCCTAGTAAGTCAGCATGACAGCCTACACTGAGCGGCGCTCCGCCCGGGTCATCGACAAATACGCCCTTGTGGCTTCGCTCACTCCTCTTGCTCTTCGGGGTACTCTGCTTGAGGAATTGATACCCAGCCATCGCGTGTGATACCAGCACTAAAGTAAATATCCTTGCTTTCGGTCGCCGCCCAGTGCCCACCGCGATGCAACACAGCGCGAATTACTGACTTTCGGGGGTGGTCCTCATCGGCCTTAGCGGAGCTGCATATGGCGTTCCAAGTTGGCTGGTCAGGCATCTTGTCCAAACGAGGACCAAGCAACTGATCCAGAATCTCAGTTGAAACATTATGGCGTCCGCCGTGATGGGGCACTTGAAAATACCGAATACCTGGTAGCGCGAGTCCAGCAAATGGAGCATAGTTAATGACTTCTTGTAGCGCTTCACGTCCTGCATCGCCTGTCAACAGGACGCGATGACTGATCTTGCCCCAATATAACCAGACACAGCCAATCGTTTAGTTAGCGCCGCTTTCCTGAGCCCGGCGCGCCAGCTCCCTCCTGAACATGCGAGGCGATTTCCATTTCAGCGACGAATGCGGATGGACCTCGTTGAAGTGCATAAAGGCGTCTGGCAGTTGAGCCAGAACGATTTCTGCGCTGCTGCGGTCCATCAAGTTCACGTAGTCCCGTTTAAACGTGTTCACGAAGCTCTCGGCCATGCCGTTCGACTGCGGGCTGCATACCGGTGTATGCACCGGTTCAATCCCAAGTGCGCGCACCAGCGCGTGCGTTTCATGGGCTCGATAGGCGCCGCCGTTGTCGCTCAAGAATTCCAGCCGGGTCGAGCCGACGCTGGCCTGGCCGAATCTTGTCTCGACCGCTTCCACCAGCATGTCGCGCACGGGCTCGCCAGGCAGGCCACGTTCGGCCCACGCACGCCAGGCAATGATTTCTCGGTCACAGCAATCCTTCATGAACACACCGGTCACCACTTCGCCGTTGTCGCAGGCGATCTCGAAGCCGTCCGAGCACCAGCGCTGATTGGGTTCGTCCACCGCCACCGCGCCATTGTGCACGCGGCTGCTCACTGGGCGTTTCGGCGCCTTGGGTAGCAGCAGACTGTTCGCCTTCATCACGCGATAAAACCGCTTGTGATTGATTGCTGGCAAGCCCATCAAGGCGCGCGTGCGGTTGACCAGAGCGCCAGCCCGGCGGTAGCCATAGGTCGGCAGCGCTGTAATCTCGGCGCGCACGGCGTCGACCAGGATGGCGTCGGTAGGTTGGTGGAACGTCTGAGTGGTACGCCCGTCGATCCAGTCCGCGGGACGAACCAGCAACTGGGCTACGTGTGAGCGCGCTACGCCAAGGGCAGAGCAGACCGGCTTCACTGGTCGTCCTTGCCCGACAAGGGCGAGCGCGCAATCCACTTTTTTTCGCGAGCAAACTCGACGGCCTCCTTCAGGATTTCCGCCTCCATCGTCTTCTTGCCGAGCATGCGCTGCAACTGGGCTATCTGCGCGCGTGCAGCGGCCAGTTCGCTCGCTGGTACCACCGATTCGCCAGCAGTGACCGCCGTTAGCGCGCCTTCCCGTTCGAGCTTACGCCAGTTGAACAACTGGCTTGCACCGACGCCGTGCTTGCGAGCGACCAGCGACACGTTCATGCCTGGCTCGTAAGTCTCGCGCACCAGCGCCGCTTTTTCCTCGGCAGACCAGCGCCTGCGGCGCTCCTGGCCCACCGTCACCACCTCGATTGTTTGCTTGTTCCTAGTCATATGCACAGTCCTATTCCTATCCGTAAGAATAACGCATAGGCTGTGTCTGGTGAATCAAGGGGCTATTTCAAAGCTGCGCAACAGAGTGGATTACCTGCGGAATTTCTATGGCGAAACCTGGCGCTGATAGCTGCAATTTGGCAGTGCCATCGCCTGTTCCCGTTACCGTCTACTGAATCGCCACGAGTCTAGAATACACATGCGACGGCATTCTGGCGGCGTACGCGACAGTCCTTACCAGTTCTCGGCGGAATTCCGCCAGGATCTGGGTAGACTCACCCATGTGCCCCACTTTTGAGAATGCGCTGCACATGCCTACTGGCTCGACGCTGCCGTCGGCTAAATGCCATGCCACACCGTAGCGCGAACGGTTCCGGCCCCTCGTGCATGAGCACCGAATACGTTTTCCAACGCTGTTTGCTAGAGTTACCTTCGTAAGCGTCTTCCCAGCGCCGTCTGGACTCCCTGACCACCGTCATTCATGATCGAATTTTGGCACAGCATTTGTGCCCACAAATTCTGATTATGGACACAAATTTTCAACCAATCACTTCGACGAATGCGCGCGGCCATTATCGGCAGCATTCTTTAGAGTTCAAGCGCGCATTGGTGGCGTTGTCGCTGGAACCGGGCGTCTCGGTGGCTCGCATTGCACGCGAACACGGCGTCAACGCCAACCAGGTGTTTAGCTGGCGCCGCCTCTATCAACAAGGACGCCTCGGCGTGCCTGCGTTGATTCGCGACGATGGCCTATTGCCAGTGGTGCTGGCGCCAACGGCGCCTGCTCCGGGCAACTCCACCGCCGACGCCGACGCCGACGCCGACGCCGACGGCACGATCATGCTGGAGCTGGGCGAAGTGCGCGTGCGAATCGAAGGCCAGCCCAACGCGGCCGCGCTGGCGCAGGTGCTCGATCGGGTTCTACGATGATCGGCCTGCCCGCCGGCACCAAGGTATGGCTTGCCGCCGGCACCACCGACATGCGCTCCGGCTTCAACGGCCTGGCTGCCAAAGTGCAGACGGCGCTGGAGGAAGATCCGTTCAGCGGCCACGTATTCGTGTTCCGGGGCCGGCGCGGCGACCTCATCAAACTCCTGTGGTGGAGCGGCGATGGCCTGTGCCTGCTGGCCAAGCGGCTTGAGCGTGGTCGCTTCATCTGGCCACAGGCTACCAACGGTTCGGTGGCGTTGACGCAGGCGCAACTGTCGATGCTGCTTGAAGGCATCGACTGGCGGCGGCCGGAACGGACCTGGAGACCAACGTCGGCCTTGTAAACGACACAAGGCTCGCGTAAACTTGGCACATGCTCAGCCCAGCCGACCTGCCCAACGACATCGCCGCCTTGAAGGTGCTGCTGCTCGCTCAAAACGAGGTGGTTGAAGGGCTGCGCGAACAGCTGAACACGCGCGCCGTCGAGATCGAGCACCTCAAGCTGCAGATCGCCAAATTGCGGCGCATGCAATTCGGCCGCAAATCGGAAAAGCTGGATCATCAAATCGAGCAGCTGGAGCTGCAACTGGAAGACCTGCAAGTCGACGAGGCCGAGGCGGCGCGCGAGATGCCGGCGGCCGACCAGGCGCCGCGAAAGAAGTCTGTGCGCCGGCCGTTGCCCGATCATTTGCCGCGAGACGAAAAGGTGTATGCGCCGCCGGCCGATGCTTGCCCGGCTTGTGGCGGCGGCCTGCGGCCGCTGGGCGAGGACGTGGCCGAGCAACTGGAGTTCGTGCCGGCCAGCTTCCGCGTGATCCGCCATGTTCGTCCGAAACTGGCGTGCTCCTGCTGCGACGCCATCGTCCAGGCGCCGGCGCCAAGCCGGCCGATTGAGCGCGGCATCGCCGGCCCCGGCCTGCTGGCGCATGTGCTGGTTGCGAAGTTCGCCGATCATCTGCCGCTGTACCGCCAGGCCGTCATTTACGCCCGCGAAGGCGTCGACCTCGATCGTGCGCTGCTGGCGGACTGGGTCGGCGCCGCTAGCGCATTGCTGCGTCCGTTGGTCGATGCCATTCGCCGCCACGTGCTGACGGCGTCGAAGCTGCATGCCGACGACACGCCGATCCCGGTGCTGGCGCCCGGCAATGGCAAAACCAAGACGGCCCGTCTGTGGACTTACGTGCGCGATGACCGGCCCGCCGGCGACACCACGCCAGCGGCGGTTTGGTTTGGCTACACGCCCGACCGCAAGGGCATCCATCCGCAAACCCACTTGGCCAAGTTCGAGGGCGTGCTGCAAGCCGATGCCTACGCTGGCTTCAACGCTTTGTTCGAAGACGGCACGATCCAGGAAGCGGCTTGCTGGGCGCACGCGCGGCGCAAATTCCACGACCTGCACGCGGCGCGCGCGACGCCGCTGACCACCGAGGCGCTGCGCCGGATCGCCGAGCTCTATGTGATCGAGGCCGAGATCCGGGGCAAGCCGCCCGACGAACGACGACAAGTTCGGCAAGCCCGCTCGCGCCCGCTGCTCGAGGACTTGGAGCACTGGCTGCGCTCCACGCTCGATACGCTGTCGCGCAAGTCCGACACGGCGGCGGCGATCCTGTACGCGCTCAAGCTCTGGCCGGCGCTGCTGCGCTACTGCGACGACGGCGCCATCGAGATTGACAACTCGGCGGCCGAACGCGCCTTGCGTGGTGTCGCCATTGGTCGGCGCAACTATCTGTTCGCCGGCACCGACAGCGGCGGCGAACGGGCCGCCGCGATCTACTCGTTGATCGGCACGGCCAAGCTGAACGGTGTCGCACCCGAAGCCTGGTTGCGTCACGTGCTGACGCATATCACCGATCATCCCGTCAACCGGGTTGATGACTTCTTGCCTTGGAACTGCAAGCTGCCAGCAGCCCTTTGAGATCACGCCGCTTCCCAGCGGTGTTGTGACTTTCTGAAATAGACGCGACGAAAGGTATTGCGGCACAGGGCTAGGCCAACTTGATTTTGCTAAAAGCTGCGACGATTTTTCGCTGAATAGCTGCGACTAATCCAAAGGGATAACGAAATGGCTGCGAACGACGTCGTCCCTGAACTGACAACTTCCGTAACGCCACCAGCAGAGGCAGGGAGCGGCTGGTTCCGCCCCAGGCTGGGTGAAAACTTCAAATCTCAAAATATTTGTGGGTAGGGTTACCATTCCCGCCACCGAGAAAACGGGGTAGCGCGCGTTTTGAGAGGCCGATTTTTGAAGAACCAGAATTTTTCTGCGTTTCCACACAGCCTGGCCTCAAAGCAGAAGTTCAGCTTGGCGGCAGAGGTCTCCCTAAGCGCACCCTCCCCACACTGTCATTTTCGAAATGTTGAGTGATGAGCAATCCATATATACCTAGAGATCGGAGAATGTAGTGTAGGACGGGAGCGATTCGCATAGCAAAACTAATATGCGGTTTACTTGCACACAGGACACAGATATAGTCTAGGCAACAAATTAGTGCGGACCTGATTGGAGCATTTAGGCATGAACTCATCTTATACCCGTCCCATCAGGCCTGTAATCCTTGTCGTGGACGACACGCCGGATAATCTTCTGTTGATGGCCAACTTGCTCAAGGATAGTTATACGGTCAAAGCAGCGAATAACGGCGAGAAAGCACTGCGCATCGCGCGCGATGCACCGCCGCCCGACCTCATCCTGCTTGACATCATGATGCCTGGGATGACCGGCCACGAAGTGGCGCAGGCACTGCAGGGCGACCCGGCCACGCGCGACATACCCATCATCTTCTTGACCGCTATGGCCTCCAGCGAGGACGAGACGCACGGTCTGGAGCTGGGCGCGGCCGATTACATCACCAAACCGATCAGCCCGCCCGTGGTGCTGGCGCGCGTACGCACCCAACTCAAGGTCAAAGACGCGGCCGACTTCCTGCGCGACAAGAACGAGTACCTGGAACAGGAAGTCCAGCGCCGCACGCGCGAGCTGGGCGCGATCCAGGATGTCACGATCCACGCCATGGCCTCGCTGGCCGAGACGCGTGACAACGAGACCGGCAACCACATCCGCCGCACCCAGCACTACGTCAAGGTGCTGGCCGAACATCTGAGCGAGCATCCGCGCTTCCGCGCTTTCCTCGACCCCGACACCATCAAGCTCTTGTTCAAGTCGGCGCCGTTGCACGACATCGGCAAGATCGGCATCCCCGACCGCATCTTGCTCAAGCCTGGCCGCTTCGAACCCGAGGAATTCGAGATCATGAAGACCCACACCACGCTCGGGCGCGACGCCATCGCCCACGCCGAACAACAACTGGGCATGGACGTCGACTTCCTGCGCCTGGCCAAGGAGATCGCCTACTCACACCAGGAAAAATGGGACGGCAGCGGCTACCCCGAAGGCCTGGCCGGCGACGCCATCCCGATTTCGGCGCGGCTGATGGCGGTGGCCGACGTCTACGACGCCCTGATCAGTCGTCGCGTCTACAAGGAAGGCATGCCGCATGAAAAGGCAGTGCAGATCATCGCCGAGGGGCGCGGCTCGCACTTCGATCCCGACGTCTGCGACGCCTTCCTGGCCAACCTGCCCGCCTTCCAGCAGATCGCCGCGCGCTACGCCGACAGCGACCAGGACATGGCCAAGCAGGCTGCCGCCATCGCACACACCCTGCCTGCACAGTGAGCGCCGGCATGCGTTCGCCCCTGGCTTATCTTGAACGGCTGCGCCTGCGCCAGAAGCTTGCGGCCGGCTTTTGCGCAGTGCTGCTGCTGGCCCTGGCGCTGGGGTTGCAAAGCCTGCGCACCCAAGACCAGTTGAGTAGCGACATGCAGCGCCTGCTCAGCGAGGGCATGATCGGCATCGTACAGGTCAAGGAGGCCCGCATCCAGCTCAACCGCTTCGAGCTAATGCTGCACAAGGTGGCCAACGCCCCGGACCCTGTTGCCGTCGACAAGGCGCTCGAACAGCTAGACAAGACGCGCGAGCAGCTACACTTTGCCGTCGACGAGGCCCGCGCCACCCTGCTGCGCATCGACAACCAGCAACGCCATAACGTCTTTGAAAGCATGCTGGCGCGCGCCGAGCGCATCGCCGACGAGGCAATCGAACTGGCGCGGCTGCACCGCAACGCCGAAGCCAACGCCCTGCTCAACAGCGAGCGCTTCCAGCACGCGATGCGCACCGCCGACCGGCAGATGGCCGAGATCGCCGCCGTCAAGGATTCCAACGCCCGCAGCACCATCTACCAGATTCGCCAATTCGCCCTCACCAGCAGCACCCTCACCTACGCCCTGCTGATCGGTGGCCTGGCGGTGGCGCTGCTATGCGCCTGGTGGATCAGCATCTCGATCCGGCGCCCGGTCAACCGCCTGCGCGAGGCGGTCGATGCGCTGGCCGCCGGCCAGCTCGACAGCGTGATTCCGCATACTGACTACCAGAACGAAACGGGCGACCTGGCCCGCGCCATCGCCAAGTTGCAGGTCGAATCGCGCCAGCTCGACATGCAGCGCTGGATCAAGTCGCAGGAAGCCTCGATCCAGGCCGAACTGCAGCAAGCGGCCAGCCTTGACCAGGCCGCGCAGCGCCTGTTGACGCTACTCGCGCCGCTGGTGCAGGCTGGCCAGGGCGCGCTCTACTTGCTTGACGAAAACGCCGCCGCATTGCGCCTTGCCGCCAGCTACGCCGCCGATCCGGACCATCCGCCGGCGCCGCAACTGGCGTTGGGCAGTGGCCTGCTGGGTCAGTGCGCGCAGGACCGCCAGCCGCTCCGGCTCGACGCCCTGCCGGACGACTACGTGCAGATTCACTCGCAACTGGGGCGGTCGCGCCCACGCCACCTGCAGGTGCTGCCACTGCTGCACGGCGAGCGCCTGATGGGCGTGCTGGAGCTGGCCGGCTTCGACGCTCCCAGCGAATCGGGCCGGGTGCTGATGGACGAGCTGCTGCCCAAACTGGCGATGTCGCTGGAAATCAAGGCACGCAGCCACGCGGTGCAGGCCATGGCGATCGAACTCGAAGCGCAGCAGGTGGTGCTGAAAGCCACCGAGGCCTGGTATCGCGGCATCATCGAGGCTGCGCCGGACGGCATGCTGGTAATCGATGTGCACGGCCTGATCATGATGACCAACCCGCAGCTCGACCAGCTGTTCGGCTACGAGGCCGGCGAGTTGGCCGGCTTGCCGATCGAAACGCTGGTGCCGCCGGAGGCGCACGGGCGCCACGTCGGCTCGCGCAATGGTTTCATCGAGCAAGGCACGGCACGCCAGATGGGCATGACAGGCGCCGACCTGCACGGTATGCGCAAGGATGGCAGCCGCTTCTCGGTCGAGATCGGCCTGTCGCGGCTGCCGGCTATCGCCGAGCGCGGCGTTTGCGTGTGCGCCTCGGTGCGCGACATCAGCGACCGCAAGCTGGCGGAGGCCGAGGTTCTGCGCGCCAAGGAGATCGCCGAGGACGCTACGCGCGCCAAGAGCGATTTCCTGGCCAACATGAGCCACGAGATCCGTACGCCGATGAACGCAATTATCGGCATGAGCCATCTGGCGCTACGCACCGATCTCGACAAAAAACAGCGCAACTACATCGAGAAGGTGCACCGCTCGGCCGAGAACCTGCTGGGCATCATCAACGACATTCTTGACTTCTCCAAGATCGAAGCGGGCAAGATGAACATAGAGCAGGCCCCGTTCCGGCTGGAGGACGTGCTGGAGAATTTCGCCAGCATGATCGGCCTGAAGGCCGAGGAAAAAGGCCTGGAACTACTGTTCGCCACTTCGGCCGACCTGCCGACCGCATTGGTAGGCGATTCGCTGAGGCTGGGTCAGGTATTGGTCAACCTCGGCAACAACGCCGCCAAGTTCACCGAACGCGGTGAGATCGTGGTCGGGATCGAGATGGCTGCCGACGCCGGGGATCAAGTCGAGCTTCACTTCTGGGTGCGCGACAGCGGTATCGGCATGACGGCCGAGCAGTGCGAACGCATGTTCCACTCGTTCAGCCAGGCAGACAGCTCGACCACGCGCAAATACGGAGGCACCGGGCTAGGTCTGGCCATCTCCAAGAAGCTGGTGGAGCTGATGGATGGCCGGATCTGGGTCGAGAGCATGCCGGGCGAGGGCTCGACCTTCCACTTCAGCGCCCGTTTCGGACGCCAGACCGAGGTGCAGCCGCGCCGCATGTTCCACGCCGACGAGCTGCTCGGCCTGCGCGTGCTGGTGGTCGACGACAACGCCAGCGCGCGCGAAATCTTGTCGACAATGGCTCGCAGTTTCGGCTTGGAGGTGGACCTCGCCGACAGCGGCCACAGCGCGCTGCGCACCATGGTCGAGGCTGAGCGCAAAAGCCTGCCCTACGACTTGGTGCTACTGGACTGGCGCATGCCGGGCATGGACGGCGTCGAAACGCTGCAGCGCATGCAGAGCGGCGCCGTGACTCACATCCCTTCTGTCATCATGGTGACTGCCTTCGGCCGGGACGACGCTCAGGAAGCGGCGGCGCTCCAGCAGGTGGCGCTGCCAGCCGTGCTGACCAAGCCAGTCACCCCGTCGACGCTGCTCGAAGCAATCGGCGAGGTACTGGGCAAGGGCGTGGTGGCCGAAACGCGCCAGGCAGAGCGACAGGACCGCAGCGCGGCCGACCAGGCCCGCATGGCCGGCGCCCGCCTGCTGCTGGCCGAGGACAACGATATGAACCAGGAGCTAGCGCGCGAGCTGCTTGAAAGCGCTGGCATCGTGCTCACCATCGTAGGCGATGGGCAACAGGCGCTGGACCTACTGGCTCAAGCCGGGACCGTCGCCTTCGACGGCGTGCTGATGGACTGCCAGATGCCAGTGATGGATGGCTACGAAGCCACCCGCCGCCTGCGCGCCCAACCCCGCTACGCTCAGCTGCCGATCATCGCCATGACCGCCAACGCCATGGCCGGCGACCGCGAAATGGCGTTGACTGCCGGCATGAATGACCACATCTCCAAGCCGCTGAACGTCACCGCCATGTTCGCCACCATGAGCAAGTGGATCCGCCCGGCGCAGTCGGCATTAGCAGCGCCCCCAGCGGGGCAGCCAGATTCCGCAGGCAAAGTGGTTGCGGCCCTACCTGCCGAACTCCCCGGTATCGACCAGCGCGCCGGCCTGGCGACCAGCATGGGCCGGCAGGACCTTTACCTGCGCATGCTGGTGCGCTTCCGCGACGGCCACGCTAGACTGCGGGGGGAATTTGAGGCTGCGCGGCAAAGCGATGACCCCACAGCGGCGGCGCGGGTAGCCCACACCTTGCGCGGCACCGCCGGCAACGTCGGTGCCAAAGGCGTGGCGGCGACAGCTACCGCACTGGAACTGGCATGCAAAGCTGGTGTAGCCGAAGCCGAACTGGCTGTGCTGCTGACGGCGGTCGAAAACGAACTGGCGCCGGTGCTGCTCGGCCTGGCGGCGCTGGGCAACTATACTGCAGCGGCAGAGAACACCCGGGCCGGGGCCATCGCAGCGGCTCCCGCCCTGCCGCCGGACGCGACCGCCACACTTGCCCAGCTGCGCAAGCTGCTGGCCGACAGCGATACCGCCGCGCTGGATGTGCTGGAGACATTGGAATCGCAAGCCGCCGGCCACCCGCTGGCGCGACAGCTGCGCAAAGTCAGCCAGGCAATTGAACGCTTCGACTTCGACGCTGCGCTGGAAGCGCTTGATGCCGTGGTGCAGCCAGCCTGACAAGCAAGGCCGCCGCGCGATTCGCCTTAGGCCGGGGGCGGCACCGACGGCAGGCTGACAATCAGGGTGGTGGTCTGGAGCTCGTCATCGACGGCGAAGGCCACCTCGCCGTATTGCGCGCGCGCCAGTAGGCGTGCCGAATAAGTGCCCAGGCCGGTGCCGCCGGACTTACCGTCGGTGACGAACTTGTCAAAGAAGCGTTCGCGTATCGGTTCCGGGATCACACCCTTGTTGACTATCTCGATGCGCAACGGGCTTCCGGTGTACAGCGTGGCAATGACACGGGTGCGCTCTGGCGCTGCCTCGCAGGCGTTCTTGATCAGATTATTCAGCAGCGAATAGGTCAACATTGCATCGCCCAGCGCTAGCGGAGCGTCGATGCCGACATCGAAATCGGTGTCGACCGCCAACACCAGCTGCTTACCCGCGTAAGTGGCGCGTGCCGTCTCAACCACCCGCCGCAACATGTCGCTGATGGGCAGCGGCGCTGCATGGAGCACGTATTTTCCCGTCTCGATCTTGTACAGCTCGGTGGACAGGTTGACCATGTCGGTCACCTGCAGCATGGCCTGCTCGGCCAGCCGCAAATTCTCAAGCTGTCGGCGGTCCATGTCGGCGGCGTCGATCAGCGACTGCACTATGCCGATGGCGCCGGCCAGCGGTCCCTTGAGGTCGTGCCGCGTCATGGCCTCGACGTCATCGCGCAGGCGGGCGATGGCGAGCATGTTGTCGTAATCGGCTTGCAGGTGGCGGCGCAGCTCGACGTAGCGCATGAAGTTGTCGACCCGCAGCTTCAGCTGGGCCGGGTCGATTGGCTTGGTAATGAAGTCCACCGCGCCCAACTCCATGCCTTGCAGGCGCGCGGCGTCGTCGGTAAGGGCGGTGACGAAGATGATGGGTACATTTTCTGCGCTGGGATGCTCGCGCATGCGGCGCGCCACTTCAAAACCGTCCATGCCGGGCATCATCACGTCCAGCAGCACTAGGTCTGGCGGCGTGTCGCCACAGCACAAGGCCAGTGCTTTCTCGCCGTTGTGCGCTGCCTTGATGCGGTAGCGGCCCTTGAACACATTGGCCAGCACGTACAAGTTGTCAGCGGTGTCGTCGACCAGGAGCAATGTCGGAGGCAACGGTTCCCTTGATTGTAAATGGACCGCCGCCGGTGGCTTGACGATCACATCGTCCACGGGTGTGGCGGCCTGCGGCGCGTCGATGTTCGTTTCCTTATCCGGCGCCGGTGCTGCAACCTGATGCGCCATCGCCCGCTTGATGCTGGTGGCCAGCCGGCCCGCCGTGTAGGGTTTGACTAGCAGGTCGCTGACACCGCTGCTGATGGCCGTTTCGATGCGGCTGCGCTCGGCCTCGGCGGTGATCATAATAAACGGCATGTGCACATGGCGCGGACTGGAACGAATCATCTGCAGTAGGGCGATGCCGGTCAACGCCGGCATATTCCAGTCGGAGATCACCAAATCATAACGCTTGCGCTCAATCATGCGCCAAGCTTCAGAGCCATCGGCTGCGAGATCCACCGATCCGTAGCCAAGCGAGGCCAGTTGGCCAGCCGTGACCTTGCGCATTGTTTCAACATCATCAACCACCAGTATTCTCAGCACTTGTGCCATGTCTCCCCCATGTGAGGCCTGCTACGTGGGGTAGCACACCGTTTCATTTATTATGCGGCATTTTTTTATCGATTTGAAATGAAAGCATTTCAAGCCGTCAAGGTCGGCTTCTGGCCCAGGCTGTATAAAAACGTCAATCGCTGTGACGCCATCATCGATCAAATCCTGCAACTAGCCAAGACGTCACTGGGCAGACGCTTACTTACCTTCTTCATGCTTCAACTTTGGAAAAACCTACGTAACCCGCGTCAGGAGCGGTATTGGACGGAACGCGCAGAGATACGCTCACCATTTGAAGTCAAATGCACGAGCCAGTTATTTGGCGAGTCAACAAAGACCCCGAGCAACATTTCGCGAAACTTCTCTTTCGAGTACGACATGTCTGGACCAATGTCAGCAAGGGTCCCAGCCAGGTAATCTGGCAATCGGATGAGGGCATCGAACCTATGCTGACCAGTCTTCTCGGGTAGCTCGAAAAGGGTCTTGGGCAGGTCAAGTATCAAATTACCCTGGTCATTGCGGATGAGTCCCGTCCGGCTAGAAGACATAAGAATGAAATAGAGGTAAGCAAGATCGTAGACGATCGTATCATTGTGCTCAATGAGCTTGTCACGGTCCGAAATCCACCGTAGATAGCCCGCTCCGGTCGCATTCGTAACCAAATAGAACAGCGTAGCAGCGAATCCCGATGCGAGATGAATCTGGCGCGACAGCTTCTCGTTCATCTGCTTTCGACCCAAGTCCTTCTCAAAAATGCCTAGCCGCCTCAGCACCTCGTCAAAGTAACCAGGGTTTACCGAGGAACTAGCCGGCGAGTTCGTACGCAAAGCTCTCACAAGTTCGCAAGCATCAGGAATAAAGCTTGCCATGTCTTCGACGCGCAGGTAGTCACGTAAGAGTGCTGAATCTCGGTTGATAACAAACGACACGCTAAACGTCACGGGCTGTGGGGAAGTTAAATACTGCATCAACCCGAGAGGTACTTGTCTGATGTTCTTGATGTCCCGGGGTGCGACTCCCGAAATATATTCACTGATGTTCTCTGTCTTGTCGTGATTGGCGATGACCACAAACGAGAAGACATCGTTTTTTTTACCCTCATCACCAAGACAGTAGTCCGATACGATCGTCCACGGCATCCCGGCGGGATAAGCAGCAAACCAATTCTTCATGCGCAGCTGCATTGTGGTTGTCGCACTCATCAATATCGGCAGCAAATCGATCATCCATCCGTCCTTGTATTAAGGGATCTGTACTCTGGGCATCCTTGAAATTATCCTTGGTTCTTAAGCCTGCGGAGAAAGGTGCGCGCTGTTACCAATGCCAAATGCAGACGGAAAGTGCTCCTATCGTCATCGGATAGGCCTGGGTGCGACCCTTCCGTATGCAGCATCTTGAACAGCCCATTGATATAATTCTTGCCATCTAAAGTCCACTCGTTACGCTGAACCGACAGGAACCCATTGTTTGCCAGCATTGCACGTCTGTTCTCGGAACTGGTCGTGGTTGCAGCTTGGGCTTCGTTAATGTGGCTGGCTATCCCGTCGAACAGGCTCTCCATGAAGGTACGAGTCTGGCTGTTCGCGGCAGCCCAGTCACCGCGCGTGTGTGCCTCAATGGCTTGGTCGAGGTGTCCCTTGCTAACCGTAAAGTCAAAGTGATTCAGAAGCTGATGTACCTCATCATCGGCCGCAGGAAGGTCAATCTCGGCCGGGAGTGCCGATCGAAGGAAGGGGACCTCTCCCATACTTGAGTCTTGATTCCACTGAATCACAAAGCCGTCCAGAGCCAATGCGCGCAGCAGACGGTCTTGCTGTTCCTGCTGCGAATAACGGCTGGACGAAGTAAGGGCAACTGCTTCCCGGACAACGGCCTCAGCCAAGGTCACTCGACCGTCGATTGTGGGAATAATTGTTGCACCCGCTCTCGCGACCTCGCGCGCAAGTAGCGCCACCTTCTTTGACACGCTCAGGCTGGTATCAAACGGAATGCTATTCTCCAGGCCCAACTTGAAGACCATTTGGTCGAATTTTGCCTGACTAAGAGAGCCGTCGAGCATGGCGACTGCCGCTGCTATAGTGGGACGGGTAAAATGATTGACTCGCATATCAAGCTCTCAATAGATTTGGTAGCGTAGGAAGCTCTCTAGCGGTTATTCGGGCTTCTGCCGCCTGGACCTGCTGAATTGTTCAAGAGCCTCGACTGCAGCCTCTTCGAGCGCTTATGGAATGATGTTAGGCAGTATTATAACCTCGCAGTCGACCGGCTCTACACCTTCGATTTACAGTCCTATAGTACGACTTCCTACAAGGAAAATGCCATCCAGTCAGGAAGCTTCATCTTTCATCGGTGCTGAAAATATTAGCTGCCAATGCTCTACATCGACCCAACGTCCAGACTTGAATCCAACCTCTTTGAACCTCGCCACTTACTGAAATCCCAACGTTTCGTGCAGGGCGACGCTGGCGGGATTGGGCAGCGCGATGCCGCCGATGACCAGATGGTAGATCTTCACGTACTTGAACGCTCACGAATAATCACTCGTTCAAGTACCGACAGAACTTCAGCTGTTCACTAGACTATGGATATGATCCCAATCAAAGGTAACCGATGACCACCCCACAGACCAAGAATGCAAGAAAAATATGTGAACAGATCCTCATCAATCAGAAGCTGAGTAACGTCAAGCTCGGCATCCTCCGCAGCGAGAATGCTGTCGCAGATAGGCTGCTTGCGCGTGGTTTGGAGTTGACGAAAGCGTATGAAGAACTGCATCGCAAGCTTTGTCACTATCCTGGCGCTTTACAGGCTTTTCTGGAAGTCGTTCTCACCACAGGCGCATTTTGGAGCCTGGAGGACATCGCCGAAGCACGCAAGGCACGTGGAGAACTCAACCATATCAACCAACAGATCGGACGCTTGGCGACTGAGGTTGCGCACCTCCTGACACAGCGCGACCAGCTTCACAACACGTCGGGATTCCGCGACGACACCTATTTTCATGTCTGCGACTTGATCAAGGGAGCTGGTAAAAACAACAGCGAGTTCGTCAACCGCGTTCAAGAACGTTTTGAACAGCTTCCGGCGCAGTTTTCCCTTAAATACTGGCCGACACTCAGCGACGTGATGCTTGAACTGTCGTCCGATGCCAAGAGTGCGATCCAGGAAGCCTCAGATCGGCTGACAGACGTTGCCACATCAGCCTTACGTCCCTCCAGAGCTGATTTCTTTAAAACCTTTTTTGTCGCCATCAAAGAAAAAAGTGGTCGTCCCATCGGGCCGCTGCCAAGTGGACTCATACTCACCGACAATACGCTGGCTTCTTTGGTGAACTGTGCGTTGGACCTGGACGACGAGAGTCTGGTGGATGCGGCGTATGTGAAAGGGGTACGTCAAAGAGAACGCCAAGCATCGCAGCAGTAACAACCCAGCCCAGGCTGCGCTGTTACTTGTGTGCCCATATAGCAGCGTCCATGGATAGATGCATGATGTCGCTGAACGAAAAATGCAGCACATTGAAGTCAAGTGCCAATAGAGCCACACAAGTCGATATAATTCGTAAACTAGGAATCGCGGCGAGTTCAATGACAGCGCAATTTACACATGAGAACCACTACGTTCCTCAAAGCTACTTGAAGCGGTGGGCTGGCTTAGACGGCAAAATTTGGACGAGTCGCTTGCTTGTACCGGACGAGAGAATGCCGTTATGGAAGCCAGCCTCCGCGAGAGGGATCGCTAAACATCAAAATTTATACACCCGAATCGCCGCCGGCCGAGACACCGACGAGATCGAACGCTGGCTGAATGAAGAGTTTGAGACTCCAGCGCAAGCATCAATCGAAAAAGCAATTGCTGATGAGCGCCTAAGTCCTCAAGATTGGCGCCAAATTATTCGCTTCGTCGCAGCCCAAGACGTGCGCACGCCAGCTACACTGCACGAATCAATGAAGCGTTGGGAAACAAACCTTCAAACCACAATCGAAGAAATACTCACAGAAACCGTGAATAAGTTCTCGGAAGCGAAGCAGAGCGGTGTGGCAGTTGAGACTTCCTCGTCCCCTCATGCAGAATATTTCCCCATCAGGACGACTATAGAATTGTTGCCCGGCGTTGAGCATGGCCATATCGGCGTAGAAATGATTGCTGGTCGTGGCTTATGGCTATTTAGCTTGAGACATCTACTGACAAAAACGCTGCAGGTACTATTCACGCACAGATGGACAATTTTAAAATGCCCAGAGGGAATGAGTTGGCTTACTAGCGACGACCCTGTGGTGAAACTAAATTACAACTCGGCAAAGAGCTATGATTTTCTGGGTGGTTGGGGAAGTGTTGGTACAGAGATTTACATGCCTCTTGGTCCCCGCCATTTGCTGTACACAAGGATCGGTCATCGTCCTCCGGACAGAGGCACAGTCTTATCACTTGAGCTTGCAAATTACTTTCAGCGATTCACAGCTGAAAATGCGCATAGATTTATATTCTCCAGGGATCAAGATAATCGTTTGCCTGAGCTTCGGCGCCGCCACGTCAGCGCCGAAGCTTTCGAGTCCGAAGCGAAGCAATGGAAAAACTGGCATGCGCAACAAACGAAGGCTGAGCAGGATTTGCTCGTGTCTTAACTAGGAATAATGACATCGCACTTCACTCTTCCTTCATCGAATTGGCCTGCTTGGCCAAATGTGTCGCAAATTATCGACCTACACGCGGCCATCTGTCTGAATTTTACAAAACGAAGTAATGAAAGGCAACAAGGCACGGATACAAATCGGCGCCTCCCCTCAAGCAAAAAAGTGTACAGAGATCTATTCAAGAATATATTAAAGCTACTTGGCAAAACAACCTTGACTCACGATATCATTCAAGAAGGGCGCACCTCAGATTTGACACTGTGGGAATTTTAAGTCCTTGATTTCCAAGAGGGCTGATTCAAGTTTCTATTCCGACGTAACAAGGCACCGCCGGGCACGTCGAATACAGGCATTGTACGCTCCGTGCCGACGCCGGGCCTGCGGCGCCGGGTGAAGCAGAATGCGTTTCAGTCCCCATTTTGCGCAGTTCATCGCATTTCCACTCAGCAAGCGTGTCCGATTTGCTACCTTGTCATCGACAGCACGGCAGCCGCGGCGCGGCAGCCGGCTTTTTCTGTTCCCGAACTAAAACAATCATAAAGGAAACACTATGCGTACCTTGCTGACCCTGTGCTGTGCCGTTGCCCTTGGCGGTTGCGCCATCGTCATCAACCCCAACGATGGCGAAGTGCGCCATGTCGACACGGGTGGCAATGCCATCCAGGGCAACGAGCAAGTGAGCCGCGACGTGCGCCAGGTCAGCAACATCAGCACGCTCGACATCGACAGCATGAAACGCATCGATATCAAGATCGACGTGCGCGTCGGGCCAGCTGCATCGCTGGTGATCGAAGCGGACAGCAATCTGCAGCCGCGCATCCATAGCGAAGTGAGCGGCAATACCCTGCGCATCTGGAGCGATACGAACATTCGTAGTAGCAATGGCATCCACGTCATCTACACGACGCCGCAATTGAAGAAGATCACCATTTCCGGCTCGGGCCGCCTGGTGGCCAGCGGTTTCAATGGCGACGATTTCAGCCTGGAACAACGCGGTTCGATGAAGAGCGAACTGTCGGGCACGGTGGGACGCTTCGACGTGGCCAACAATGGTTCCGGCAGCATCAACGCGGCGGCCCTCGCCAGCGGCAACACGGACGCGGTGCAGAACGGTTCGGGCACCATCCAGCTGGGCAATGTGCGCGGCGAGCGCGTCAACGTGGCCGTCAACGGCTCGGGCAGCATCAGCGCCAGCGGCGCCGTGCAGCGCCTCGACGCCAACGTGAATGGTTCGGGCGATATCAACCTGGCCGCCCTGCGCAGCGACGTTGCCTATCTGGCGAGCAACGGTTCCGGCGACGTCGATGTCACCGTCCAGAATGAAGTCAACGCCCGCGCCAGCGGTTCCGGCCGTATCACCGTGCATGGCGATCCGGCCCGCCGCACGTTGTCGGGCAAGCGCGTCAGCATCGTACGCTGAACGCGCCTTGGCGACGCATGGGAGCCGGCTTGCTATACTGTCGGCTCCTCACCCGTTCGCCTGAAATCCCATGTCATCCTCCGCCACCCTGGCATGCCGTCCTTCGTGCGGCGCCTGCTGCACCGCACCGTCCATCACCAGCCCGATTCCTGGCATGCCGGATGGAAAACCCGCAGGCGTGCGCTGCGTACAGCTGGCTGACGACAACCGTTGCAAGATCTTTGGCCGGCCGGAACGTCCCGCGTTTTGCGGCGGCTTGCAGCCATCCGAGGACATGTGCGGCAGCAGCCGCGAACACGCGATTAGCTGGCTGGCCGAGCTGGAACGGCTGACGGCGCCCTGAACGGCGCGGCGGCGGCTGGCAGATAACGGTTGACCACATCTGCACGTTTGCGTATATTCATGCACATTCCTGCACGTTTACAAGTTCACCATGTCCGCCACCCTGCTCCTCAAACAACGCCACGCGCTGATTCAGCAACAATTGCACGCCGATGGCCGCGTGCTGGCGCTGGACCTGGCGCGCCAGCTCGATGTTTCCGAAGATACGATACGCCGCGACCTGCGCGAGATGGCGGCGGCCGGCCTGTGCCAGCGCGTGTATGGCGGCGCCCTGCCGCTGGCGCCCGACGGCGGCACTTTGACGCAGCGCAAGCAGGAAGCGCCCGAGCGCAAGGCGCGTCTGGCGCAGGCGGCCGTGTCCCTCGTGCGCGCGGGGCAGGTGCTGTTTCTCGACGCGGGTTCGACCAACCTGGCCATCGCCAGCGCCTTGCCGCCGTTGGCGCTCACTGTCATCACCAACGCGCCAGCGATCGCCATGGCGCTGATGGAACGTCCGGAAATCGAGCTGATCATGGCTGGCGGCCGGGTCGACCGCCGCGCGGGCGCCAGCCTGGGGCCGCAAGCCTTGCGCACGGTCGAGCGCATGCATCCCGACCTGTGTTTCCTCGGTGCCTGCGGCGCCGATGCGGACGCGGGCGTGACGGCGTTCAACTACGACGAGGCCGAGCTCAAGCGCAGCATCGCCGGTGCCAGCAAGGCGGTAGTCGTCGCCGTCACCAGCGACAAGCTGGGCACGGCCGCGCCATTCGGCGTGCTGGCCACGGGCTTGCTGCAGCACCTGGTACTGGAAGCCGATGCCGATGCGGCCCACGTGGCCGCCTTTGAACGGCTGGGCGTGCAGATCTTGCGCGCCCGCGCCTGATTTTATCCACCCGACTCTTGAAAAGCTCCCCCATGCATCTCACAGGAACCCTGCAACAACGCGCCACGCGCCTGGTTTTCTTTGCCGCCGGCCTCGGCATGGCGGCCTGGGCCCCGCTGGTTCCCTACGCCAAGTCGCGCCTGGGCCTCGATGAAGCCACCCTGGGCATTTTGCTGCTGTGTCTGGGCGCCGGTTCGCTGTGCGCGATGCCGTTTACGGGCATGCTCACGGCACGCTTCGGCTGCCGCAAGGTCATCGTCTGCGCCGGCCTGCTGCTGACCGCCGTGCTGCCCGGCCTGTCGCTGGCCGCCACGCCGTTGCAGCTGGGCCTGGTGCTGCTGGTGTTCGGCGCGGCCATGGGCACGTTTGACGTGGCCATCAACATCCAGGCCGTGATCATCGAAAAGGCCAACGGCGGCGCCATGATGTCGGGCTTTCATGCGCTGTTCAGCGTGGGCGGCTTCGCCGGCGCGGCCTGCATGGCCCTGCTGCTGTGGCTGGGCCTGACGCCGGCCTGGTCCTGCGTCGTGGTGATGCTGCTGCTGTGCGGTGTGCTGGGCGCGGCGCAAGGCCATCTGCTGCCGACGGCGTCCGCAACCGGCGAAAAGACGCCGCTGTTCGTCATGCCGCATGGCGCCGTCATTTTCATCGGCTTGCTGTGCTTTATCGTCTTTCTGGCCGAAGGCGCGATTCTCGACTGGAGCGCCCTGTTCCTCACCACCACGCGCGGCGTGGAAGAAGCCAAGGGTGGCCTCGGCTATGCCGCCTTCGCCATCGCCATGACGGTGGGCCGCTTCACGGGCGACAAGGTGGTCAGCCGCTTTGGCGGCAAGCGGGTGCTTACTTTTGGCGGCTTGTGCGCGGCGGCAGGCTTCTTCCTGGCCGTGCTGGCGCCGCATGCCAGCCTGGCCATGCTTGGGTTCGTGCTGATCGGCCTCGGTGCGGCAAACATCGTGCCCATCCTGTTTACGGCGGCGGGCCAGCAACATGCCATGCCGGCCAGCCTGGCGGTGGCGGCCATCACCACCATCGGCTATGCGGGCATCCTGGCCGGTCCGGCCGTGATCGGCTTCGTGGCGCACGCTACCAGCCTGAATATCGCCTTCGCCATGCTGGGCGCCGCCCTGCTGCTGGTGGCGGCCAGCGCGCGCCTGGTGGCGCCGGCAAAACAGGCTTCCTGAACCCTTCCCTTGCCTGGCTGGCAGCGGCAAAAAACCGCTGTCCGCCAGCGCCCAAATCGGCTAGCCGGGCCTGCGGCATGGTAAGCTTCGACCCCGCGCACATTGCGGGCGCCGCACACTCACCCCATCCTGTCACTTATACCCGTACTTATACCCTTTTATACATCTATGGATCTCATTCTTGCGTTAAAAGCCATCATCATGGGGCTGGTCGAAGGTTTTACCGAATTCTTGCCGATTTCGTCCACCGGTCATCTGATCCTGGCCGGCAGCCTGCTCGACTTTACCAAGGATGTATCGAAAGAAGTCATGGATGTCTTCGAGATCGCCATCCAGGCCGGCGCCATCCTGGCCGTGTGCTGGGAATACCGCCAGCGCATCGGCAGCGTGCTGACCACCTTTGGCAGCGAAGCGAAGTCGCGCAAGTTCGTGCTGAACGTGGCCATCGCCTTCCTGCCGCTGGCCGTCATCGGTCTGGCGATTGGCAAGATGATCAAGCATGCGCTGTTCAAACCAGTACCGGTGGCCATGGCCTTCATCATCGGCGGCATCGTGATTTTGCTGGTGGAGCGCCGCGCGCGCACCAATCCCGTCACCGTGCGCGTCAACTCGGTCGATGAAATGACGCCGTTCGACGCCTTGAAAGTGGGCTGCGCGCAAGCGTTCGCGCTGATTCCCGGCACCAGCCGATCCGGCTCGACCATCATTGGCGGCATGCTGCTGGGCCTGTCGCGCAAGACGGCCACGGAATTCTCGTTCTTCCTGGCCATCCCCACCCTGCTGGCGGCCACCTTCTACTCGCTGTACAAGGCGCGCGATATCCTGTCGGCCACCGACGTGCCCCTGTTCGGCCTGGGCACCGTGTCCGCCTTCATCTCCGCCTTCCTGTGCGTGCGCTGGCTGCTGCGCTATATCAGCTCGCACGACTTCACGTTTTTCGCCTGGTACCGCATTGTGTTCGGCTTGCTGGTGTTGGCCAGCGCCCACTACGGCTGGGTTGTTTGGGCAGAATAAGGCACTATGAATCAAGATCTTAACCAGCGCGCGCTGCACCTGCTGCAAACCGTTTTCGGCTACCCGGCCTTCCGAGGCCAGCAAGCCGACATCGTCGACCACGTCAGCCATGGCGGCGACGCGCTGGTACTGATGCCCACGGGCGGCGGCAAGTCGCTGTGCTATCAGATTCCCGCGCTGCTGCGCGATGGCGTCGGCGTCGTCGTCTCGCCGCTGATCGCGCTGATGCAGGACCAGGTGGACGCTTTGGCCGAAGTCGGCGTGCGCGCCGCCTTCCTCAATTCCACGCAAACCTACGAAGAAGCGAGCCGCATCGAGCGCCTGGTGCGCACGGGCGGCATCGATGTCGTCTACGTGGCGCCCGAGCGCCTGATGACGCAGCGTTGCCTGGACCTGTTCCAGGCGTCGAAGATATCCCTGTTCGCCATCGACGAGGCGCATTGTGTGGCCCAGTGGGGCCACGACTTCCGTCCCGAATACATCAAGCTGTCGGTGCTGCACGAGCAGTTCCCGGACGTGCCGCGCATCGCGCTCACCGCCACGGCCGACCCGCAGACACGTGCCGAAATCGCCTTGCGTTTGCAGCTGGAAGACGCGCGCCAGTTCGTCTCGTCCTTCGACCGCCCGAACATCCGCTACCAGATCGTGGAAAAGGCGAATGGCCGCAAGCAGCTGCTCGACTTCATCAACACGGAACACGCGGGCGACTGCGGCATCGTGTACTGCCTGTCGCGCAAAAAAGTCGAAGAGACGGCGGAATTTCTGAACCAGAGCGGCATCCGCGCCCTGCCGTATCACGCTGGCATGGAGTACGCCAAGCGCAGCGCCAACCAGGCGCGCTTCCTGCGCGAAGAAAACATCGTCATGGTCGCCACCATCGCCTTCGGCATGGGCATCGACAAGCCCGACGTGCGCTTCGTGGCCCACCTGGATCTGCCGAAAAGCATCGAGGGCTATTACCAGGAAACGGGACGCGCGGGCCGCGACGGCATGGCCGCCAACGCCTGGATGGCGTACGGCTTGCAGGACGTGGTGCTGCAGCGGCGCATGATCGACGAGTCCGAAGCGGACGACACCTTCAAGCGCGTGCTGGGCGTCAAACTCGACGCCATGCTGGGCCTGTGCGAAACGCTCAGCTGCCGGCGCATGCGATTGCTCGAATACTTCGGCGAACCGGCTTCGCCGTGCGGCAATTGCGACACCTGTTTGGTGCCGCCCGTATCGTTCGACGGCACGGTGCCCGTGCAAAAACTGCTGTCGGCCATCTACCGCGTCGACCAGCGTTTCGCCGGCGGCCACGTGATCGACGTGCTACGCGGCGTGGAATCGGAACGCATCAAGACCTGGCACCACGATTCCTTGTCGGTGTTTGGCATCGGCTCGGACCTGGGCGAAGCGGAATGGAAATCGATCCTGCGCCAGGCCATCGCGCTGGGTCTCGTCTCGGTCGACCATGAACAATACAGCTCGCTGAAACTGACGGACGCCTCGCGCCCCGTGCTCAAGGGCGGCCAGAAAGTACAGCTGCGCCAGTACCAGAAACCGGTGAAAACCAGCAAGCGCAGCACCAGCGTGGCGAAGGGCTATGTCGAGACGGATCTATCGGCAAGCGAGCAGGCGATCTTCGACAAGCTGCGCTGGTGGCGCGTGGAGACGGCGCGCACGCACAACGTGCCCGCCTATGTGATTTTCGTCGACGCCACCTTGCGCGAAATCGCCAAGGCCAAGCCCACTTCGCTGGAACAGATGCGCGGCGTGAGCGGCGTGGGCGAGAAAAAACTGGCCTCGTACGGCGACGAAATCGTCGCCATGATTCTGGAGATGATTTGATGGAAGCACTCTCGCCGGACCTGATCTATCAGGCCGTGAAAATCCTGGGCGCCCAGCCTGACGCCGAAGATGCGGTGGAAGCGCAAGTACGCGCCCTGGTGCAGGACGACCTCACCGTGCGCCGCCTGGCCGACGTGGTGCCGGAAGCTTTTGGACTGGTGCTGGCGTCACACCTTCCCGGCGCCGAAAACATGACCCTGCCCAATACGTTCTGCGCGCAGGACGAGGACGGCGAATGGGTGGAGTTCCTCTTGCGCCGCGAGCCGATTTTTGTCGTCGCCGCCGATATCGCCCAGCATACCTTTCACAACGGCCCGCGCGCGCTGCTGCAAAATCTGGCCAACCGCAGCTCCTTGCTGGCGGCCATCAACAAGGGCTTGAACGCGGGCGGCTCGCTCGATGGCACGACCCTGGGTCCGCCGTCCTTCTTTGGCCTGCCCGCCGCGCTGTACCAGCCAGCGGCATCGCCCGAGACGCCTTGACCACTTTACTTTGCCTGTGCCCTTGATAACGGAACGGTCCCGCGATGGAAACCAAATGGCTGGAAGACTTCATCTCGCTCGCTGAAACGCATAATTTCAGCCGTTCCGCGGCCCTGCGCCATGTCACCCAGCCGGCATTCTCACGGCGCATCCAGTCGCTGGAAAACTGGCTCGGCATCGACCTGGTCGACCGCACCTCCTACCCGACGCGCTTGACGCCGGCCGGCGCCGTGTTCTACGAGCAGGCGCTGGAAATGCTGGGGCAGATCAACGGCGTGCGCGCCCTGTTGCGCGGCAAGCGGGCGGCCACGCAAACGAGCGTCGATTTCGCCGTGCCGCATACCCTGTCGCTGACCTTCATGCCGAAGTGGCTGACGGCGCTGGAAGAGGGTTTTGCGCCGATCAACAGCCGCCTGATGGCCCTGAACGTGCACGACGCCGTGCTGCAGCTGGTCGATGGCGGCTGCGACCTGCTGCTGTGCTACCACCATCCGCGCCAACCGGTGCAGCTGGACCCGGGCCGCTACGACATGCTGGTGATGGGCCGCGAAACCCTGCGCGCGTATGCGCGCTGCGGCCAGGACAAGGTGCCGGACTTCGTCCTGCCAGGCAGCGCCAAGGAGCCGCTGCCCTTCCTTTCCTACACCAGCAATGCCTACCTGGGACGCATGGTGGAATTGCTGCTGGCCGACGCCAAGGCGCCCCTGTTCCTGGAAACCTGCTATGAAACGGACATGGCCGAAGGCCTCAAAATGATGGCCCTGGAAGGCCGCGGCATCGCCTTCCTGCCCGAATCGGCCGTCATGCGCGACGTCAAATACAAGCACCTGGCACGCGCCGACGGCGGCGCGCCCGGCTGGGAAATCGAACTGGAAATCCGCTTGTATCGCGAACGCCCGTCCAGCCTGCGTCCCGGCAAGCAAATCGTCGAAAGCCTGTGGCAGTACCTGGTGCAGGCGCAAGATGGCAAGGCGCGCGGCGGGAAAAAACGCCGGCGCGCAGCTGTCACCACAATTCCCTCCTGATCTCCTCTAACTATGCAATAAATGCATAACCGGATGCGCACAAAGCATTGGCCGGGGCATGAGGCTATCGCCTACGATGCGGTTCCGCTGCGCGCAGCTGCATCTCGGCTGTGCCTCTAACGTATTCGTATTGTCCAGGAGCTTATCAAGCATGACCAGCAAGCACGCACTTCCTTCCTACCTCAATCCTGAAGACCTTGGCCCATGGGGCGTCTACCTCGAGCAGATCGACCGCGTTACGCCATACCTGGGCAACCTGTCGCGCTGGGTGGAAACGCTGAAGCGTCCAAAGCGCATCCTGACGGTCGACGTGCCTATCGAGCGCGATGACGGCACCATTGCCCACTACGAAGGCTACCGCGTGCAGCACAATCTGTCGCGCGGCCCGGGCAAAGGCGGCGTGCGCTTCCACCAGGACGTGACCCTGTCGGAAGTGATGGCCCTGTCGGCCTGGATGACGGTCAAGAATGCAGCGGTCAACGTGCCATACGGCGGTGCCAAGGGCGGTATCCGTGTCGATCCGAAGACCCTGTCGCGCAACGAACTGCAACGCCTGACCCGCCGCTACACGAGCGAGATCAGCATGATCATCGGACCGAACAAGGATATCCCGGCGCCGGACGTCAACACGAATGAACAAGTCATGGCGTGGATGATGGACAGCTACGCCATGATCGGCGGCAATATGTCGACCGGCGTGGTAACGGGCAAGCCAATCTCGCTGGGCGGCAGCCTGGGTCGTCGCGATGCGACGGGCCGCGGCGTGTTCGTCGTCGGTTGCGATGCGGCCGCCAAGGTCGGCATGTCGCTCGAAGGCGCGAAAGTCATCGTGCAAGGTTTCGGCAACGTGGGCGGCGTCGCTGCACGCATGTTCGCTGAAGCCGGCTCGAAAGTGGTCGCGGTACAAGACCACAAAACGACCGTCGTGCACTCCGGCGGCTTGAATATCCCGCAATTGCTGGCACACGTAGCCGAAGTGGGCAGCGTAGAAGGCTTCCCGGGCGCCGAGGCATTCGTGCCACGCGAAGATTTCTGGGGCATCGATTGCGACATCCTGATCCCGGCCGCGCTGGAACAGCAGATCACGGCTGAACGCGCACAAGTCATCCGCGCCAAGATCATCCTGGAAGGCGCCAACGGCCCGACCCTGCCGGCAGCGGACGACATCCTGACCGACCGCGGCGTGCTGATCGTACCGGACGTGCTGGCCAACGCCGGCGGCGTAACCGTCAGCTACTTCGAGTGGGCGCAGAACTTCTCGAGCTTCTTCTGGACGGAAGAAGAAATCAACAGCCGCCTGACCCGCATCATGCGCGAAGCGTTCGACTCGGTATGGCAAGTGTCGCAAGAGAAGAAAGTGTCGATGCGTACCGCCACCTTCATCCTGGCGTGCACGCGCGTGCTGCAGGCTCGCGAAGTGCGCGGCCTCTACCCATAATATCCGGCTAGGAAGACTACAAAAAAAACCCCGCTGCACAGTGATGTGCAGCGGGGTTTTTTATGGGTGGCGCATGTCAACTTTTACCAGACAAGGCACTGAAAAACTGACGGACGCTTTCACTTAATCCAGCCACCTTCAGGCATACTATTGACACCAATATAAACAGGAACACTCATGGGTCGTATTTTAATCTCCGGAAGAACTGGACAGGTAGGCTATGAGCTCGAACGCAGCCTGCAAGGCTTGGGCGAGGTCATCGCATTGGACCGTAGTCAAATGGATTTGAGCAATCTGCAACAGGTGCGGGACGTCATTCGCCGTGTGAAGCCTACGCTGATCGTCAACCCTGCCGCCTATACCGCGGTCGATCAAGCGGAACGCGAACCGGAACTCGCACTGCGCATCAATGGCGAGGCTCCCGGCGTCATGGCAGAGGAAGCCAAAAAGCTTGGCGCCACACTGATACATTACAGTACCGATTACGTGTTCGATGGCAACAAGGACAGTGCCTATCTGGAAACTGATCCTACCTGTCCAGTGAATGTTTACGGCAGCAGCAAGCTGGCGGGCGAACAGGCCATTCAAGCCACGGGCGTAACCCACCTTATTCTACGCACGAGCTGGGTGTACAGCACGCATGGCAAAAACTTCCTGCTCACCATGCGCCGCCTGGCCCAGGAGCGTGACGCGCTGAACATCGTGTCAGATCAATTCGGCGCTCCGACATGGAGCCGTACCATCGCCGATACCACCGCGCACATCGTAGCGCAAAGCTTGGCCGCCGCCGACCAGCAAGCGTGGTGGGACGGGCACTCCGGGCTCTACCATTTGACGGCTAAAGGAAAAACCACGTGGTTTGGCTTTGCCGAAGCGATCATGGCCCATGCATCGGTCACAAAAAAGCCGCAGCTGACACCGATATTGGCATCCGAGTACCCGGTCCCGGCGCAGCGACCTGCCAATTCGGTACTGTCGTCGCAGAAACTGATGGAGACTTTCTGCGGATTACCAAACTGGCAAGATGCATTACTGCTATGCCAAAACTAAGTAAATCTCTCTTCTCTCAGGCAAGGTAGCCTTGCGGGTTCTGGTGCTGCCAGCGCCAGTGGTCGCGGCACATGTCGTCGATGTTTTTCTGCGCTTGCCAGCCCAGCAATTGCTTTGCCTTGTCGGCCGAGGCGTAGCAGCTGGCGATGTCGCCGGGACGGCGCGGCACGATGTCGTAGGGGACTTTGCGGCCGCTGGCGGCTTCGAACGCGCGTACGGTGTCAAGCACGCTGTAGCCGTGGCCCGTGCCCAGGTTGACGGTAAAGCCGCCCTCGGTGGAAAACAGGCGATTCAAAGCGGCCACGTGGCCCAGCGCCAGGTCGACCACGTGGATGTAGTCGCGCACGCCCGTGCCGTCCGGCGTATCGTAGTCGTTGCCGAACACAGCCAGGCGCTCGCGGCGGCCCACGGCCACCTGGGCGATGAAAGGCATCAGGTTGTTCGGGATGCCGGCCGGATCTTCGCCGATCAAGCCGCTGACATGCGCGCCAACGGGGTTAAAGTAGCGCAGCACGCCGACTTGCCACTGCGCATCGGCATGCACGAGATCGGCCAGTATCTGCTCGACCATCAGCTTGGAGCGGCCGTACGGATTGGTCACGGACAGACGCGACGATTCCAGGATCGGCAAGGCTTCCGGATCGCCATACACGGTGGCCGACGAACTGAACACAAAACGCTTCACGTTCGCCGCCGCCAGCACTTCCAGCAGCGCCACGGTGCCCGATACATTGTTATCCATATACATCAGTGGCTGCGCCACGGATTCGCCCACGGCTTTCAAGCCTGCGAAATGGATCACGGCATCGATGGTGTGCTCGCGCAGGACGGCGGCCATGGCCGTGCGGTCGCGCACGTCCGCCTCGTAGAAGGGCACGCTTTTGCCGGCAATGCGCTCCACACGCGCCATCGCTTCGCGCGCGCTGTTGCACAGATTATCCACCGCGACTACCTCGAAACCGGCAGCCAGCAATTCGACACAGGTATGCGAACCGATGAAACCGGATGCGCCGGTCACGAGTATTTTCTTGGACATAATATCAATCAATGCAAAAAAGATAAGACTACCGTAATTCGCCCACCTTGCCTAGCCAGCGCACGATAGCGCGTACATAAAAAAGCCTGCGGCGTCGCCGCGGCAGGCTTTTTCTCGTGCCAACGGCACAGGTGGGCAAACCGCCAGGTTATTTCTTGATGAACACCAGGTCCCACACGCCATGGCCCAGCTTCAAGCCGCGGTTTTCAAACTTGGTCAGTGGACGATATGCGGGTTGGGGCGCGTATCCCTCTGCGCTATTGCGCAACTGCGACTCGGCGCCCAGCACTTCCAGCATTTGCACCGCGTAATCTTCCCAGTCGGTGGCGCAATGCAGATAGCCGCCCGGCGCCAGACGATCGGTCAATTGCTTGACGAACGGCGACTGGATCAGGCGGCGTTTGTTGTGGCGCGCCTTGTGCCATGGATCGGGGAAGAACACGTGGATACCGGCCAGCGAATTGGCAGAAATCATGTGCGTCAGCACTTCCACGGCATCGTGCTGCAGCAAGCGCAGATTCGTCAGCGACTCTTCGCCGATCAGCTTCAACAGGCTGCCAACACCGGGTGTATGCACTTCGACGCCGATGAAATCCTTCTCCGGCATGGCCTTGGCGATATGCGCCGTCGTCGCACCCATGCCAAAGCCGATTTCCAGAATCACGGGCGCCTTGCGGCCAAACACCTGCTCGAAATCCATGGACTCCTTGGCGAAAGGCAGCAGGAACTTCGGCCCCAAGGTCTCGAGCGCGCGCGCCTGCGCGACAGACAGCCGTCCTGCGCGGGTCACGAAACTGCGGATGCGGTGTTCGGTCGGATCGTACATCATCGGCCGTGCCGGGCCGTTTGCTGGGGTATCAGAAGACATGGGAATGAGGAAAATAGTGGCCGCGCCGCACAAAACCAGGCGCCAGCGGAAAATGGAGCGGGTGAAGGGAATCGAACCCTCGTCGTAAGCTTGGGAAGCTCGACAAGGAACTCAACAACCATGCGGGCTTACGGCCCGTTTTTGCTCCGCAAAGGTGACATTATAGCAGTGCCGCAGGCCTGCATCCATGCGCCCGATTTTTCGTTTGTGGAGTAAAATCATTCCCGCTTGACGACCCGTACGATGCGATATACTCAAGTCATGGTCGCGGACGCATACCGAACATCGAATCCGAAACTTACGGTTTCGGATGGAGCAGTCTCCGACGCTGAATTTCTCAAGATCAAGTAATTGGCAACAAGAAGGCTGTCATTTTTTGGAGTATTTTTGGGCTGTTTTAGCGCAGGAATGACAACAAAATGACAGCCTTTTTTTATCTACGATGATTGCCAAAATGGTTATTGAATGTAGAGTAAAATCAAACCAATCCTAAAAAATAGTACCGATTGCATGGAGTACCGAGGCTAATATGGCTAGCGGAAAAATATTACGACAACTGTTGAAGGCGGGAACCGCTGGAGATAAAGATGCATTTCGCTTAGCCTCTGAGTCAATCATCGAAGAGGAGCGACTTAAGCAACATCACCTACTCGCAAATGACTTAGAGAAAATTCTTTATTCCTCGACGGCAGATCGACGTGGGAAAGTTTCACGTCTCACACCTTCTGTGCCGACAGACAAGGAACGAGGACTCCCTCTGCTTGATATCAGGCACCCTCAAAGGTCACTAGATGAACTGATTCTTCCTTCTGCAGGATTGGATGCTGTGGAAGAACTATTGGGTGAACACAGGCGCGAAGACATCCTTCGTTCATATGGAATGCGGCCTGCCAACCGTGTCCTTTTTTTTGGCCCGCCTGGTTGCGGTAAAACACTTACCGCTGAAGTTATCGCGTGTGAATTGGATATGCCACTAGCCGTAGTTCGGCTTGACGCGCTGGTTTCATCCTTCCTGGGCGAGACTGCAGCGAACTTACGAAAAGTATTCGACTATATTAGTGAGTATCCTATGGTTGCGTTGTTCGACGAATTTGACGCACTCGGCAAGGAAAGAGCAGACAGTGGCGAGCACGGAGAATTGCGCAGAGTAGTCAATGCCGTACTCCAAATGATTGATGCATATCAAGGAAAAAGCCTAATTATTGCAGCTACCAATCATGAACAAATTCTCGACAGCGCAATTTGGAGGCGCTTCGAAGACATTATCGAGTTTTCTAAGCCTTCCAAAGATATGATCATTAAGCTATTATCATCTAAACTACGTGGGGTGCGACGTCAATTTGAAATTGACGGGCCAGAGATCGTGGAGCTTTTCGACGGCCTTAGTGGAGCTGATATCGAAAGAGTAGTTCGAAGAGCTGCCAAGAGGATGATCCTTAAGGGCCAAGAATTCCTCTCTCTAAATGACCTTAAAAGCGCACTTGGGAAAGAAATACGACGATAAATAACTGAGGAGCTTTTGTATGGCAGAGCAGTACAAGCATATCAAAATAACAAAAGAGAAGCTCGAAAATGATCGCCGTACAAGAGATTACAATATTCCGACATTTAAGCGGGGAGATCTTGCTGGCCATGGCCAGAAATTAAACCAGGCGCTAGGCAATGCGTTCGCTCAAGCCAAGAAACAGGTTTCCTCGGTGGAAGATAGATTCATTCTGAAGCTGGAATATACCGGCATGCTTGACATAAAAAATCTTATAAAACATGGTGTCGAGTTTATAAGTCAAGAAGGCAACAATATCTGTATTGTTTTTGCAAATGAAGCTGGACTAGCTAAGTTCTCAGATCACCTATCGCGTCTTGGCAAAAATGATGCCAATATTACATACAAACAAATTCTAACTGCCCTAGAGAATGTAGATAATTGGACAAGATCTGACCGCGAAAGCTGGGCTGTAAAATTTTATGGCCTGCCAAAAAATGATACTTTCCGTCTCGATATTGAGTTATGGCCAGTACAGTCAAGCCGTCATCCGCTCAGGCAAAAACTCATCCAAGATTTCACAGCTTGGCTAAGGGCAAATCATATTCGACAAATTGATCAAGTCAGTCTAGACAGTTTAATAATGTATCGTGTAGAGGTAACACTGGCGCAGGCTGACCTGTTACTTGAGCATACTGACATACGCTACGTCGATTTGCTGCCAAAATCAGGGATCAATTATTCGCAGATGAACTTTGACATAGCCAAACTTCCAGGCGAAATTTCAGCACCGGCAGAAAATAGTGCAAGAGTTTGTATTTTGGATAGTGGTATCAACACAAATCATCCATTGCTACGATCCGCAATTGCAGAAAATACCAGCTTTGTTACTGGCGAAGAGGCAGAAGATGATGCTGGTCACGGCACCGCTGTGGCTGGCATCGCGCTCTATGGTGATCTGGAAGCCGCAGCGGCTAGTAATTATTGGAAACCTGAATTCTGGCTTTATAGCGGTAAGATCCTGTCGCGTGACAAGGATACGGGTGAGACAAAATACGATGAAAAGACTATAGAAAGCACCTTAGAAAAAGCAGTCGCATACTTTGCTGGCGAACAAGGTTGTCGTATATTCAATCTTTCAATCGGAAACACCAACTCTCCCTACGATGGCTTTCATGTCAAAGGAATTGCCTACATTCTTGACAAACTGGCCCGAGAGTACGATGTACTCTTCATTGTCTCTGCGGGAAATTTCAATGGGTGCGAAGAGCCGCCCATTCCAAAAGAGAGTTGGCGAGAGGAATATCCTAGCTACTTAAGCTGCCCAGAATCAATCATCATTGACCCGGCACCTGCATTAAATGCAATCACTGTGGGAAGTTTGGCCAGACATAATGCCCATGAAAATGAGCAAAAATACCCTGAAATTCACGCCCTGACGCCAGCCGGCGAACGCCAGCCGTCACCTTTCACACGTCATGGCCCTTCAGTCAAGGGCGCAATAAAGCCAGACTTAGTGGCTACTGGCGGCAATATTGCCTCTCCAATGCGCACCGAGGGAAAACAGTGGCAAGCCGAGGCGCGTGGCATGGGTGTCTTGTGTTTGAATCATGAATTTATTGGTAGAACTCTATTTAAAGAGATTTCTGGAACTAGCTTCGCTGCGCCCTATATCACGCATCTAGCTGCACGCTTGTTAAATGAATATCCGACAGCGTCCGCAAATTTACTTAGAGCCATGCTTGTCAATCAAGCATCGATTCCTAACGAGAGTGTTGGAATTTTTACAAAAAATCATATTGACAGCCACAAAGAAGAGAACAAAAGTGATTTGCAGCGAGATGTGATGGGCTATGGTGCAATTGATACAGATGCACTGTTCAGGTCATCCGAGTCGGCAGTTGTTTTACATTCCGAAAACACCATTAAAAACAATACTCATCAGTTCTTTGAACTACCGCTTCCCGAACACTTTTTGCGCTCACAGCGGGCAAAGCGCGAGTTACGTGTATCACTAGCACATTCTCCTGCGGTTCGAACAACTAGGCTAGACTACGTCGCTACTAAAATATTTTTCAAGTTAGTTAAGGGAAAATCACTTGCTGACGTTGAGCGATCATTTAATCACGATCTACAAGACGAGACTAAAGTTCGCAATGATGATGCAGTAACCAATCGTGAAATAACGTCACAGGCTCGCAGTAAGGGTACCGTACAAGCATCAATATGGAGCTTCAAACAGCTTTCTCCAAACGTGAAATGGTTTGTAGTTGTTACACGACAAGATCGACCAGATTGGGGGGCGCAAATGTCACTAGAGGAAGAAGCATATGCTCTTGCCATTACAATAACTGATAGAGAAAATATCGAACCTCAGCTTTACACGCAAATACAAAATCGAGTTCAGATTCAAGAGCGCGAGCGCGCACGAGCATAGAGAGTAGGTCGTGCATTAAATGCAATAAAATATACCATTTAGACAATAAATCTACGAGCACACGACAATCGACCATTTATAAGAAACTACCTTAGGTGATACCAGAACTCAACGAATGAGGCTGCTTTGACGAGTTCCATTTATGTCGCCTATCAATAAGTAAAAAATGCCCTAGAGCACAAGCTCTCGGGCATTTTTTTCCTTTCGCTCCCATAAAACTAAAACAAAGGCTGGTGTTTGAATAGGAATTTCGCTAATTAAAACTTGGCTCAAAAAAACAGCTTTCGCTTACTCTCGCGCTCACAGCGGCAGCCACCCGGCTGAGGCAATTTCAGGTAATTTTCGCATGGCCACAAGTGCGACCTCATATCTGAAAATGAAAATACTTTCATCAAGCATTATTCGGATTGCAACTAAAAGGCACGGTTGAAGCTACTATTCGTCCGCATCGTCATCATGTTCTCCACC
Source organism: Janthinobacterium sp. TB1-E2 (assembly GCF_036885605.1). NCBI lineage: Bacteria > Pseudomonadati > Pseudomonadota > Betaproteobacteria > Burkholderiales > Oxalobacteraceae > Janthinobacterium > Janthinobacterium aestuarii. Next base: position 6,080,070 of record NZ_CP142523.1, read on the forward strand.
GCCTCCCATAATTTCGATCATTAAGCTGTTTTTCTGCTCATCCTTCAAACCAGTGCCCTTATGAATCTGACGTCGTAAGACCTCATCGTTACAATGATTCTTTACAGTAATTGCTTTGGCAGCCCGTAAAGATTGGCTAGGCATGATGCCATATCCCCCGCCGTCAATCTCAGTGAAAATATACCCATAGTCATCCATTATGCTCTGCAGTTTGACAACAAAAGATGCTCTGATCACAGATCTCTTAGAGACCAACTGAAGTGTCTTCTTACTAATTCTTCCTCGCTTTTCGCCAGAGCGAACGAGCAAGACAATTATCATCAATGCGACTTCTGAGGGTTTACGGTTTGGCATATGGTCCTGTCTTTTGTGTAACGTTGAATGAAAAATCCAGGAAAGAACTATAACCCCAAAACAGGATCGCGTCAAACCCGATATAGGATCAATCTAAGAAGCAGGAACATTTAGGAGCATTGCCAAAAACACATTAACATACACGGAGATGCTGCCATGCCTTCCAGCAGCTATTCAAACTGCGTCAAAATGCGTCAAATCGCATGCCCCCTCTTCGCCCCGCCGCGCCAGTCCTCATGCGCCTTCGGCCATGGCGCAAATTTGAGTCAAAAGACCCCTATATAGCGGGCAGGTGTGGAGGGGGGACAACTGCGCGCGCCGGGCCGAAATGGGACTTTTTCTTGCCTCTGGAGCAACATCATTCGGCGGGACGTGAAAAAGCCGCCTCATGGGCGGCTTGTGCGGTGGCTGGGGCGCTCTGGCGCGGCTGGGCTGTCGCGCCCCTGCCCTGCCAGCTAGCGCGGCGTGTCGGTCATCCTGTGCGACCGGCACGGGTCTTGGCCGCCAGCTCCTTCTCGTAATCGTCGCGGCAGTCCACGTTGCAGAACAGCAGCGCGGGCGCCAGCGCCTCGTCGCAGTAGTGGCAGCAGCCATGCGCCGCGAGGCCCGGCCGGCGCCGCACAGCGGCCAGGCCGCGCGCCACCTCGGCAAAGATGATCTTGTCCGTGTTGTCGATATGGTCGCTCATGCCGCGCCCTCCCCGCCCTTGGCCAGGTCATACGGGGCGAAGCGCACCACTTCTACGCCGGCCCACTCGTTGATCGCCATGAACTGCGCCTGCAGCGGCACCAGCTCGTTGGGCGCGAAGACGCCCGCGGCCGGTTCCACGGCGCCGAAGCCGCCGGCATTGTTCGGTAGGATGCCCATGAGCTGCGGCGGCACGCGGTGCGCGGCCAGCTGGTCGTCGCGCGTGACGCTCTTGATGTTGAAAAACTCGTCCTTGGCGGCCACATCCGACACCGGCAGAATCTGGATGCCGTCCTTCTTGCCGTTCGGCGCGTACATGAACAGGTTGCGGAAGTTGCCCGGCCCCTTGCTGTCGCGCATGGCCTGGCGAAGGTTATCGACGTCTTGGGTATTCGCTGCCGCGTCGGTCATGTAGAAGACGAAACCGGCGTGCGAACCGTTCTTGTAGTACTTGCGGCGGAACAGCGTGGCCGCCTCGTTGAGCCAGGCCGATTGCAGGGCGCTCAAGTACTGCGGAACGCCGTACAGCTCCTGATTCACGTCCGGTTCCATCAGGTGGAAGACGCGGCCCTTGTCGAACTGGTGCACGGCCTGATAGCCGTTCACAAAATAATAGGTATCCAGATCGACACCGCGCCGCATGTACTTGGCCAGGGCATGCTGATAGCTTAGCGCCTTGCCGCTGCGGCTGGGCCGGTCTTCCAGATAAGCATTGCCGAACGTCAGGAAGTCCAGGGCCATGCGCTTGAAGGCGTCACGCGACAGGTACTTGCTGGGAATCAGGGTGGACGCCAGCACGTTGGCCTTGAAGTGAATCGCGCTGCTGTGGTGCACGCCAGCATTGAAGGACTTGGCCAGGCCGGCCAGGTTGACGGGCGGCTCATACCAGTGGCCGTTCTTCCAGCATTCGAAGCAGTCGAGAATGTCGGCGTGCTCGAGCACGGGCGTGGGGTCGCCGAAGGAAAACGCCTCGATGCCGGCGGCGGCCGGCGCCGTGGCCGCTGTTGATGGTGCGCCCTGGGCCTGCCGGCCGCGCGCGCGCATGTGTCGTGCTTTGTTCAAGAATAAATCTCCATGAAAGAGTGGTGGTTGTCGGTGGTGCCTTCGAATGGCTCGTGATCGAGGGCGTGCATGCAGGCCCACGCCAGATCGGCGTGGCCGGTTTCATCGCTGCGGCCGGCGACATAGGTCACGTGCCGCCCGCTGGGGGTGAGGGTCTTGTGGATGGCCATGAAGGATTGCGCGATATCGGTCCAGCCGGCGTCGAACTCCAGCCGGCCCTTGCTGATGATGTTTTTGGCTTTCAGCACCATGCGGGTTTTAACTTCGGGCGAGTAGTTCAGCGCCGTGACAGCCGGGAAGAAGCCGCGCACGATCGGTAGCACGCCGATGCCCATGCCAGTCGTGTCGATGCCGATGTACTCGACGTTGTAGCGGCCGGTCATCTGGCGGATGGCGTCGGCGTGATCCTCGAAGCTCTGGCCACGCCACTGGTGGCGCTCCAGAATGCGGAACTTGCCGCCTGCCGTCATCGGCGGCGCCAGCACCACGCAGCCGGCGCTGTCGCCGTTCAAGGCCGGGTCGTAGCCGATCCACACGGGCCGGTTGCCGAACGGGCGCAGGCCCAGCAACGGTTTGTAGTCGTCCCACTCCACCCAGGAATCGACCATGCAGCGCTGCAGCTCGGCCAGCGGGAAGACCGAGGCCGAGTCGTCGATAAAGTTGCACATCAGCAGGTTGTCGAACTGGTCGGGGCTGTATTCGAAGTTGCGCAGCTCGTCGATGTCGAACAGGTTGCAGCCGCCGCGCTCGGCGTCCAGGATGGTGACGATCTGGCGCCAAATTTTGTCCTCGCCCGTAAAACCCGACGAGAGGCGGCCATGGCTCACATCGATGTTCACCTGATCCGCCTTGGCGCGGCGCTTGTTGAACAGTTCGCCCGTCCAGAATGAATAGGCCTGGTGCGTGGTCGAGGATGGCGTTGAGAAATAGGTTTTGCGCCATTTCTTGTGGATGGCCATGCCCGAGGCCACCTTGTTGAGTTCCTGGAAATTCTGTGTCCAGAAGAATTCATCGAAGTAGAAATTGCCGTGGTAGCCCTGCGCCGTGCGCGCATTGGTGCCCAGGAAGTACAGATGCGCGCCGTTCGGCAGCACGATAGGATCGCCCGTCAGCTCGATGCCGGCCGCCTCGCGCGCGAATTGCACGATGTATTGCTTGAAGACGTGGGCCTGCGACTTCGACGCCGACAGGAAAATCTGGTTGCGGCCTGTTTCCATGGCGTCGGCCAGCGCCTCGCGGGCAAAGTACCAGGTGGCGCCGATCTGGCGGCTTTTGAGGATGGCGCGCGTGCGCTGGTCGCCGTTGCGATACCAGACCTTTTGATAGTCGAAGAGCGAATCCTGGAAGGCGCCCAGCAGCTGGATTTTCTGTTCTTCGCTGAAATCGTTGCGCGTCGGCTTCTTCTTCGGACCCGCATTGCGGTTCGCCAGCTTGGGATTGAGGTCGACCTCATTGCCGCCCGGCTGCTCATAGCGGCGCACGCGCGCCATCTGCACGATGGTGCGCGCCAGCAAGTCAATTTCCTTGTAATCGCTACCGCTCTTGACCTCTTTTTCGATCAGTTTCACCAGGCGCAACTCGGCCGACGCTTCGACGTGCTCGATGGCTTGCGCCTTGTCCCACTCGGACTCGTGTAAATAACTGTACGCACCCCGACCGCCCTGCCCCGGCCACGCCGCCAGCGGCGCCCGTGGCCAACCTGCCCGACGAGGCAAAAACAGCCGTGATTGCCGCCTGGGCGGCCGTCAACGCCTGCCCCTATCCCCGGCTGATCGTCTCTGACTCCCCACCCCTTGAAGGGGATGGCACATGAGCACCTTTGCCGTGATCGTTCGCACGCAAACCGAACGCTTTGAATTTTTTGAGGTTGCCGCATCCAGCGGCGACGTGATCGATGCCGCCATCGACCGCTACGGCGTGTGCGGCGTTACCGCCAAACTGAAAGGAGCACCGCAATGCTGAACACCCTGACCGATTCACCGCGGCAAATCGCCCTGGGCGACCGCGTGACATTCGATACCGATGAAGGCTACCAGGTCGGCACCGTCAACGACCTGCGCCGCGACGTGGGCAATGGCGAGTTGCATGCGTGGGTCGAGCTGGATCACCAGTGGGCGGGCATGTTCCGCGCCGTGCCGCTGGCCGCAATCTCGCCCGCATTGAGTTAGGGACACGGTATGGCGGACCGCATCGCGACGAATGCCACCTTCCTGTCGATGGACGATATTTGCGCCCTGACCGGCCGGAAGATGAAAACGAAGCAAATTGAGGCACTGCGGAAGATGGGGCTCCCCTTTTGGGTCAATGCCATCGGGCGGCCGGTTGTCGCGGTCGCTGCAGTTGAGGGGCGCAAGGAAGCGCCACGGGAAAAAACATGGGTAATGCCAAGGATCAATAAAAATGGGCCGACGAAACACACGTAATTTGAACATGCCGCCGTGCATGCATCCGCGTATCCAGCGCAGCGGAAAGGTGTACTACTACATGTACACCAAGGACAAACCGCGTAAGGAAATTCCACTTGGGCCAGACTTCATCCTGGCCCTAAAAAAATATGCTGAGCTGAACCTCGTGGTAGAGCATATTGCCAACGCGACGTTCTCCGATGTGGAAACACGCTACCTGGTCGAGGCGGTCCCAAAACTCGCCGCCAGTTCAGCGCGCATGTACCGGTCAGACATCAAGCACCTGCTGGCAGCCTTTTCCGAGGCCCCGCTTGAGCAGATCAAGCCGATGCACATTCGGCAGTTCTTAGATGACCACGCCGACAAGCCGACCACAGCTAACCGTTGCAAACGGGTTTTCTCCACCATGTGGAACCATGCGCGCGGCTGGGGCTACACTGACCTGCCGAACCCTTGCGAGGGCATCCAAGGCCACTCACTGGCAAAGCGTACCGTCTACATTACGGATGCAGTGTTCTCTGCTGTACGCATGCACGGCAGCGCGCCGCTACGGGATGCGATGGACTTGGCTTACCTGACTGGCCAGCGTCCAGCGGATGCATTGCGCATGACTGAACAAGACATCATTGAAGGGCACCTAGTCATTACGCAAGAGAAAACCAAGCAGCCGCTGCGCATCACCATCACCGGAGAGCTGGCCAAGCTAATGGAACGCATCCGAATGCGCAAAGCAACGCACAAGATCGTGACGGGTGCGCTGCTGACCAATATTCACGGCAAACGCCTAACCGCGCCAGCGCTTCGCACGCACTTTGACGCGGCAAAAAAACGGGCGGCCAAGCATGTACCGGAGCTGGCTCAGGACATCATGGCATTTTGGTTCTACGACCTGCGCGCGAAGGCTGCTGATGATACTTCGGATGACCGCGGCGACCAGGCGGCCAGCGATCTTTTGGGACACGACAGCGTGAAGACAACCCAACGGCACTACTTGCGACGAGGAAAGATTGTGGCACCCACGAAGTAGAATTCAAGGTTGACTAACTAAGAATAAAACTATTCTCAGCGTTCCCTCAACCTTGAATTCGCATCAAAATTATCGAAAGAACGATACCTGTTTATCCGGCACTTCGACTCTGCAGATATGTTCTGGCTTCTTTTAAAAATTCTTGAATATCATCCGCAGTCATAAAGATTGTTTTGGCATCAACAGTGCATGTCACACCTAGATGAGCATCCTCTCCTTGAAGGGTAGCTTTCATGCATGCCTGTTGTTTTTGAGGGGAGCCGGTCCCGCTTGCCTGAATGTCCATTCGACTTACGATACCTGCAAGACAGCCAGATTTTCCCTGATAAACGGGGCTACCAGATATGCCATGACTAAGAAGCGCCGTTGTCGAATTGGACCAAGTTTTCCCCTTATACATAACCGTGCCTGCTGGGGAGGCGTAAGTTTGATAAACCGAGTCGCGGGAAGGGATATAAAGTTGCGCGCCAACCGGCTCTACGTCTGCACAAATCTTAGGCGGGACAACCTTTGTCAGCGAGGCAGGGAACGATGTCTGATCAATTTTCAGCAATAGCAGATCGTTGTGGGGCGGCTGGCCGTGGAAAACAACGTCAGCCTTCACTTTTTGGCCGTGGACAGTCACAAATATTGGATCAGCTGGTGACTTTACTCCTAGAAAAATATGCGCCGCAGTAAGAACCTGACCATCACCTAACCACACCCCACCGCCCGATGATGTTGCGCCATCAGTAACAACCTCAATCTCAACAAAAGGAGATTTCTCCGACATCAAATCCGAGGGAAAAACCAGGGACGCGTTATCAGGAAGAGATGGGCCATGACTACGCGCAGCACAACTTGCCAGCGTCATCAAACATACTATTACGAGTGCCTTCTTCATTATATTGCTCATATCTTCCTTAAGATCCAGATCGTGCTGTTTGTCCGATTCCTCGGCATATGGCCCCTCGCTATCATTTGTTCGCTTTTGACAACAGGAACTCAAGAGGATAGCAAATTGCCTGCAGGGAAAAGTCACGTATTGTCACCCCAGAACTGCTACTCGATGTCGGAAAAAAGAAGATGATAGACGGCAACTGTCCCTGAGACATCGTTACCTCAAAGGTTGCGAATGATAGCTTTGTGGAGCGGCGGAGGCCTTGAGGAGCAGCGGAAACAAGTTTTCCGCCGTTTTTCATTGGAGCGGGTGAAGGGAATCGAACCCTCGTCGTAAGCTTGGGAAGCTTCTGCTCTACCATTGAGCTACACCCGCGAAGCCTGCATTTTACGCGCGATGGCAAGGAGTTGGCAAACTTGTGCGGCTCGTTCGAACTCGTCAGGAATTCTCGCGACATGTGACAAAACGCATAGGCAACCACATCGGCACGATAGCGGTTTGTTGATAGAGAACAACATCGCGGTTTATCAGACACCGTGAATAACTTGGTATACAGCTAAAATAGAATAAATTATTGTTACCGTGAACTGTGTGGCGCAGACTAGCAGGAGAAATGTTGCTACAATCGCGTGACAGTTTGGCATTCCCGCTGTTCAACCTAAAAGGATATCCCATGAAGAAAATTCTGATCGCTTCGGCAATCCTGTGCTTCGCTTCCGCACAAGCCATGGCTCAATCGGCCCCAGCTCCTGCACCAGCAGCAGCTGCACCAGCAGCTGGCGCAGCTGCCGGCACCACCGTTGCCGGCCTGAGCGTCAGCACCATGATCGCAATCGGCGCAGCAGTTGCCGTTGTGGCCGGTGCCGCCAGCTCGGATTCGACTACCGCGCACACGACCCCAACCCACCATTAATACCTGGCTGCCCAGGCAGCGACAGGTAGGTCCATTCTGCAGCTTGATCTCAAGCCGAAAGATGAAGGCCTGGTACCGCAATAGTTGACATACTCAAATATCTTAGCTATTGCAATAAAAGCCCTTTTCATTTGAAAACGGGCTTTTTTACTTTTTATCCAACATCAAAAAGATTGGCAGCAGTCTTTCTGCTGTGTACGAATGATGACATATCGTATGATCACGCCTGCGATCCTCATCCATTTCTTAAGAGATCCGCTTTCATGCCATTGACATATCCCACGCCATCGCTACAGTTGCCATGAAGAACCAATCTTTCTTCAAGCGCATGGGATTTGCTCTGCAAGGAATAAGCGCCGCCTTCCGCCTGGAATCGAGCTTTCGCCTGCAATGCCTGGCTGCCTTGATGGTACTCATCGTGCTCTGCTGGTACAAACCTTCCTTGCTGTGGTGGGCTCTGCTATTGCTCAATTGTGGCCTGATTCTGGCTGCGGAATTGTTTAACACCGCGCTGGAGCACCTGATCGATCACTTGCATCCGTCGCTGCATCCGAGCATCAAGATTGCCAAGGACTGTGCAGCGGGAGCAGTATTGCTCCTCAGTTTGACGGCCGTGTGCGTATTTGTTGCTTTTTTGCTTGAAAACGTTGCGTACCAATAAGAATACAGGGGCAGCAAACTACAATACTGGACGCGCTAAAGTGCGTGTCGTTGATTCTATAGCGTCGAAAGAGAGTACAAAGATTCTTGTAATTTATTAAAATATTGCCCCATCGACAATATTAATTTTTTGCCAGTACGTATGCCACCGTATCCGAGCGCGGCAACCAAGCAAGTTTTAATACATGTCAAATGATGAATGACTCAGCTCTATCCAATTTACAATGATGCATAAATGACTATCTCCCTCGTACCAGTGATTCTTTGCGGCGGTTCCGGCACACGTTTATGGCCGCTTTCACGGGAGGCGTTCCCAAAGCAGTTTCTGCGCTTGTCCACTCAAGGCAGCATGCTGCAACAAACGCTGCAGCGCCTGGCAGGCATTGATACTGTGTCGCCAGCACTACTGGTATGCAACGAATCCTCGCGTTTCATTGTCGCAGAACAAGTGCGTGAAATCGGCCTGGAAAATAGCCGCATGTTACTTGAACCCATGCGCCGCAATACGGCGCCGGCGATCGCCTCAGCCGCCTTGCATGCGATGGAGAACGGCGAAGATCCACTCTTGCTGGTGCTGCCATCGGATCACGTCATACTGGATACCCCGGCTTTCCATCGCGCGATCGCGCTGGCACGCACGGCTGCTGAAGCAGGTAATTTGCTGACTTTTGGCATCACGCCAACGGGACCAGAAACAGGATACGGCTATATCCGCGCCGAAGGCATGGCAACCGGGCAGATCCAGCGCGTACTTGAATTCGTCGAAAAGCCGGCCCTGGCGCTTGCAGAACAATATATTGCCAGCGGCGATTACTTCTGGAACAGCGGCATGTTCCTGTTCCGCGCCAGCCGTTACCTGGAAGAGCTTGAGCGTTTCCAACCTGCCGTACTGGCCGCTTGCCGCGCTGCCATTGCCGCCGCGAAGAGCGACCTTGACTTCATTCGCCTGGACAAGGATGCCTACGCTGCCAGTCCCGATATCGCCGTCGACTACGCCGTCATGGAGCGCACCAGCCATGCCTCGACCATCGCCCTCGATGCGGGCTGGAATGATATCGGCTCATGGAAAGCCGTACTCGATGTGGCGGAAAAGGATGCCAGCCAGAATAGCACCCACGGCGATGTACTGATCCAGGATTGCAACGATTGCCTGGTGCACAGCGGTAGCCGCCTGGTCACCGCCATCGGTATGCGCAATACCGTGATCGTCGAAACAGCCGATGCCGTGCTGGTCATGGATGCGGATCAGGCACAACAAACGAAATCCATGGTCGCGCAACTGATCGCCAGGGAACGCCCCGAAGCCACCATGCACCGTGAAGTCTTCCGTCCGTGGGGTTCCTATGATTCCATCGGCAATGGCGACCGCTTCCAGGTCAAGCGGATTACGGTCAAGCCTGGCGCCAAGCTGTCATTGCAAATGCATCACCACCGCGCCGAGCACTGGATCGTGGTATCGGGCACTGCCCAGATCACCAATGGCGACAAGGAATATTTGCTGACCGAAAACCAGTCCACCTACATCCCCCTCGGCGTTGTCCATTCTCTGGCCAACCCAGGCAAGCTACCGCTGGAATTGATTGAAATTCAATCAGGCAGCTACCTTGGGGAAGACGATATTGTCCGCTTTGAAGACCGCTACGGCCGCGCTTGACTCATCAGATACGTCATCACCACGCAGTCGGCATCGCAAAAAAATTCACACTGAAGTTTATAAGGTTTAGCAAGTCATCATGAAACCAATCGAAGGCATCTTTGTACAAGAAGTGAAATGGTATTGCAGCAATAGGGCAGAAAAATATTTTCTCACCTTTGCCGATGCACTTGCCATGTTCATGGCATTCTGGTTTGCTGGCAAATGGATCCTCGATGCCACCGACTTGAACAGCTTCGGGCTGGATAGCTCGCGCCTGCTCAGTTACAGCCTGCTATCTCTGGTCACTGTGGCTATCTTCAAGCTGAAGGGGCATCATGCCAAGCGCCGTCCGTACTCGAATGAAATCAAGGAACTCCTGAAGATCGTCATGGTCATGGGCTTGATCGATGCTGCCCTGGTCTTCCTCGACAAGCGCGACTCCTCACGCGAGGCACTGCTGGCTACCTGGCTGCTGGTGCCATGCTGTGTCTTGCTGCTGCGTGGCATGATCAAATACCTGCTGATGAAAGCTGGCGGCTGGATACGGCCCATGGTCATCATCGGATGGGGTGACAACGCCTTGCAAACAGCACGCGCTTTCGATGAGGAAGCGTTAATGGGCTACCGCCTGATTGCGTTCCTGATCCCCGAAGGTCAAGGCCGCCTCGAACATCGTTATGTCAACCGCAGCAAGCAAATTGTGCCCTGCATTCAGCTGGGCGAAAAACCGGAACAAACGCTTAAACTGCTGGGCGACCCACATACGGTTGTCGCCCTGGAGCAAGGCGGCATCGACGCTTATCAGGGCATGATCCAGCAGGTCAGCCGTTGCGTTGCCAATATGCAAGTAGTACCTGCCGTCCGTGGACTTCCCCTGTACGGCATGGAAGTGAACCATTTCTTTGCACATGAAGTGCTGCTGCTGACCATGCGCAATAACCTGGCGCGGCCAGGCTTGCAGCTGATTAAACGCTGCTTTGATCTGATAGCCTCGGTCGGCGTACTGATCATCGGCGCCCCCGTCTTGCTGTGGATCGCAGCCAAGGTCATGGCATCGGGCCGTCCCATCTTCTACGGCCACAAACGCGTAGGTCAGAATGGCAAGCATTTTCTTTGCTACAAGTTCCGCACCATGGCCGTGAATGCCGACGTTTTGCTGAAGGAATTACTGGAACGCGATCCTGAAGCCCGTGCCGAGTGGGACCGTGATTTCAAACTAAAAAACGACCCGCGCATCACCTCGATCGGCCACTTCCTGCGCCGCACCAGCCTTGATGAACTGCCGCAACTGTGGAACGTACTGAAGGGCGAAATGAGCCTGGTCGGTCCGCGCCCGGTTGTCGATGCGGAACTGGAGCGCTACGGCAACCAGATCGACTATTATCTTGAGGCGAAACCCGGGGTCACAGGCCTATGGCAAGTAAGCGGCAGGAACGACGTGAGCTATGATACGCGCGTTTATCTCGATGCCTGGTACGTCAAGAACTGGTCTCTGTTCAACGACATCGTCATTCTGCTGAAAACAGTCAAAGTCATCTTCAAGAAGGATGGCGCGTATTAACAAAATATACAGTGTAAAATTTGATAATTTACACAGCAAGAAAAGGATAACAATATGATCTTAGTTACTGGCGGCGCCGGCTTCATCGGTTCCAATTTTGTACGCGACTGGCTGGCGCTCAACGATGAGCCCGTGGTCAATTTTGACAAACTGACCTATGCTGGCAATCTCAGCAATCTGGCCAGTCTGGAGCAAGACCCGCGGCATATCTTCGTACGCGGCGATATTTGCGATACCGCCCACATCTCCCGCCTGCTGGCCGAACACCAGCCCCGCGCCATCGTGCATTTTGCCGCTGAGAGCCATGTCGATCGCTCGATCCATAGCCCCGGCGAATTCATTTCAACCAATGTCAATGGCACTTTCAGCCTACTCGAAGCGGCACGCGCTTACTGGTCTGGTCTGACAGGCGAAGCCAAGGACGGTTTCCGCTTCCTGCACGTCTCGACCGACGAGGTTTACGGCACCCTGGGACCGGGTGACCCACCATTCACGGAAACAACGCCGTATGCACCAAACAGCCCCTATTCGGCATCGAAAGCGGCGTCCGATCATCTGGTGCGCGCGTATTTCCATACGTATGGCATGCCGGTGCTCACCACCAACTGCTCGAACAACTATGGCTCCTTCCATTTCCCGGAAAAGCTGATTCCGCTCATCATCAGCAATGCCCGTGCCGGCAAAGCCTTGCCTATCTATGGCGATGGCATGCAGGTGCGCGACTGGCTGTACGTGGGCGACCATTGCTCGGCGATCCGCCGCGTCCTGGAAGCAGGACGCCTGGGCGAGGTCTACAACGTCGGCGGCTGGAATGAAATGGCCAACCTGGAAGTCGTCCATACCTTGTGCGACATCCTCGATACGCTCGATCCCAAGGCATCCGGCAGCTATCGCGAACAAATCACCTATGTGCAGGATCGCCCGGGCCATGACCGCCGCTATGCTATCGACGCACGCAAGATCGAGCGCGAACTGGGCTGGAAGCCGGCCGAAACCTTCGCCACCGGCATCCGCAAGACGGTTCAGTGGTACCTGGACAACCAGGCCTGGGTACGCGATGTGCAGTCGGGCGATTACCTGAAGTGGGTCGAGAAAAACTACGCGGCACGCGAGACGGCCCAGGAGCAAAAATAATGGGAACCACCATCGAACGCAAGGGCATTATTCTCGCTGGCGGTTCCGGCACGCGCCTGTATCCCGTCACCATGGCCGTATCGAAGCAGCTGCTGCCCGTGTATGACAAGCCGATGATCTACTATCCGCTGACCACGCTGATGCTGGCCGGCATACGCGACATCCTGATCATTTCCACGCCACAAGATACACCGCGCTTCCACGAGTTACTGGGTGACGGCAGCCAGTGGGGCATCAAGCTCAGCTACGCCGTGCAGCCGACTCCGGACGGCTTGGCACAGGCGTTCATCATCGGCAAAGAATTTGTCGGCGATGCACCGTCGGCCCTAATTCTGGGCGACAACATCTATTACGGCCATGACTTTGAAACGCAGTTGCGCGAAGCCTCGGCACGCACGAGCGGCTCGACCGTATTCGCCTATCACGTGCACGATCCGGAACGTTATGGCGTCGTCGATTTCGACGCGCAACGTCGCGCCATCAGCATCGAGGAAAAGCCGCTCAAGCCAAAATCGAACTACGCCGTCACCGGCCTGTATTTCTACGACAGCCAGGTGTGCGATATCGCTGCCGGCATTGCCCCGTCAGCACGTGGCGAGCTGGAAATCACGGATGTCAACCGCACCTATCTGGAACGCGGGCAATTGAACGTCGAACTGATGGGGCGCGGCATGGCCTGGCTTGATACGGGCACACATGAATCTCTATTGGAAGCGGGCCAATTCATCGCCACAATCGAGAACCGCCAGGGCTTGAAAGTTGCCTGCCCAGAAGAAATCGCCTACCGTCGCGGTTACATCGACGCGGCCAAGCTCGAGGCATTGGCGCAACCCTTGAAAAAGAACGCTTACGGCCAATACCTGCTGCGCTTGCTCGAAGAGAAAATATACTAAAGCCTGAAAATGAAAATTCAAACCACCGCCATACCTGATGTCCTGATCCTCGAACCCACCGTGTTTGGCGATGATCGCGGCTTTTTCTACGAAAGCTTCAACCAGAAGCGCTTTGCCGAACTGACCGGTGTCACACGCGATTTCGTGCAGGACAATCACTCCAAATCGGCCAAGGGCGTGTTGCGCGGCTTACACTACCAAATCCAGCAGCCGCAAGGCAAGCTGGTGCGTGTGACGGCCGGCGAAGTCTTCGACGTTGCCGTTGACCTGCGCAAGAGCTCTCCGACGTTTGGCCATTGGGTAGGCGTGACCTTATCTGCGGCCAACAAACGCCAGCTGTGGATACCGGAAGGCTTTGCGCACGGCTTCGTGGTCACCAGCGACAGCGCCGAGTTCCTCTACAAGACAACCGACTACTGGGCACCAGAGTTCGAACGCAGCCTCCTGTGGAACGATCCGGCCATCGGCATTGAGTGGCCACTCGATGGCGAACCGCTGCTGTCCGGCAAAGATAAAGTCGGTACCTTGCTGGCCAATGCCGACGTTTTTGCCTGACCGTTACCGGCCAATCTGCCACACTGGAACAAAACTATTTCATGAGCCGTATTTTAAGGCTATGTCACCGTCAGATGTGGGAATGCTCCCAGTGTTGCTTTCAATAACGTTTCCGGTGAACGGATGCGCCCGGCGTCGAGTATCCAGCGCCACCCCAGATAATTTGGCAGATAGCGCGTCGCTACGCCGTGAAACGACCGTAGCCATTCCCGCAAACGGCTGTGATACGCATTGACGTTCTGCACGTGGGCGGCGCCCTGCACACGGATGCCTGCGCGCAAGTTGACGGCCTGGTGGCTGATGTCAGCCTCCCTGGCAAAAGCCCGGTAGGCGGCATGGCCATCGGTGACCAGCAGCACGTCCTTGTCGATGACGGGTAACAAACAGTGCTGCAGCTGCGCCTTCGTCAGCGCCCCTTTGCCAGTGACGAAGTCGAGGGTCTGGCCCGTGCGGTCGCGCGCCACCAGGATGCAGACCTGCTCATTGGAAATGCCGCGCTGGCGGGCATGGCCGCCACGGCGGCGCGCCGGACGCGTCGTCTGCCGCGATCCCTTTTCCGATTCCAGCAGATATAACTCGTCGGCTTCGGCGATGCCATGCAGGCCATGCCGCCGGTCGGTCTTTGCCAGCGATAAAAACCGGTGACGCCAGCGAAACGTGGTGTTGCGATGCACACCCAATTGGCTAGCAGCCTGGCGCACCGAGGATGAGTCGAGCAGGCAGTCGGCATAATCGAGCCACAGCGCCTTTGGCGCAGGCGCGCCACCGGCGTGCCGGTGAGCGCATTGAAGGTCCGGCCGCAGGGAATGCAGCGGTAGCGCTGCAAACCGTGTGCATGGCCGTGCCGGTGCAAGTGTGCCGAGTGGCAGGCGGGAGAGGCCAATCGAGGCTGGGCCACACTTTCCAGCAGCGCGACGGTCGCGTCGTGTGGAGAGTTGCCGCGCAGCAGGACAATACCTGCTTGCCGCTGGCGTCGGTTCAACTGCGCAAACTGCGCGATAAAACTGGTTCATTTCGCTCTACCACCTAGCCATCCACTCAACGCAGTATAGGCGCCGGTGACCGCGCTGGCATATACCAGAAATTTTCGCTGTCCCTCAGCGTATCAGTCATATTAAAGGGATGGATATGCATTACTCAATGGCGCGGCCTTCGCTACGCGGCCTCGCCATTGCACTCACAGCCAGCCACACATAGCCGAGACCACCAAGACGAGGCGGTCGATTAAACGTCGTCTTCCACCACGAAACAATAGATAAGACAAACGGAAACTCCGGCCGATTGCCTGTTGGTGACTCAATAAAGTAATTAGACGCAGCGCTTTAGTATCGTTGCCAGCAGCCAGTCGATAAATTGTCGCTGCCGCGTCGACCTGGCGTCGGTACCAACCGCTCCGAATCAATTGCACACGCTTCTGCACGGCGAAATACCCGCCGCGCGACCCGATCTCATTTCCGGCATGCTGGCGATAACGCATCCCGACTTGTGCATCGAAGTACCACGGCAGCTGCCAAGCTCTGACCAATATGTAGATCAACCAATCATGATAATGTAAGGCTTCAATATCGATCCGGTGATGCCGACAAAACTGCTGAATTTGGACGAAAATAGCGGACCGGATGACAAACGTACAGCCTTGCCCCGCCCCTTCGAAAAGAAAATCTGCGGCACGAATCGTCTTGTTCTGGCCAAGAATCTTGGTACGGCCATCGGCCCAGAATGCCTCTACTGCGCTGGAATAGGCCACTGAGCCGGAATGTTCAAGGCAGGCGATCGCATTACTCAATTTATCACCCAACCAAATATCGTCCTGATCCGCCAAGGCCACATAATCAAATGACGTGACATCAGCAGCCAAATATAACCGACGGAAATTAGCTCCTGCAGAACCGCTAGACACGCTCCACCCCATCAACTCGATAGAAACGCGTCCCGCAAATTTATCTTCAAGCAAAAGCAGCGTACCATCCTTGGATACATCGTCGCCAACTAAAACGTGAACGTCGACGTCTTGCTGCGACAGAATTGACACAAGCTGCTCGCCTAACCACAACGCACCGTTATACGTCGCCAGCAACACCAATACTTTGGGCCTTGATGGCACATCTTTAACGGCAGCGCATATATCGTGCGATCCGGGTAAGGTTTTTGACACTTCCACGCAACTCCAAAATAATTTGATAAGCGTATCGCTTGACCGTCGCCAGAGCGAGTCATTCGGTCGCCAGCGACGTCACAAGATTTTCACTACAAAGGCGCTAGGGGCTACGCGCGCACAGTCGCCGTAGCGCGAAAGAAAAAACTGCAAGCAGCATACCGGCACGGTTGACGAGTTGCTGCATCAGCGAAAATTTTGATTTTTCACCGGTTGTCGAGGCATTGGCTCCGTGACGACGATACAATAAATATACCTCCGGCACTCTGGTAACTTTGCCGAACAATGTTGCAATCAACCCAAGATACCAATCATGCATGTGGATAGTCTTCGGCAAAGGCCAAGCGTCCACAAACTTGCGTCGGCGAAAAGCCAGGCAGCAGCCAACGAATGAATTGCGCCAAAGATTCCGCCAAAAGCCGTTCCGAATACCAATGACCGACGAAATAGTATTACCCGATGGCTGCAGATTTGCGTCCACGATAGCACCATCCAGTTGCACCATATCAGCGCACAATAACTCCCGGCGAATACACTCCAAACGCCCCGGTAACCACACATCGTCCTGATCGGAAAAGACCACAATATCACCCGAAGCAGCCATTAGCAAACGCGAAAAGTTAGCGACCACGCCTCCAGCCCGATCCGTTGCCACCAACGATAAAACAGGTTCATAGGCACGCAGGATTGATAAGGTCTTGTCTGTAGAAGCATCGTCTGCAACCAACAACTCATCACCTGGGAGCAACTGCGCAACTATGCTGTCAATTTGCTCACGTAAATGATCGGCGCCATTATACGTTGCCAGACATACAGAAATATTATTCAGCATATACACACCACATTGAACTCTCACATTAGTGAACCGTCAGAGTCTTGACGACATCCAGTAATTCTGCACGGCTAGCAATTTCGTCCTTCAGTTGCTGAACGATCGTCGCGGAGAGGTTGTTTAAGCGCTGCTCAGAAACCAATAATTCAACGATCATGCGCGCAGTCGCGGGAATATCATTGAAATCAATCGTAGGGAATCGCTGTATAAAATCGATACCTCTCATTGATTCCCGGCTCGCCACCATCGGCATACCGTAAGAAAGCACATCCAGAACTTTCATCTTAATACCACCACCAAGACGAATCGGTGAAACAAATAAGTCACTTTCCCGATGATACTCTTCCAGCATCTCATCGCTAACAAACCCTAAAAAATGCACGTTCGGCGCTGCTACGCGAAGATCAACATCTGCAGCAGAGGAGCCGCATAAATACAAACCGATTGACGGATCTATTTTGAATATCTCAGGCATTAAAGTGTTCACCAGCCACTCGATTGCCTCACGATTGGGAAAATAACTTGCCGACCCGACAAAAAGAAGCTGTTTTTTTCCGGTGTACTTCCATCTGATTGGCTTCAATGCATTCAATTCCTGCCAATGTACTACCTTATCGGCCGCTCCATCGGCCAAGTCTACGGTCTCATCGACGTCGACCGATGAAATACAGATTACTCCATTAGCTTTCTGTATGATTTTCTTTTCGAACACCTTCATTTTTTGAAGTTCCAAAGAGAAAAGAAATCGATAAATTGAATTCTGTGAAGAGTAAATCAGTTGATCGCGCAGAATATGGGTTTCGACGTTATGGGATATATAGACAACAGGAATTCCGGACACTCTTTTGTCCAGCAGCGCCAATCCGGAAATATGCTCTACCACAATGACATCCACCGGATTCTGCGAAATATATTCCGCAATATGTGCAATTGCCTCCCGCGAATATGCCGCCTTGCACTGACGTGGCCACCGTCCAACGAACAAATCGAATAGTGCAGACAACTTTGCACGCAGCCCGGCGCCA
This sequence comes from Janthinobacterium sp. TB1-E2, assembly GCF_036885605.1. NCBI lineage: Bacteria > Pseudomonadati > Pseudomonadota > Betaproteobacteria > Burkholderiales > Oxalobacteraceae > Janthinobacterium > Janthinobacterium aestuarii. The sequence goes on from NZ_CP142523.1 coordinate 6,097,849, forward strand.
ATTCTCGGTGTTTCACGCGCGAATAATTTCCAACTGGTCTTCCCGGAATCTAAAATAGCTACGTCCAGTTGCGTATCGTCAACACTTACAAATACAGCGTGTACCGCCGTCGCCATTTTTTGCAACTCAACAAAATGGTTATAACATGCGCGTTTCCCACCGCTACCGGATGCGCCCGGAACTACCGCGCTCAAATATAAAATTTTCATATGATTACTCGATCAACTGGTACTGCGCCTGCATCAGCCTCTTCTTGTGATTTATTTTGCCCCCAGGTCAACGCCAGAATCATGGGCAATTGCGCAATTACTGGTAAATAAAACCAAAAATTGGTAAAAAAAGACAACAATGCACAAAAATATAGCACCGCATAAATGAGAATGTTGCGCATACTCGGATTACTGATACACCTACGATATACGAGTCCGTTTACTAAGGCCACAATGGCGACCAGCAACAAGGTAAATGGAAGGCCACCATCCTTGTATATTGGAAATATGAAAGAGGATACAGTAAACTTATCATCTTCTAAAAAGCTTCTATCCTCTTCCCGTTTGGTTCGGAGAAACGAAGGCATCAACGGATCCAAAGATTGCGCATCGTGATATGGTACTGCGGGATCGTTTGTCAAATTATCCAGATTCAGCACATTAAAAAAACTATATGAATAACCCCAAACCACAGAATCCGGTAACCACATGTACTGAGGAGTCACCTTCGCCAATATCTTGATATCACCAGAACGTAGTGAACCCAATGCACCAAAACAAACCATCAAAATAGTGAACATCAATATGATTTTTCTCATTTTGACGCGCGCTCTCAGTAATGAATATACAACAAACGACTCAACCAAAAGCGATAAAATATTTTGGCGCGAAACCAGAAATAAAAATATTATGATTACTGCAACATAAAAAAATAAATAGCGACGTTTTTTTGATGTAAGATATAAATAAAAAAATGTCAATCCAACCATATTTGCAAATGCATTAAAGAATCCATAAATACTCTTCACGCCAAAACTCAAATAATCCGCAGACGCCCCCATCAATATATTAACTAAAGGAATATAACCAGAATAGATCACATTAAAGGCGGCAATGCCAAGTAGGACGAATAGTATGGTTCCGCTCTTGACTGAGGAAAATTCCTGATCAAATTGTATTTTTTTTATTTTTATTGGTTCGACGGCGCCGACAATGCCGGTAACTAATAAATATACTACTAGGGATGAGAAAATGGCAGCATGAGCGAGAAACCCGATTGGTCGGTGTATTTCACTTATACTAAATCCGGAAAACAACAATATTACAATCCATGGCATTGAGAATGCCATTTGTGGCGACAAGTAATCGGCAATCCACGGCAACAACAATAATCCGGCAAGAATTCCCAAAGAAATCAGTACGAGATAATTTTCACCATAAATATATGCCACTAAGGCAGCACTGCCCCATATAAGGGTCAGCAAGCCAAGGGTCATTCTACTTTTCAATAAATTTAACACACTATCATTTCCAGGAATAAGAAAAGTAAAATTACAGACAGGGACGGTAAACTCCCACGTGAACGTTTATTGCTATTTAAGGAATAGACAACACGAAAAAATAGTGGCGTCGCCAAAACAGCTTGCACTTAGCAGAACTATAGTCGGCCTCGACCAGCATTTCCTTAAGCTTGTCGCCTGCATTGTCCATATAAACTTATCAAGTTTCCGAGGGGGGGGGACAGCGTAAAAGATAAAAGCGAAATGCAGTAATTCATTAAAAATCCTGCCTTATAAAAAAACGAACTTTTAAAAATATTCTAAATAATTTGTTTACATACTTATTCAACAAAACGCCTTCCAAACCAATACTTTTTAAGAGGGCAAATTCATCGTAAGTACCATTCCAATCTTTTTTAAAATAAAATGCTTCATTTACAGCTAAAAACTTCGCCAAACTTCTTTTCCAAGAAGAGTTAGTCAACTGCGAATTGATTAGGAAAATCCTGAATTTGTAACCCTGCACAACCCATAGTTGCATAACGTTATTTTTCATACTTTCATTCTCGAATATCCGGTAAACTGCCAAGTTTTTGTAAAAATGCAGCGCGCCAAATTCCATCACATATTTAGAGAAGAAGAAGTAGTCGGCAGATGGATATTCGGCAGCATCGAATCCGCCAATTTTTATTGCATTTTCTCTTGAAAAGAGTACTCCAAGAGTTCCCATATGACGGTTTCGATAGAAATAATCTTTTATGGAAATTTCTTTTACCGTCACCCTCTTTTTATTCAAAATTAATTTTTTAACACTTTTTAAAAAACGGCTTTTTTTGCCACTATCGCTTTCAAAGCGTTGGTCATCAATATCAATATTACATGATAACAATTTATTGCCATTGCTTTTCTTGAGCAATTCGAACATCGATTCCAAATAATTACTTTTCAAGAAATCATCGTCATGCAATATAGTGACGAACTTTCCGCGCGCCAATAAAATCCCTCTATTCCAATTGCCGAACATTCCAAGATTTTCTTTATTTTGAAAATATCGCAACCTTTCAGATTTAAAACTTTCAACCACCAATTCAGATTCTGTTTTTCCCTCTTGGAAATTATTATCTACTATCAGAATTTCATACTTAATCTTGGAACTCTGGCTTATCGCACTCTCAATTGCCTCTCTTAGCAATTGAGGCCGATTATATGTGGTTATTACTATCGAAATATCAACTTTTTGACTAATATTTTTTTCAATTTCAGCACTTTGAATTTTTAAAACAGATTCTATATGGGCATGCTGTGAAAAATTATCACAGTTAGAAAAATAATTTTTCATTAATTTTACGCGACTCTAAAGAATTTTTTCTATTTATAAGAAAATCTCAAATAATCCAAGATACTGGTGCTCATAGCAAGCACAATGCCTGAAGTGCATTCATTCAGCCTGGGCGGCCTAACGATAATAACCATTTCCCTACCAATCGGCGCCATTAACAGCATCAACGCATTCGATGTTAACTTCCATGATGAAAACTACGTGCCTTAGATTGCTAACAGTGAGCGTTCAACAAATCCACAAAAATGATGGGTGGCAAGCTAATGCACTGTTTTTCAAGCAGTTTTCACCTACTCAGCGATTACCGCCCATTGCTGTGTCGACCGTCGAGCTGCCGTGTGTAATCTGAGCGTTATTAGCAATTACCGAATCATTGCATGAAAGCGACTCTCGCTAAGCTATCAACCAAACTTATCATGTTTTTTTAGAATGAGTACGTTCATTTTTTATATCTCGAGATTAATTTATAAAAATGAAATATCGCGGTTTGACGTGGTTTCATCCATCTGTGCATTAGAAATTCACACCAAAGAATTCTTCAATCTTGCTGATCGAGAAGTCCATCATTTCCTTGGTCAGGCCAGGGAAGACGCCAATCCACAACGTGTCATGCATGATACGGTCGGTATTCGTCAGCTCGCCCGAGACGCGGTAGTTACGCCCGATCATGTACGGTTGGCGCGTCAAGTTGCCGGCAAACAACAAACGCGTACCGATCTTGTTTTGGTCCAGGAATGTCAGCAGGCTGACACGGTCGACGTTTGCTTCCGGACGGAGGGTGATGGGGAAACCGAACCACGATGGGTCCGAGTTCGGCGTCGCTTCCGGTAAGATCAGGAATTCCGCACAGCTTTGCAGGCCGTTTTTCATGTAGTGGAAATTGTCCTTGCGCGCCTGCACGAAGCCGGCCGCGCGGTCCATCTGTGCCAGGCCACAAGCGGCCTGCATGTCCGTGATTTTTAAGTTGTAACCGAGGTGGCTGTAGGTGTACTTGTGGTCGTAGCCGTCTGGCAGGGTACCGAGCTTGCAGCAGAAACGCTGGCCGCAGGTATTGTCCTTGCCCGGCGCACAATAGCAGTCGCGGCCCCAGTCGCGGAACGATTCGGCAATCGCTTTCAGTTCCGGATTGTTGGTAAACACCGCGCCGCCTTCGCCCATGGTGATGTGGTGCGCAGGGTAGAAACTCATGGTGCCGATATCGCCAAAGGTGCCGCACATCTGGCCGTTGTAGGTGGCGCCCAGGGCGTCGCAGCAATCTTCCACCAGCCACAGATTGTATTTCTTGCACAGCGCGACGATGACTTCCAGATTGAACGGATTGCCCAGGGTATGGGCCAGCATGATAGCCTTGGTCTTGTCCGTGATGGCCGCTTCAATTTTCGAGGCATCGATGTTATAGGTGCCCAGCTCGACGTCGACGAAGACGGGCACGGCGCCAAACTGCAAGATCGGGTTGACGGTGGTCGGGAAGCCCGCCGCCACACCGATGACTTCGTCACCTGGCTGAATGGCACGCGCGCCCAGTTTTGGCGAGGTCAGCGCCGAGAAGGCCACCAGGTTGGCCGATGAGCCAGAATTGACGGTGATCAGGAATTCGACGCCGATGAACTTGGCCAGGCGCTGTTCGAATTCGTCATTGAAACGTCCGGTGGTTAGCCAGGCGTCGAGCGAGGCTTCGACCATCAGGCCCATTTCAGGCGCACCGACTACTTTGCCGGCCGGTGGAATCACCGTCACGCCCGGTTCGAATGGTTTCGGTACGCTGGCCAGTGCGCCGTATTGCGCTACCAGGGCAGCGATCTGTTCGCGGATTTGTTGTTGGGTCAGTTGTTCGCTCATGATACAGCCTTCAATTTGTTAAGTATTTTGATAAGTCGTGATTTGCGCCAGCGTCATTGCACGCATGTCGGCGCCCTGGTCGCAGGCTTTATGCCATTCGACGATGTTGGCGATGGTCTGGCCGATATCCCAACGCGGATGCCAGCCCAGCTGGCCGCGCGCCTTGGAACAATCGAGCTTCAGATAGGTAGCTTCGTGTGGATGGTCCTGGCCATCGAGCGACCAGGAGGCGCCGGCGCCCCACTCCTGCGTCATGCGCTCGATGATCCATTCGACGGGCTTGGCATCGGTATCGTGCGGGCCGAAGTTCCAGCCCTCGGCATGCACGGGGCCTTCCGTGTACAGTTTTTCCGCCAGCGTCAGATAACCGCTCAGCGGCTCGAGCACGTGTTGCCACGGACGGATGGCGTGAGGATTGCGGATCATCACCGGCTCGCCGGCGCCAATGGCGCGCAGCATGTCGGGAATCAATCGATCCAGCGCCCAGTCGCCACCACCGATGACGTTGCCGGCGCGGCCGCTGCCCAGGGCAATGCCGTGCTCGGCGTATTTGTCCGCATGGAAGAAGGAACTGCGATAGCCAGCCGTGACGAGTTCGGCGCAGCCCTTGCTGTTGCTGTAGGGATCGTAGCCGCCCATCGCTTCGTTTTCACGGTAGCCCCAGGGCCACTCGCGGTTTTCGTAACACTTGTCGCTGGTGACATTGACCACCGCGCGCACGCCAGGCGTGGCGCGCACGGCTTCAAGCACATTCACCACGCCCATGACGTTGGTGGCATACGTTTCCACCGGGTTCACGTACGAGTAGCGCACCAGTGGCTGTGCCGCCATGTGAATCACGATGTCCGGGCGCGCGATCGCCATGGCGCGCTTGACGGCTTCACCATCGCGCACGTCGCCGATGATCGATTGCATGCCGTGCGCGACATTGGCGACCTCAAACAGGCTGGGCGTGGTGGGCGCTTCCAGCGCGTAACCGGTCACGTCGGCGCCAAGCTGTTGCAGCCACAGGCTCAGCCAGCCACCCTTGAAGCCGGTATGGCCGGTGAGGAAAACGCGCTTCCCTTGCCAGAATGCGGGATTCATCAAACCGCCTTCCAGGGCGCCTTGCCCGATTGCCACAGCTCTTCCAGATGCACCTTGTCGCGCAAGGTATCCATCGGTTGCCAGAATCCGTGATGGAAGTAGGCATCGAGCTGGCCTTCTTGGGCGAGGCGCTCCAATGGCTGCTTTTCCCACACGGTGCTGTCCTCGGCAATATAGTCGATGACTTGCGGCGACAGCACGAAATAGCCGCCGTTGATCCAGGCGCCATCGCCCTGTGGTTTTTCCTGGAAACTGTTGATCTTGTTGCCATCCAGATTCAGCGCGCCAAAACGGCCTGGCGGCTGGGTCGCGGTCAAGGTGGCGAGTTTGCCGTGCGCTTTGTGGAAGGCGATCGATTCGGTAATATTAACATCGCTCACGCCATCGCCGTAGGTGAAGCAGAACGCCTCTTCGCCTTCCAGGTAGGGCTGAACGCGCTTCAGGCGCCCGCCGGTCATGGTTTCGTCGCCGGTATCGACCAGCGTAACCTTCCAGGGCTCAGCGTTGCGCGCATGCACTTCCATCTGATTATTCTCCATATCGAACGTCACGTCCGACGTGTGCAGGAAATAATTGGCGAAATATTCCTTGATGACATAGCCTTTGTAGCCGCAGCAAATCACAAAATCGTTGATGCCGTGGCTTGAATAACTTTTCATGATGTGCCACAAAATTGGCTTGCCACCGATTTCCACCATTGGTTTTGGTTTTGTAGAAGTCTCCTCACTAATACGGGTTCCCAGTCCACCAGCCAGAATTACAGCCTTCATCTTCGTTCCTTAATCATCAAATCAAATTCTCGCCAATACTTTCAAGGCAACTGCATCAATCAAACATCTTGTCTTTTCCAGGAATTTTTAAAAATATCCCAGCGATATTTATTATTGTCATTTCTCATGGAGCACAAATAAGCACCGCGCACATATGCAAAAGCCAAGCCTAGGAAGCCACCAAAAATAAAACCCAGAAGTATAATCATTAATTTCTTCGGCTTTACTTCCTTTTCCGCCGGAACAGCAACATCAAGGATTTGAATAACAGAGGAATCTTTTGCCTCTTCAATTTTAGCCAATTCATATTGCTTTGAAAGCAACTCAAACATTGCTTCCTGATATTTGACATTACGCAAACTACGTACATATTCGACGCCAATTTTAGGGATATTCCCTGTTGGCACCATTAAATCACCATCGCTATTCACTTTTCCAAATTTTAATTTTTCAAGTTGCGTTTTATATCCCTGTATCTCTCCCTGCAGGCGCTGCAGATCAGGATTATTATTTGTTGCAAAACTACGCATTGCATTCAATTGCACTTCCTTGGCCGCAATCGTTCCTTCTAACTGTGCAACGTTACCGATGATGCCTTGCACTTGACCATCTAGTTGCAACATTCCTGTTTTCTCTTGAGTATTGCGCAGTCCAACCTCAGCATCCGCCAATGAATCCTTGGCAGCTATTAACTGTTTTTCAAAAAAAATACGACGTTGCCCAGCATCTGTAACTGCTAAATTTTTTGTGAGTGAAGACAATTCTCCTACAAAGGCGTTAGCTAGTTCGGCAGCAAATTTCGGATCACGGTCTACAACCTGTACAGAAATAATCCCGGATTTTTCACTGCTGACACTGACCAACTCATCTAGCTTTTTTCTGGCATCATCTGATGTCTTTACAGAAAAACGCTTTCTTAGATCAAAATGAGAAATTAAATTATCCGCAATGGTTCGACTATTCAACATTGCAACGTACAAATCATTGGGATTTTTCAATCCACTAATACTACCTGCCGCTCCGGCCAAGCCGCCAAGTTGCCCCAACATTGCCGCGATCCCGGAGCTTTGCTGCTGAGGCGGCAAAATAACTGCTGTGGATGAAAAAGTTGGCTTAGTAAGAAATGCGACAGCAATTGCGAAACTTCCGACGACAAGCGGCATCATGAACAAAATTTTCTTCTGCCGAGCAAGCATCGTCAAGATATCAAGGAAATCCATTCCGTTATTACTTACCGACGAGTGCTGCTCTTTATTTTTCATTTCCTCAGACATCTTTTTCTTTCGCGTTGTAACCCATAACATTTAAAACGTCGACGATTACCGTTGTACTTGCGGATAACGCATAACAGCCAACTCGATATCCGTCATACCATTAATCCTTCAACACCTTCAAACCGGCTGCACCCAAGCCAAACTGATAAAAGATGGCCGTCCAGTCCTTCAAACTCTGCATGAATGTACTACGTTCAATTTTCTCCGGCACCACCACGGTATCGCCAGGATTCAATGCTGTGCCGCCGAGTCCGCCGAACCAGCCAGTGCCTTGGCCGCTCTGCGCCGTTCCATCGGCACGAATCACGTACATCTCCGATTTATCCGCCGTGGCCGTAATACCCCCAGCTTGCTGCACATAGTCGTTGACCGTGCGCTGTGGACGATACACAAACGCGTTTTGCTGGAAGACGGAACCCAGCACATCCACGGTGCCCGGACGGCGCGGGATCAGGATCGAGTCGCCGTCCTGCAGGGGCAGGTCAGGCAGGTTTTTCACTTGCGTGTCGACACCTGGCAGATCGAGGACGATGCGTCCTTCCGCCTTGACGGTACGCAGCTTTTGCACAATGCGACGCTGCTGCTCGACTTCGGCGGCGGTCTTCGCTGCATTTTCCTTGTCCCCCGAGGCAGACATGCGCTGGGTGGCGTTCGATTCCAGGTCACGTTCGAAGCGGTCGGCCACTTGGTTCAATTTAAGTTGCTGGGCGCGACGTACGGATTCGCGATTCAATTGGGTTGCGTACAGGTAACCATTTTCATTGGCGCCGCCGACACGAGCGATCAGCTCACGCAAGGTTTCGCCTTTTTTCAACAGGAAAATGCCGCTTTGCTTTGCTTCGCCAGCCACGCGCACGTATTCATTCTGGATTTGTGCCTGGACGGGTACGGCGCCTGGTGCAAACACGCGCAGGATATCGGTCGGCTTGACGGCAATCCCGGCCAACTGGCTGCTGGAGACACCTTTGTCAGCCACCAGTTCCAGCACGGTCTTATATTGATTGTCGATATTCTTTTCGACGATGATTTGCTTGGTTTCTGCTGCCGAATCAAAACCACCGGCCCAGCTCAGTACATCGGCCAGTGTCGGATTGCCTTTCAACTCGAAAATGGCCGGTTGCTTCACGCTTCCCGTCAAAGCCACCAGCGGGCCAACTTCAGGAATATAGATCACGTCGCCGTCACGCAAGGTGACGTCGCGGCTCTTGTCGCCCTTGACCAGCATGTCATACAGGTCGAAGGTGCTGACGGTATCCTTGCCGCGCTTGAGCTGGATATTGCGCATGCTGCCGGTGGCGTCCGGACCGCCCGAGGTAAACAAGGCATTGAGCAGGGTGCTCATGGAATTCAGGGTATATGTGCCAGGACGTACCGCATGGCCAACCACATACACTTGCACGGCACGCGTTTGCGCGATGCTCGCTGTCAGGTCGAAGTTGGTGTAGATCTTGCCAATGGCTTTCTTCAGGTAGCCCTGCAAATCCTTGTACTGCACGCCGCTGACCTTGATGGAGCCGACGCGCGGAATGAAAATCGCACCGCTGCGGTCAACCGTGGCGCTGACATCGATGTCAACCATGCCCCAGCCGCGTACCTGCAACTCGTCGCCCGTGCCTATCGCGTATTCCTGGTTCACCTGGACACCATCGAGCGGCGCAAAGGTGGACGGCACATCGCTGAACAGATCCTTGCCAAAGATGCTCAGTTTTTTACCCGTCACGCCATCGACATACTCTTCGAAAGCACCGACTGGCGTGTCGGCATCTGCAGCGCCGCGTTTGGTGGCAGTGTTGGCGGGCAAAGATTTGACTTGCCGTTGCTCACCGCGACCACTGCGAATGCTGGGCAAGCTGCTGCCGCCCATTTCATTGGCCTGTGCACGGGAAATATCCGTGCGAGGCATGTCAGTCGCGCCAAGTTCCTGCTCTACGGCATAGGCCGAAGTGGCCCCAAGCAGGAAAGCCGAGAAAATCACGTGTTTCACGAAAGGCGGGGGAGTACGAAATTGCTTTTTCATGCTGGTCTTTGTCTGGATGAATGATGTTGTATGAGTAAAGGGAGCGCCATGCGCGCTTAATACTTGCCCTGCCAGGTCACGCTGATTTCTTTCGGTCCGGGATTGATCGACAGGCCCGATTTGCTCTGGTCGCGCTGCGCGTGCCACAGCCAGCTACCCATGGCGTAACCGAGAATGCCGCCGGCGACCGTGTCGGACACCCAATGCTTGCGGCCAAACACGCGGCCGGCGGAACCCACGGCGGCCACGCTGTACAGCCATGGCGCATCGTACTCCTTGGCAAATGGCGTCACGGCGGCAAATGCTATAGCCGCATGTCCCGACGGAAACGATGAGTCCGACCGGGATTTCCCGCTGCCCACACTGGTCCACGCACCCCGCTCCTCATCAGGACGAGCACGGCCAATCGCATATTTTCCCACTACTGCCAGACCGGTAGCGGCCGCCACCGACTGCATTGAAATGAGCCCGACATTCTGCAAGCGCTCATCGCCAAACGCAAACGCCGCCCCAGCCGCGCCCACCAGCGCATACGGCATGGCCTTGCCCAGCTTGTCCCAGTTGCGGTAGACCTTGGAATCTTCATGTTTCTTGACGAAACGGTCGACAGGTTTGTCGGCCAGTGCGGAGGCCACCACCACGCCGCCGACCACCGCCGTCGCCTTGAGCCATTCAGGCGCGCTAGGCGTAGCAGATGCGGATTGCTGCAGGCGCGCGCGGAAAGCCGGCCATGGGCTGACAAAGGGACGATCCGGCGGATTGACGGCAGGCAGGTGCTGTTCGTCCGGGCGCTCGGCAAAGTTGCCCAGGCCATCGTAGCTGAGCATGTCGGCGCGCGGGCGCTCGAACATGTCGTACAGGTCGCCCGGCGAGGCCACCATCTGCCCCACGTCGCGCGTCCATGGCGAGATGGCAAAGCCGGCCGTCGATTGCGTATCCATCGGCAACATGCTGTTCAACGGTACGGACAGAAAAATGCCACGGTCCTGGTATGGCTTCGATGGCGTGCCGGGGCTGGTGATATCGTTGCCGTTCGTATGCGTGTACCAGGCGCCGACTTCGATGCCGGACTGGAAGCGGCGCTTGAACTCCATGCGCACGCCCGTGTCCTTGGCCAGGAAGCGGCCGGCGCGCGCCGTCACGGTAATGTCGTGCGGCAAGCGGTAATGCAGGGAGCCGATCGCCGTCACCGTCTTGTAGTCGCGCGAATCGAGCAAGCCCTTGAATCCACGCTGTTGCAAGGCATCGACGGCCACGTCGGCCGCCCAGCGGCTGTCCTTCGGCAGGTACAGCACCTGGCCGCCGACACCGCGGAACATGTCTTCATACAGGCCGGCCGACATGCGGGTATACACGCGCTCGGCCGGATTGTCGTATTTATTCAGCAGCACGCGGCTCAGCGAGAAACGCCCGCCGCGCAAATATTCCGCCACATCGGTACGCACGTGCGGCAAGTTGCTGTTCGATGGCTGCTTGACCCCCGATACCGTTTCCAGCAACTGCAGGCTGGCGGCAGTATTCAGATACAGCCCATCGCCCAGACGGCGGTCGTAGTTCGCTACCGCCGAGATCGAATAGCGGAAGGCGCCGCTCGGGTCATTGAAGAAGAAGCCAACCTTGGGAGCGATCTTGAAACGGTTCGCCTCGCGGTCCAGCGACTTGATCTGCACCACGTCGCCATCGACGCCGACACCGACGGCCAGCTTGCCATCGTCCTTGAGGACGTTGGCAGCCTTGACGGGAGCCAGTGCGGAAACGGCGGGAGCCGGCGTGGTGGCAGGCGCGGGAGCCGCGGCAATTGCCGGCGCGGGAACTGGAGCTGGTGCAGGCGCGGCGGCAACGGCGGGAGCGGGCTTGTCGAGGAACTCCTGCAGCCAGCCTTGCTGGTCATCCCGGATGACATCGCTTTTCTCTGGATAGCGCAACAGCACGACATCGAGGAAGGCCTTGCGGTCGATCTTGCCTGCCAAATAGTCGTTCAGTTTTGGCAAATCAAAGAATTCGTAGGTGGCGATTGGCTGGTCCAGCTTGGTATACGTGATGCGCAAGGTCGTTACGCCCTTCGGCGTGAAGGCGACAGCCGTGCGCGCGGCACGGCCGACGGCGCGGCCCATGTTCGAAATACGGCTGTTGGTCAGGCTCAGGCTCAGGACATTGCCCTCTTGCTCGACACGGATATTCTTGTAATCCTGTTTTACCAGAGCATTGACCAGGTCGGCGCCATATACGGGATCGCGGTGCCATTCTTCCTTGCTCGGCAGCGGTGGCGGATTCTTGTCGTCCACGAAATACGGCGGCTCGTACACCTTGGGAATGAACTCGCGTTCGCCAAACGGAATGCTGATAAAGGCGTTCACGCTGAACTGGTCACGGCTGCGGGCCGCTTGCAAGGCAAGCCAGCCCCAGCGGTATTCCAGGCCCACGGAAGCGCCCTTGCGGCGCTTGCCCGCATTCGTTTCGCTGGCGCGGAAGTCGCGCAAGTAATTCGTTGTATCGTATTCGGCCACCACCGACCAGCGCGGCAGCGCGGCAGGCGTCCAGCGCGCGCCGGCAAACACGCCGTCCGGGCGCTTATGGGCATAGCCGAGACTCGCTTCGATATTCTTGCTGGCGCCAAAAGTCTTGGTGGCAACCACATATTGCCCCTTGACCAGCTCGGTACCGAACAGATCCGTCATGCCGACGGCGACGGACGGCATCCACTCCGTTTCCGACCACAGGCGCAATTTACCGTCGACGACCTTATCCTTGTAGCGGCCATAGCCGCTGCCATATTCGCCGGGCACGTTGGTAAAACCGGGAATGCCCGTGATCGACACATAACGTCCCGTCATTTGCAGGAAAGGCAGGATATTCGCCGTGGCCCATAACTGGCCATACGGGCTGTCGTAGCTGTAGCCGACGCTGAAGGTGCCGTCCGTTTCCACCACGGCGCTGGGCATATTGATATAGCCGGATTGACCACCATGATTCGGGGTCGCGGCCATCACCGAAGGGGCGCCAAGCACCAGACAGCCACACCAGGTATATTTGATTGATTTTCTGAGTACGCTTAACAAATCCGGCTACCTAAAATATCCTGCACCTGGAATTCCTGACAATATATTCAGAAAATCAATGAGCTTGGGGAAACGTGAATAAAACGAAAAAAGGCCAACCGACGGGCATTTTGCAATGCCACGCATCAGTTCGCCGCTAAAACTGGGCACTCCCGGGCGTTTGATCGTTGCTTAACCATGCCTCAGGAATGTATGTCACGGAATTTTAACATTGTTTTCTTGTAGCAAATGCTTAACTTGTTTCCCCTGCGCCACACCTGTCAATGCCGCACAAACGCTGTCCGCAGCCCTGCATCACGCTTGAACCGTCACTTCAAACTGCCAAATACTTTGCCGATTATCTTGCTGCCATATGCGAGCGGATTGCTGCGGATGGCTTTTTCTTCCTCGCCGATCATCAGGTACAGGCCGTCAAGCGCGCGATCCGTGACGTAGCCTTCCACCGTCGATTGCTGCTGCGGCACCAGGCCCGTCTTGCCGATCTGGCTCATGGTGCTGTTGTATTTGCTGGCCAGGCCGGAACGGTCGGTGACGGATTTCACGATGGGCAGGAATTTGACGGCCAGGGGAGCGGATGTTTTCTGGCGGAAGAAATCCGTGACGGAAGTATCGCCACCGGACAGGATATTTTTCGCATCGCTCACGCTCATCGACTTGACCGCGTCGAGCAGCAAGGGCTTGGCCATGGGCACGGCCGACTCGGCGGCACGGTTCATCGACACCACCAGATCGTCCAGCTGCTGGCCGCGGCCCGTCATTTTCAGCAAGGGCTTGGCTTGCTCGAGGATGCCGGGCAGCTTGATTTTGACCTTGTCGTTGTTCAGGAAACCATTCTCGACACCCAGTTTCGATACGGCGGCGGCGGAACCGGCTTCCAGCGCCGCTTTCAAGCCATTGCTGGCATCCTGGTTGCTGAGGGCATCGAGAGGGCCGGCGGCACCTGCGCCGGACGACAGCAGCGCCAGCGCAAACAGCATGGCGGCCGGACGGCCAGGGAAAGGGTTCAGGCGCATGGTTTTCCTTTTCTAGAGAATATACAGACCACCTTCTTCTGGAACCTTAGCACATCAAAACTGCAAATACCGCAGCAATTTTGTGCGTCTGGGGGAAACAAGGAGTGCCACAGATGGCGAAGGGAAAGGACTATACAGCACCTGCTGTTGTATCCGCGCACGCTAACGCGGGCGGCAAGGCTCAGCCTGCTATCGCCGCCAGCTGTTCGCGCACCCGCGCCAGATCCGTCTCGCGCATGCGCGCCGCCGTCTGGCGCAAGGATTTTTCAGCGCCCACCACGCCGGCCGCCACGGCCATCGACAGCCAGATATACGCCTGCTGCAAATCGAGCGGGCCGCCCTGGCCGCTGGCCGCCATCAAGCCCAGATTCATCTGCGCCCGCGCATGGCCCTGGCGTGCGGCCAGCGCATACCAGTCCCAGGCGGCGGCATAATCCTGCGGCACGTCCTGGCCATTGTCATGGCGCAGCCCCAGCGCGAACTGGGCCAGGCTGTGGCCTTGCGCGGCGGCGCGGCAGTAACAGGCACAGGCCTGCTGACTGTCGGGGGCAGGGCCATCGTCGCGGTCGTGCAAGACGCCCTGCATGTATTGTGCGGGCGCGTAATCTTGATCCGCGGCGCGCCGGTACCACTCCAGCGCCAGCGACAGGTCCTGCGGCACGCCCTGGCCATGTTCGTAACGCAGGCCCAGGTCGAACTGCGCCCGCACATGCCCCTGGTCGGCCGCCTTGCGGTACCAGAAGATGGCTTCCTGCGCATCGGCGGGCATGCCCTGACCATGCTCATGCAAGAGCCCCAGCTGATACTGGGCGGCGGGAAAACCCTGCTCTGCCGCCTGACGGTAGAACGCTTGCGCCTGCGCGTAATCGTGGGCGCCGTGTTCATGGTGCAGGCCCAGGTTGTGCTGTGCCGCCGCATGGCCCAGTCCCGCCGCCTTGACATACCATTCCAGCGCCGCCTGTTTATCGCAGGGCACGCCCTGGCCATTGTCGTAGATCAGGCCCAGGTTGAACTGCGAACTGGCGTGTCCCTGCTCGGCCGCGCGCCGGTACCAGGCGATCGCCTGCCGGCTGTCTTGCGGCAGCACGTCGCCATTTTCATAGCGCAGCGCCAGGTTGAACTGGGCCGGCGCATAGCCCTGCTCGGCCGCCTTGCGCATCCAGGCCGTCGCCTGCTGGCGGTCCTGGCGCACGCCCTGGCCATTGTCGTAGCGCAGGCCCAGGTTGAACTGCGCGCGCGCATAGCCCTGCTCGGCCGCCTTGCGGTACCAGGCGATGGCTTGCACGAAGTCCTGCGGCACGCCCTTGCCATTGTCATACATCATGCCCAGATTATTCTGCGCGCCCGCGTCGCCCTGCTCGGCCGCGCGGCTGAACCACAACATGGCTTGCCCGCTATCTTGCGCGAGTCCCTGGCCCTTGGCATACAGCCAGCCCAGGTTGTACTGCGCCGCCGCGTAGCCTTGCTCGGCCGCCTGCTGGTACCAGTGCGCCGCCTGCGCAAAATCCTGTGGCACGCCCTGGCCCTTCTGGCACATCACGCCCAGGTTGTATTGCGCATGCTCGAGCCCCTGCGCGGCAGCCAGGCCATACCAGTGCAGCGCCTGCGCATAGCTTTGTTCGATGCCCTGGCCATTGAAATACATGAAGCCCAGGCTGTGCTGGGCGTTCGCATTACCCTTCTCGGCCAGACCTTTCAGGCGCAGATAATCAGCAGTGTAATGAGCAGCCGTGTAATGAGCGGCCGTGGAGCGGGGATCGGCAAGCGACACGGTCAAGCCTCGATGGTCAGCGTCCGGGACGACGCGGGGGCCGCATCGGCGATCAGACGGTTCTGCTCCTGCAGCACGCCGATGAAGCTGCCCAGCGAAATGGGCCGATGGTACAAGTAGCCCTGCATCGTGGTGCAGCCCTTGTCCTGCAGGTAGCGCGCCTGCCCTTCCGTCTCCACGCCCTCGGCGATCAGGTGCAGGCCCAGGCCGCGCGCGATCGAGATGATGGCCAGGATGACAGGATAGTGTCCGTGCTCGTCGTGGATTTCCTTCACAAACGACTGGTCGATCTTGATCGTGTGGATGGGGAAGCGGTGCAGGTACGACAGCGAAGAATAACCGGTGCCGAAATCATCGATGGCCACCGACACGCCCAGCTGGCACAGCTTGTTCAACTGCTCGATCGCATACTGCGGGTTGCGGATGCAGATGTTTTCCGTGATCTCCACTTCGATCTTTTCCGGCGCGATGCCATAGCGCGTCAGCGCGCCGCGCATCTTCTCGAAGAAGTCGCCCCGGTCCAGGTATTGCGGCGACAAATTGAGCGACAGGCGCACGGCGTCGCCGCCGGCCGCGTTCCACTGCACCAGGTCGCGGCACAGCGCGCCCAGCATCCAGTCCGAGATCGGCAGCATCAAGCCGTTTTCCTCGGCAAACGGCAAGAATTCGCCTGCCGTCAGCAAACCCCGCTGCGGGTGGTTCCAGCGCATCAGGCCTTCGGCGCCGACGATGCGGCCCGTCATCACGTCCACCTGCGGCTGGTAATACATCTCCAGCTGGTTCAGCTCCAGCGCCTTGCGCAAGCTTTGCTCGAGCGCGATCTTCTGGTGCGACACGTCGAGCATGGACTCGTGATAAAAACTGTGGCCGTTCTTGCCCAGCGCCTTGACCTGGTACATGGCGATGTCGGCATGGCGCAGCAGCTCGTCGATGGTCTCGCCGTCGCCCGGATAGATGGCGATGCCGATCGAGGCCGAGATATGCACCTGGTTGCCATCGAGGTCGAAGGGCTGGTGCAGGCATTCGAGGAATTTGTCGGCGATCAGGCGCGCATCCTGGCGGTCGCGCAGTTCCGGCAGCACGATGGTAAATTCATCGCCGCCCTGGCGCGCCAACGTATCGCCGCGGCGCAGACAATCCTTCAGGCGCAGCGCCACCTGCTGCAGCAATTCGTCGCCCTTCACGTGGCCCAGGGTATCGTTGACCAGTTTGAAGCGATCGAGGTCGATGAACATCACGGCCAGCTCCGTCAGCTTGCGCCGCGCCTGGATCACGGCCAGCCCCAGGCGGTCCTTGAACAGCATGCGGTTCGGCAGGTCCGTCAGGATGTCGTGGTAGGCCTGGTAAGAGATGACTTCCTCGGCGCGCTTGCGGTCGGTGATGTCGCGCGCCACGCCGTAGGTGCCGAAGTATTCCTGCTTTTTCGCTTCGTGATCGTGGCTGTGCATGCCGATCGAATTGAGCGGAATCGTCATCAAGGTGTTGTTGAAGGTGCGGTCGCTGCCAGTGCCGCTATGGCACTTCAGGCGCAGTTCCACATTGCGCGAGGCGCGCTCGTCGAGGCGGCGCTCATTGAAGGCATAGCGCGCCCGCTCCTGGTCTTCATCGTGTACGAGAATCGAATAATGGCTGCCGATCAGCTCTTCGCGGCTAAAGCCCAGCAACTGGTGCACCCTGTCGTTGATGAAGGTGATGCGGCCTTCGTGGTTCAAGGTATAGATGATGTCGGGCGAGCTGTCGACCAGGTAGCGGTACATCTTTTCCGAGTTTTCCAGCTGCAGCGCGATGCGCTCGTTCTCCAGCGCCAGCTTGCGCTTTTGCAGCGCGTTCTCCACCGTCTTGAGCAGCTCCTCGCGGCTGTAGGGCTTGCGCAGATAATCGTAGGCGCCACGTTTCAGGGCGCCGATGGCCGCCTCGATGCCGACGTCGCCGCTCATGACGATCACGTCGCCCTCGATGCCGCGCCGGTTGATGTGGTCCATGATTTCATGGCCGCTCATGTCGGGCAGGCGCAAGTCAAGCAGGATCAGGTCGAAGCGCAGTTTCGACAGCTGCGCCAGCGCCTCGCTGCCGCAGGTAGCCGTGTGCAGCTGGTAGCCGCGGTCCTTCAGCAATTCGTGGAGGGAGGCGAGCAGGCGTGGCTCGTCGTCGACCAGCAGGATGCGTGGGCTGTTTTCCAGGTCAAACGGAATGGCGGAGGAGTTCATGGACGTTACGAAGACAAGGCGGTATTGCCGGGCGCGGGCAGCGCGGCTGCGGCGCTCGCCGGCAAGGGAATGGGCAGTAGAATTTCAAACGAGGTGCCGGACTTGCTGCTGCGGCAGCCGATCACGCCATGCAGGCGCGTGACCAGGTCATGCACGATGGACAGGCCAAGGCCGTGATGCGCGCCTTCCTTGCTGCTGCGCACAGGCGAGAACAGATTGGCCAGCACTTCGGGCGCCAGGCCGGCGCCATTGTCGCTGACACACAGCTCCAGGTACAGGCGGCGGTCGCGGTTGACGTGGCCACGGTTCGCCACTTCGATGCGCCCGCCATCGGGCAAGGCTTCGACGGCGTTCTTCAGCAGGTTGAGCAGGATTTGCTTGAGCATGTCGGCATCGGCTTCCACCTCGCATGGCGCATCCTGCATGCGCGTGACCACCTCGATCTTCGGCGGCAGGAAATCGGTGGCGCGGAACAGGCGCAGCACATCGTCGACGACGCGCGCGCAATCGGTCACGCCGCTGGCCGCTGCCGGCTGCAGATCGGCCAGGCCGCCGATCAACTGGCCGACCCGGTCGATTTCCTCATTGAGGATCGCCATTTCGCCGGACACCGGTTCCTGCTTCTCGAGCTTGTGATCGAGCACGCTCAGGTAGTTCTTGATGATGGACAGCGGGTTGTTCACTTCATGCACGACGCGGCGCGACGCGGCGCGGTATTCCTCGGCCACGTGATCGAGCTGGCGCCGCGCCAGGCCGCGCGCGCTGATGGCCGTTTCCAGCGCCGTGGCGGCCTGGTTAGCATACGCGCGCAAAAAACCCTCGCGCTTCTGGCAAGCGGGAATCTGCCATGCTGCCACGCCGCCAACCAACACGCCGAGGCTGCGCTGGCCCGCCACGAGCGGCACGCAAACCAGGCTGTCCGTGCCGAGAATGCGGAACAGCTGCTCTTCGACGATGCCCAGCGCCGGCATGTCGCGTTTCAGGAACGCCAGCTGGCACTCGAGCGCCGATGCCGCCAAAGGTCCGCCCTTGGCCAGCGGGACCGAGAAGCCGGCCAGGCGCTGCTGATGTTCGCCCGCCGCCACGCCGACGAGCGCATGGCCGGTGGCGTTTTGCAGCAGGATGACGGCGGTGTCGAAATCGAACAGGATGCGCGCCGAGCGCGTGATGGCTTCGAGCAGGCTGCTCTCGCCCTGCTGCCGGGCGAAGGTCTGCCCCACTTCGGACACCAGCACCATATTGCGCACTTCGTCGGACAGGCGCCGCTGCACCGGATCGACGGCTGGCGGCGCATACGCGGGCGGCGTGGCGATATCATCCGCGCCGGCCAGGTCGATGCCCAGGTGCTGCGCGGCCTGCTCCACCTGGCGCGCGACGCTGCCGGCCAGGTCGTCCAGTGTCTCGACGTCCAGCGCGCACAGGCTTGCCGCCTGCGTGATGGACTCGGCCTCGTCCGCATCGTCGGCATGGCAGCACAACAGGTGCGCCAGACGCACGATGCGGATCAGGGGATGGCTCGCTTCCAGGCGCGCCAGCGGTTCATGGTGATACAGCACGCTGTCGGCCAGGAAGGAATCGAGGTGCCAGCGTTCGATCAGCCAGGCGCCCGCCTCCGCATGCGTGATCTGCAAGGTGCGCTGCTCCACCGCGCACAGGGCGGCATCGTCGCGCGCCGTGAAATTGAAGGCGTATTCCTTCGGCGCCGTGGCCAGCAAGGCCAGTCGGCCCACGTTGTGCAGCAAGCCGGCCAGATACGCTTCCTCGGCGTGCGGATAGGCCATGGCCTTGGCCAGCGCGCGCGCCATGACGGCGGCCGACAGCGAACTTTTCCAGAAGGCGCGCAAATCCGTGCTGCCGGAATGAGGGAAGCTGTTGAAGGTCTGGAACACGGATTCGCTGATGACCAGGGTCTTGATCATGTCCGTGCCGAGCGAGACGAGCGATTGCTCCAGGCTGACGACCTTGCTCTGGCGATGGTAGGCCGAGCTGTTGGCCACGCCGAGTATCTTGCTGGTCATGCCCGCATCCTTGGCGATCAGGGCGGCCAGTTCCGGCATGCCGGCATCGTCGGCCTGCAGGTGGGCGATCAGCTTGAGGAGGATCTGCGGCATGGCCGGCAGGCGGGCAATCAGCAGGCGATTGCGTATATCTTGATCAGATTGATGCATCGTATCAGGCATTGCCGGTTCGAAAAGGATGAGCGCTCAGCAGCGAAGCGCGGCCACGTTCAGAGGAATCCTCCACTCCTGTAAGCAAAAAATGTGTTGCCTGAGAGGATGCCGGGAAAGCAGTCATCTTATCATAAGCGCCGGATATTACTTGCAATATAGAAAATTAAGTTGAAATAAATCCAGCGTTCTACAGTGGAAACTTATGCCTTGAAGGAACCAAGCAAACGGTGGCGGAAGCGCCGCGATATCAGCCACAGCGCCAGTGCCAGGCCTGTAAACGCCAGCTGGCCCGAGGCCAGCCACAGCACGGAACCGGACAGCAGCGGCGAGATCACGCCAGCTACCACGGCGCCCAGCAAGGTGCTGGCAAACGACTGGCACGAAGCCACCGTGCCGCGGATATGCGGGAACAGGTCAAGCGCCAGCAGGGTCGCGCCCGGCCCCACCAGCGACATGCCGAAGGTGTAGAAGAACAGGGGCAGCACCGACCAGGGCAACGATGGCGGCAGGAACAGGTGATACACGACATTGACGCTGGCGGCGCACAGCAGGAAGGCAAAGCCGATGCCGATCTGGCGCGCGAACGTGACCTTGCCGGCGATGCGGTTGGCCGCCGCGGCGCCCATGAAGATGCCGCTCACGCAGGGAATGAACAGCCAGGCGAATTGCGATGGTCCCAGGCCCAGCTGCTTGGGCAGCATTTCCGGCGCGGCCGTGATGAACAGGAACAGGCCCGCGAAATTGAGGGCGACGATGCCCGCCTTGATGTGGAACAGGGGCGAGCGCAGGATCTGGCCATAGCTCGACGCGAGAAAACGCGGATTGAACGGCTGGCGCTTGGCCAAAGGCAGGGTTTCGGGCAGGCGCCAGTAGCAGAACGCCAGCAGCAC
This sequence comes from Janthinobacterium sp. TB1-E2, assembly GCF_036885605.1. Lineage (NCBI taxonomy): Bacteria > Pseudomonadati > Pseudomonadota > Betaproteobacteria > Burkholderiales > Oxalobacteraceae > Janthinobacterium > Janthinobacterium aestuarii. The sequence goes on from NZ_CP142523.1 coordinate 6,118,774, forward strand.
CACCGTGTAAAAGGCGAGGAACAGGAAGATCGAGCGCCAGTCGAACCAGATGACGATCCAGCCGCCGAGAATCGGCGCCACGGCCGGGGCGATGGAAAAGATCATCGTCACCAGCGACAGCAGCCGCGCCGCCGCCGCATCGGCATACAGGTCGCGGATGATGGCGCGGCTGATCACCACGCCGGCGCCGGCCGAGACGCCCTGCATGATGCGGAAGAACCACAGGTAGTGCACCGTGTGCGCCGACGCGCAGCCCAGCGAGCCGATGGCAAACATCAGCAGGGACACGAGGATGACGTTGCGCCGGCCAAAGGTGTCCGAGATTGCGCCATGCCACAGCACCATGCCGGCAAAGGCCAGCATGTAGAACGTCAGCGACTGCTGCACTTCCAGCGGCGACGCCTGCAGCGACCCCTGGATCGCGCCAAACGCGGGCAGATACGTATCGATCGACAGGGGGCCCAGCATCGACAGCCCGGCCAGCATCATCGCCAGCGCACCGCGGCTCAGCGGCGCCATGTGGCTCGGCGTGGGAGGCGGAACGGGGGTAACCGGGTCTGGCGGCACGTCGGCCGGAGGAGTGGGAAACATGGCGGATCCAAAGTGGCGCGCGGACCTGCATTGGTCCGCGCGGGTTACTGCGGGTGTATTGCGGTGAACGCTTACTGCTGTGGCTTGGGCTTGGCTTCTTCACGGCGGTTGTATCCCGCCACCATATCGAAGCGGAACAGACGGCATTCCAGCGCACCATTGAAGAATGGCGTCTTGCGCGCTTCTTTCAAACGCAGCAGCTTGGGCAAGCCCAGGTCGGCCGTAAACAGGAACACGGTCCAGCCGGCGAAACGCTGCTTCAGGGTCGTGCCCATGGCCGAGTAGAAGGACGTCGACAGTTCATCTTCCGGGATGGTGCTGTCGCCGCGCACGCCGATACGCTCGCCGTACGGCGGGTTGGTCAGCATGATGCCCGGCACGTCGCTTGGCGGCTTGACTTCCTGCGCCTCGATCTGTTTCAAGGGCACGTCGAAGCGCACGCCGGCGCAACGCAGGTTGTGGCGCGTCATGGCGACCATGTCGCCCGAGATATCGCTGCCGAAAATCGTCGGTTCGGCCGGCAGCGGATTGACCTTGATAGCGTTTTTCATGGCATTCCATGGCGCCGGATCGAAGTCGTGGAAGTTTTCAAACGCGAACTGGCGCGACGCGCCCGGTGGTATCCCCTGCAGCATCTGCGCCGCTTCGGCCAGGATGGTGCCGGAACCGCACATCGGGTCGAACAGCACCATGCCAGGCTTCCAGCCCGACACGCGCAGCAGGCCGGCGGCCAGGTTTTCGCGCAGCGGCGCGTCGCCCGTCTCTTCGCGCCAGCCGCGCTTGAACAGGGCTTCGCCCGAGGTGTCGAGGTAGACGGTAAACGTGTGCGCGTCGAGGAAGCCGACGATGCGCATGTCCGGCGTCTTGGTGTTGACCGATGGACGCTCGTTGAACTGGTCGCGGAAGCGGTCGCAGATCGCATCCTTGATTTTCAGTGTCGTGAATTCCAGGCTGCGCAGCGGCGATTTGACGGCCGTGACATCGACGCGGATCGTGTGGTGCACGCCGAACCAGTCTTCCCAGGATTGCGCCAGGGTCAGGTCATAGATGTCGTTTTCCGTCTTGTAGCCGGAATGGGCCATGCGCATCAGCACGCGCGAAGCGATGCGCGAATGCAGGTTGATGCGGTAGGAATCGAGCAGGTCGCCCGAGCAGTGTACGCCGCCCGGTACCTGGTTATGGACCTTCATGGTCGCACTATCCTGGGCGATCTCGCCCAGTTCCTCGGCCAGCGCCGCTTCCATGCCGCGCGGGCATGGGCAAAAATATGAAGCCATGGTGTACCTTTTATCCGTTGTAGTGAACACCCGCAGGCACCTGCTGCGCGGTACGGCGCTCGCCCGGCGATGCTCGCCGTACCTTCGTACGGCTGCGCTTCTCGGACAAGCGGCGATCCGCTCGCGACGGTGCCTGCGGGTATCGTTACTTTTACTGCATTAAAAAAACCACTTTGTTAACACTGCTTTTAACTTGCTACCTCGCCAGCCGACATGTGCCGCTGACTGTGCTGGTCGGATTACGCGCGGCCTTGCCCCGCTAATCCGACCTACATCCTCAGACCATGAGGCAAAACCGCGCCTGTCCCGTAGGTCGGCTTAGCCCGCCAGGGCGTAAGCCGACATGCGCTGCCGACTGAGCTTGTCGGATTACGCGCGGGGCGCTAATCCGACCTACATCCCTATCTATTTTGCGTCCAGCGCCCGCTCGACGAAATCGAGGCGGTCCTGGCCCCAGTACCCTTCGCCATCGACGATGTACCACGGCGAGCCGAAGACGGAAGCGGCGGTGGCTGCCTCCGTATTGGCGTCGTATTCCGCCTGCACGCTTGCCGTTTCCGACGTTTTCAGCAACTGGCGGCCATCGAAACCGGCATCAACGGCGATCTGCACCAGCGTCTCTTCGTCGCCGATGTTGCGCTCTTCGGCCCACAGGCCGCGCATGATGGCGTGCGCCAGGTTCAGCGATGCCTCCACGCCGTGCGCCAGGCGCGTGGCGATGATCAGCTTGGCCGACGCTTCCGGCGACACGGGGAAGAACTTCGGCTGCAAGGTCAATGGCACTTGCAAAAAGGCCGACCAGCGCGCCAGTTCGGCCAGGCGGTAGGCCTGGCGCTGCGGCGCGCGCTTGGCCAGCGGCAGGCCGCCCGAGACGCTGAAGACCTTGCCCAGGTCGAAGGGACGCACGTCGATCTGTGCGCCCGTCTTCGCGGCGATGGCCATCAGGCGCGCGTGGCCCAAATAGGTCCATGGCGAGTGGGGGGCGAAGAAATACTGCACGACTTTGTTCTGACTTGCACTCATCTCGACTCCCTTAGAAAGGCTTGACCACGACCAGCACGACGACGGCCAGCAGCATCACCACCGGCACTTCATTAAACCAGCGGAACCAGGTGTGGCTGCGCTTGTTGAGACCTTTTTCAAACTTGCGCAGGATAGAACCGCAGGCGTGGTGATAGCCGAGCAGCAGCACCACGAACGTCAGCTTGGCGTGCATCCAGCCCGGCATCTTCATGCGGCCTTCGCCCCCGCCGTACAGCATCCACATCAGGGCCAACCCCAGCACCATCGCCGGCAGCGCCAGCAGGGACATGAAGCGGTACAGCTTGCGCGCCATCAGCAGCAGGCGCTCGGTGGCCACCGTTTCCGTCTCCATCGCCAGATTCACGAAGATGCGCGGCAAATAAAACAGGCCGGCGAACCAGGACATGACGAAGATAATGTGGAAGGCTTTGGTCCAGAGAAAGAGCATGGGGTTCCCATTGTCGGAGGTGGAGAAAAACAGAGCGCGGGCCGCCTTGTGGGCCGCCCGCGAATAGACTACTTGCGGATTTCGCCGTGGCCGAATACCACGTACTTGAGCGAGGTCAGGCCTTCCAGTCCCACCGGACCGCGCGCGTGCAGCTTATCGTTCGAGATGCCGATTTCGGCGCCCAGGCCATACTCAAAACCATCGGCGAAACGCGTCGACGCGTTCACCATCACCGAGGCGGAATCGACTTCGCGCAGGAAGCGCAGCGCATCGCTGTAGTCTTCCGTGATGATCGATTCCGTGTGCTTCGATGAATACTGGTTGATGTGGTCCATCGCTTCATCGATGCCGTCGACGACCTTCACCGACAGGATGGCGGCCAGGTATTCGGTGGACCAGTCTTCCTCGGTGGCCTCTACCAGGTGCGGATACGCAGCGGCGGCCAGGATCGCATGGCTTTCCGGATCGGCGCGCAGTTCCACCTGCTTGGTCAGGTACAGCTCGGCCAGCTGCGGCAGCACGGTGGCGGCGATGGCGCGCGACACCAGCAGGGTTTCCATGGTGTTGCAGGTGCCGTAGCGGTGGCACTTCGCATTGAAGCCGATATCGATCGCCTTCCTGATATCGGCCTTGGCGTCGATGTAGACGTGGCAGATGCCATCAAGGTGCTTGATCATCGGCACGGTGGCCTCGTTCATCAGGCGCGCGATCAGGCCCTTGCCGCCGCGCGGCACGATGACGTCCACGTACTGCGGCATGGTGATCAAGGCACCGACGGCGGCGCGGTCGGTGGTGTCGATGACTTGCACGGCATCGGCCGGCAGACCTGCTCCCTGCAAGCCCTCGGCCACCAGCTTGGCCAGCGCGCGGTTGCAGTGGATCGCTTCCGAGCCGCCGCGCAAGATCGTCGCGTTGCCGCTCTTGATGCACAGGCCGGCCGCGTCCACCGTCACGTTCGGACGCGCTTCATAGATGATGCCGATAACGCCCAGCGGCACGCGCATCTGGCCCACCTGGATGCCTGTCGGGCGGAATTTCATGTTCGAGATTTCACCGATCGGATCGGCCAGCGACACGATCTGCGTCAAACCTTCGACCATGGTGGCAATGGCCGCATCGGACAGGGTCAGGCGGTCGAGCATGGCCGGCGCCAGGCCGGCGGCAGCGGCCGCATCGAGGTCGCGCTGGTTGGCGGCGCGCAGCAGATCGGCATCGCGCACGATGGCGGCGGCGATCAGACTCAAGGCGCGGTTGCGCGTGGCGCTGTCGGCACGCGCCATGGCGCGCGAAGCGGCGCGCGCGCGCGTGCCCACGTCCTGCATATATTCTGTGATGTCCATGCTCGTATCCATAAAAGTTAACCTCGGGCGATCTTCAGGCCCAGCTGCAGCATGGCGTCCCAGGCATCGCCCGCGTAGCCCTTGGCGCGCAAGCCCTTGATCATCTTGTCCACCTGCGCCGCCTGCTGCAGCGCCGCTTCCAGCACAGGCAGTGAAATGCGCCGCAGGGCCGGTTCCATCATCCGCTCGCGCGGACCCCAGATGCGGTATTCCTTCAGCAGCGCACCCAATGGACGCCCTTGCGCCATGCCGGCCTTCAATTTTAACAGCGTACGGATTTCCTCGGAGACGGCCCACAAGACCAGCGGCAGCGCCTCGCCCTCGCCTTTCAAGCCTTCGAGCATGCGCACCAGGCGCGCCGGATCGCCGGCCAGCATGGCTTCGGACAGCTTGAAGACATCGTAGCGGGCCACGTTCAGCACCGCGTCCTGCACTTGTTCGTACGTCAGCTTGCCAGCGGCATGCAGCAAGCCCAGTTTCTGGATTTCCTGGTGCGCCGCCAGCAAGTTGCCTTCCACCCGCTCGGCGATGAAGTCGATGCTGGCCCGTTCGGCGCTTTGCCCCTGCGCGGCCAGGCGCTGGGATATCCAGGCCGGCAACTGCGCCCGTTCCACATTCGGAATGTCGATATACACGGCCGCCTGCTGCAGGCTGGCGACCCAGGCCGCCTTCTGCGTGGCCCAGTCCAGCTTGGGCAAGGTGATCAGTGTGAGATTGTCGGGACTGAGGTTTTTGGCGTAGCTTTGCAGCGCCGCGCCGCCATCCTTGCCCGGCTTGCCGGTGGGGATGCGCAGCTCGATCAGTTTTTTATCGCCGAACAGCGACAGCTCCTGGTTCGCCGCCAGCAGTTCGCCCCACTTGAAGCTGCGCTCCACCGTCAGCACGTCGCGCTCGGAAAACCCTTGCGCGCGCGCCGCGCGGCGGATCTTGTCGGCCGCTTCCAGCGCCAGCAGGTGTTCGTCGCTGGTGATCACATACAGCTGCGCCAGCGGCTTGGCCACATGCCCATCGAGCGCGTCTATCCGCAATTGCATGGCGTCCCCGTTACTGCTGCGGGGCTGCCGGCAAGACCGGCGTCACGGGCGCCACTGGCGCCACCGACATGGCCGGCAGCACCGGCTTGATGGCGGCCAGGCGGCGCATGATCTGCTGCACCAGGTCGTTGCGCATGTCGCGGTACAGCGCCGCTTCCTCGGTTTCCTTGGCCAGCACCTGCCTGTCGTCGAAGGTGATAGGACGCACCAGGCTGATGGTCGTCGGTGCCAGCAACTGGTTGCCGGCCTTGTCCAATACGCGGAAATTGATCGCATAGCCGAGTTGGTACTCTTGTACGCGGCCGCTGGTATTCAGGGACAGAATGGTCTTGGTACGATTCCTCTCCGGATCGGTGAGCACCTCGAGGACGGCATCGGCGCCATCCTTGGTATTGACCACCTCCGTGCTGCCAATGGCGCGGATATAGCGTTTCAGGCCGATCGCCAGCGGCGACGAGTCGGGCAAGCCGATGTACATCGTCGCGAACGGCAGCATGAAACTGCCGTTCGAACCGCGCAAGTGAAAGCCGCAGGCCGACAGCAGGACAGTCAGGCCCAGCGCCAGCACGGCGCGGCGGCCCAACAGCGATACTTGAGAGGATGTCGTCATGATTACACCACGATGCTGATTAACTTGCCTGGCACGACGATGATCTTCTTCGGCGTGGTCTCGACGTACTTCTGCACACTTTCGCACGCCAGCGCAGCCGCTTCGATGCTGGCCTTGTCCGCATCCTTGGCGACCGTGATCGAGCCGCGCAGCTTGCCGTTCACCTGGATCATCATCTCGATCTCGGACTGTTCCAATGCGGCCGGGTCGACCTGCGGCCATGCCACGTTGAGCAGATCGCCGTGCACGCCAGCGTAACCGAGTTCCTGCCACAGCACGTGGGTGATGTGCGGCGCGACAGGGTTCAGCAGGCGCAGGAAGATGGAGAAGCCTTCGGCGATCAGCGCCTTCGACTGCGCGCTGTCATCGAGCTTGGCCGATTCCAGCGTATTGAGCATCTTCATGCAGGCCGACACCACGGTGTTGTACTGGATGCGCTTCAAGTCGTAATCGGCTTGCTGCAGCAGCTTGTGCAATTCGCGGCGCAGGTTTTTCTGCGCGTCGCCCGTGGCCGGTGCGGCACCGCCAGCCAGTGCGGCCTGGATCGTTGCCGACTGCGCGTAACCGAAGTTCCACACGCGGCGCAGGAAGCGGTTCGCGCCTTCGACGCCGCTGCCCGACCATTCCAGCGTCTGTTCCGGCGGCGAGGCGAACATGGTGAACAGGCGGGCCGTGTCGGCGCCGTACTGCTCGATCTGCGCTTGCGGGTCGATACCGTTGTTCTTCGACTTCGACATTTTTTCCGTGCCGCCGATTTCCACCGGCTGGCCGTCGGCCACCAGGACGGCGCTTTGCGGACGGCCCTTGTCATCGAGCGACAGGCGCACGTCGTCCGGGTTGAACCAGGTGGTCTTGCCCGCCGCGTCCTTGCGGAAGTAGGTTTCGTTGAGCACCATGCCCTGCGTCAGCAGGTTGACGAATGGCTCGTCGAACTTGACCAGGCCGAAGTCGCGCATGATCTTGGTCCAGAAGCGCGCGTACAGCAAGTGCATGACGGCGTGTTCGATGCCGCCGATGTACTGGTCCATCGGCATCCAGTAATCGTTGCGCGCGTCGACCATGGCGTCGTTCGAGCCTGGCGAGGTATAGCGCATGTAGTACCACGACGAATCGACGAAGGTATCCATGGTGTCCGTCTCGCGGCGCGCCGGCTTGCCGCACTGCGGGCAGTCGCACTGCAAAAAGGCTTCATATTTGTTCAGCGGATTGCCCGTGCCGTCCGGCACGCAGTCTTCCGGCAGCACTACCGGCAGATCTTTTTCCGGCACCGGTACCACGCCGCAATCGGCGCAATGGATCATCGGGATCGGCGTGCCCCAGTAGCGCTGGCGCGAAATGCCCCAGTCGCGCAGGCGGAACGTGGTTTTCTTTTCACCCAGGCCCAGCTCCGCCAGGTCGGCCGCCACCGCATCGACGGCGGAAGCGAAATGCAAGCCGTCGTATTTGCCGGAAGCGACGCAGACGCCGTCCTTGCTGCCATACGATTCCTGCCAGGCGTCCGTCGAAAATTCCTGGCCCTTGACTTCGATCACTTGCTTGATTGGCAGATTGTATTTCTTGGCAAAGCCGAAATCGCGCTCGTCGTGCGCCGGCACGCCCATCACGGCGCCATCGCCGTAGGTGATCAGGACGTAGTTGCCGACCCAGACTTCCACTTGCGCGCCCGTCAACGGATGGGTGACGAACAGGCCGGTCGGCATGCCCTTCTTCTCCATCGTTGCCATGTCCGCTTCGATCACGGAACCGAGCTTGCATTCGGCGTTGAAGGCCGCCAGCGCGGGATTGCTTTGCGCGGCGTGGATGGCCAGCGGGTGCTCGGCGGCCACGGCGCAGAAGGTCACGCCCATGACGGTGTCAGGACGCGTGGTAAACACATACAGCTTGCCGTCGCCGATCAGGGCGCCTTCGGCATCCGCGATTGTGTGCGGGAAGGCGAAGCGCACGCCCGTCGACTTGCCGATCCAGTTGGTCTGCATGATGCGCACGCGCTCGGGCCAGCCCGGCAACTTGTCGTCCACATAGGCCAGCAATTCTTCCGCGTAATCGGTGATGCGCGCGTAGTACATGGGGATTTCGCGCTTTTCGATCAGCGCGCCCGAACGCCAGCCCTTGCCATCGACCACTTGTTCGTTGGCCAGCACGGTCTGGTCGATCGGATCCCAGTTCACGGTACCGGTCTTCTTGTAGATAATGCCTTTTTCCAGCATCTTGAGGAACATCCACTGGTTCCATTTGTAGTATTCGGGCTTGCAGGCGGTCATTTCGCGCGACCAGTCGATGGCCAGGCCCATCGATTCCATCTGCTGCTTCATGTGGGCGATGTTCGAGTACGTCCATTGCGCGGGCGGCACGTTGTTGGCCATGGCCGCGTTTTCCGCCGGCATGCCGAACGCATCCCAGCCCATCGGCATGAGCACGTTGTAGCCGTTCATGCGCAGGTAGCGGTACATCACGTCATTGATCGTATAGTTGCGCACGTGACCCATGTGCAGCTTGCCCGAAGGGTAAGGCAGCATCGAGCAGGCAAAATACTTGCCTTTTGGGAAACGCGGGTCGTGTTCGACGGCTTTATAGGCGTCGATCGCCTTCCAGTGCGATTGGGCGGCTTGTTCGACGTCGGCGGGACTATATTTATCTTGCATGATGTGCGGCCAATAGTGGATATGAACCGAGCATTATACTGGTTGTCGCCGCCCGATAGCGCGGCGCGCTGGCGGCCCGGGCGCGCATATTTTGGCCGGCGCACAATTATGCTGTGTAAGATATACGCAATCTTGTTCTTTGCATCAAAGCCGGCCATGATCGTCTACCAGGAATATCCGCCCATCCCCGCCCTGCGGCCCTGGCTGGAGTGCGTCTGGACGTGCCGCGTGCAGACGGGCGCCACGCCCTTCACGCACCAGGTCTTGCCCGACAATTGCATCGACATCCTGTGCCAGGACCAGCAGGACGCCAGCTTTGCCGTCGGCATGATGACGGCGCCGATTGCCGTCGTCAGCCAGGGCCTCGTGCAGACGGTGGCGGCCCGCTTCAAGCCGGGCGCGGCGGCACGCTTCTTCCAGCTGCCCTTGTGCGAACTCAACGATGGCCGCACGGGATTGCAGCAGCTGTGGGGCCGCGAGCTGGCGGCGCGCCTCGGTGACGCGCTATGGAGCGAGCCTTTGAGCAACGTGCAACGAGTTTCCATTTTGCAAGAATATCTGCTGCTGCGCTTGCGCACCGCGCCGCCACGGCGCCAGGCTGGCGCGGCCGAACATGCGATCGCGGCCATCGAGGCGGCAGCCGGCCAGGTGCGCGTGGATGGGCTGGCGCAGCAGCTGGGCGTATCGCGCCAGCACCTGGCGCTGCAATTTCGCCAGCAAGTGGGCATCAGCCCGAAGCTGTTTGCCCGCATCTGCCGCTTTCGCGCGGCCAGCGCTGGCATGCGAAGCCTGGCCGGACAACAGGATTGGGCGCAAGTGGCCTTGCAATATGGCTATTTCGACCAGTCGCACCTGATCCACGACTTCCAGGATTTCGCCCGCAGTTCGCCCGAGGCGTGGCTGACGGGTCGGCGCACTTGAATACCTTCCATTTTTACAATCACACGCCGCGCGCCGGTGGCATGATGACCGTATTCTTCATTCATCAGGAGTAGCACATGATCAAAGGTTTACGCACCGTCACCTATCCCGTCCCCGACCTGGACAAGGCCAAGGCCTGGTACAGCCAGGTATTCGGCACGGCGCCGTATTTCGACCAGCCCTTCTATGTCGGCTTTGCCATCGGCGGTTTCGAGCTGGGCTTGCTGCCGGACGGCCAGCCTGGCACGCAGGGCAGCGTGACGTACTGGGGCGTGGACGGCATCGAGGCAGAGGTCGAACGCATCGTGGCACTGGGCGGCAGCCTGCACCACCCGCTCACGGACGTGGGCGACGGCATCCGCACGGTGGAATTGCTCGACCCGTTCGGCAACCAGATCGGCCTGATCGACAATCCCCATTTCGACACGGCCAAGGTCGCCTAAGCCGCCTCGTCCTGCAACCATCGCCGGAACTGCTGCAAGGCCAGTTTTTCATGCGCCGCCTCGGGCGTGATCAGGTAATACGCGCGCTGGCCGCGCAGTGGGCGCTCGCATGCGATGCGCAGCTCGCCGCGCGCCAGTTCCGCTTCGACCAGCATGCGTGGCAGCAAGACCACGCCCTGCCCCTGCACGGCCGCCATGGCCAGCATGGAAAACAGCTCATAGCGGGCGCCGTAGCGCGCCAGTTCCCCATCGACCTGCATGGCGTCAAACCACTGGCGCCAGGCGCCCGGGCGCGTACTTTGTTGCAACAAGGTCAGTTCCAATAAATCCTGCGGCTGCCAGGCGCTGCGTGCCGCCAGCAGGCGGGGGCTGGCGACGGGCACGATTTCTTCATGCATGAGCAAGGTGGCGCGCGTGCCGGGCCAGCGCGCCAGCTGCTCGGGCGTGCCCGCGTACAGGGCGCCGTCGTATTCCGTATCGGCAAACATGAACGGTTTTGTATATGCGTCGATATGCACGACGATCTCGGGATGCAAGCCCGCCAGTGAAGCCAGCCGCGGCATCAACCAGCGCGTGGCAAACGTGGGAACCGAAGCCAGCTGCAAAGCGCCGCCACCGCCCTGGCGCGCCATGGTGTCGAGCGTGTCGCGCTCGAGGCCATCGAGGCGAGCCGCGATCTGCCGCGCATACGCCGCGCCGGCGCTGGTCAGCAGCACCCCATGGCGCGTGCGCTGGAACAGTTGCACGCCGAGAAAGCTTTCCAGCGAGGATATCTGGCGCGACACGGCACTTTGCGTCAGCGACAGTTCGCGCGCCGCATGCGTGTAGCTCTGGTGCCGCGCAGCCGCCTCGAAGCAGTTCAGGGCTTGCAGCATGGGAATTTTGCGTGACATGGGGTATCCGGCCGGTGAAAGGCTCCTAGTATGCCGCAAGATATGCGCAGTACGCATGTCTGGGTGCGAAAAAATCGTTTGCGCAAGGCTAGGCAAAAACCTACCATGAGCCATATTCAATCTTGCGCCGATTACCGGCGCTCACCTGCGAGGCCTGTGATGAGCAAAACCGTATTCGACTGGAATTCCCCTCTGCTGCTGGAAGAACAACTGACGGGCGACGAACGCGCCGTGCTGGAAGCGGCCCGCGACTATTGCCAGGGTAGCCTGGTGCCACGCGTACTCGAATCGTTCCGCCATGGCCGCACGGATGCGGCCATCTTCCGCGAAATGGGCGAGCTGGGCTTGCTGGGCACCACCATTCCCGAAGAATACGGCGGCGCCGGCCTGAACTACGTGTGCTACGGCCTGGCCGCGCGCGAAGTCGAGCGCGTCGATTCGGGCTACCGCTCGATGATGAGCGTGCAATCGTCGCTGGTAATGGTGCCGATCAATGCCTTCGGCAACGAAGAAACGAAACAGAAATACCTGCCGAAACTGGCGACGGGCGAATACATCGGCTGCTTCGGCCTGACGGAACCGAACCACGGCTCCGATCCGGGCAGCATGGTCACGCGCGCCCGTAAAGTGCCGGGCGGCTACAGCTTGTCGGGCGCCAAGATGTGGATCACCAACAGCCCGATCGCCGACGTGTTCGTCGTCTGGGCCAAGGACGATGAAGGCGCGATCCGCGGCTTCGTGCTGGAAAAAGGCTGGAAAGGCTTGTCGGCGCCGGAAATCCACGGCAAGGTCGGCTTGCGCACTAGCATCACCGGTGAAATCGTCATGGATGAAGTATTTTGCCCTGAAGAAAACGCCTTCCCCGACGTGCGCGGCCTGAAAGGCCCGTTCACTTGCCTGAACAGCGCCCGCTACGGCATTGCCTGGGGCGCGCTGGGTGCGGCCGAAGACTGCTACCTGAAGGCCCGCCAATACACGATGGACCGCCAGCAATTCGGCCGCCCATTGGCCGCGAACCAGCTGGTGCAAAAGAAACTGGCCGACATGCTGACGGAAATCACCATGGGCTTGCAAGGCTGCTTGCGCCTGGGCCGCATGAAGGATGAAGGCTCGCCCGCCGTGGAAATCACCTCGATCATGAAACGCAACAGCTGCGGCAAGGCGCTCGATATTGCCCGCGTGGCGCGCGACATGATGGGTGGCAACGGCATTTCCGACGAGTTCGGCGTCATCCGCCACCTGGTCAACCTGGAAGTGGTCAACACCTATGAAGGCACGCACGACGTGCACGCGCTGATCATCGGCCGCGCCATCACCGGCATCGCCGCCTTCAACTAATGGACGCCTTGGCTTCCACCTTGCGGCCCGCGCCGCTGACCGGCTTGCGCGTGCTCGACCTGTCGCGCGTGCTGGCCGGCCCGTGGGCCGGGCAAATGCTGGCCGACCTGGGCGCCGACGTCGTCAAGGTTGAACAGCCGGGCCGCGGCGACGACACGCGCTCGTGGGGTCCACCGTATCTGAAGGATGAAGATGGCCGCGACACGGCCGAGGTCGCCTATTTCCAGTGTGCCAACCGCAACAAGCGCTCCCTGTGCATCGACCTGGCCGCGCCCGAAGGGCAAGCGGTGGTGCGCAAGCTGGCTGCCGAATCGGACGTGCTGCTGGAAAATTTCAAGCTGGACGGCTTGAAGCAATACGGCCTCGATGCGGCCAGCTTGCTGGCACTCAACCCGCGTCTCGTCTACTGCTCCATCACGGGCTTCGGCCAGGATGGGCCGTACGCGGCGCGCGCCGGCTATGACTTCCTGATCCAGGGCATGGGCGGCTTGATGAGCATCACGGGCGTGCCCGATGGCCAGCCGGGCGCCGGCCCGCAAAAAGTGGGCGTGGCGCAGACGGACATCCTGACGGGCCTGTACGCCACCATCGCCGTGCAGGCGGCGCTGGCCGAACGGGAACGCTCGGGCCTGGGCCAGCATATCGACCTGGCCTTGCTCGACGTGCAAGTGGCGGCGCTGGGCAACCAGGCGGCCAATTACCTGTGCGGCGGCAAAGTGCCGCAGCGCATGGGCAATGCGCACCCGAACATCGTGCCTTACCAGGACTTTCCCACGGCCGATGGCGACATGATTCTGGCGATCGGCAACGATGGGCAGTTTTCGCGCTTTTGCGCCGTCGCCGGCCACCCGGAATGGGCGCAGGATGAACGCTTCGCCACCAATCCGCAGCGTGTGGCGCACCGGGCGATATTGATCCCCTTGATGCGCCAGACCACGGTCATGCGCACGACGGCCGAGTGGATCAGCGCGTTCGAGGCGCAAGCCGTGCCCTGCGGTCCCGTCAACCGCATCGACCAGGTCTTTGCCGACCCGCAAGTGGTGGCGCGTGGCTTGAAAGTGGAGATGCCGCACCCGACGGCGGGCACGGTGGCGCTGGTGGCCAATCCCGTGCGCCTGTCGGCCTCGCCAGTGCAATACCGCTTGCCACCGCCATTGCTGGGGCAGCATACGCAGGAAGTGCTGCAGCAGTGGCTGGGGTTGGACAGTGCGGAAATTGACGGCTTGCGTGAGCGCAAGGTGGTGTAAATATTGGTCGTCCGGACGTAGGTCGGATTAGCGCTTGCGCGTAATCCGACACCGCACCCAGCGCCAACAATGTTGTCGGATTACGGCCCGCAGGGCCTAATCCGACCTACGATTCTATTTACTTGAGTACCAGTTTCAACGCTGGCTTCTCGCCATAATCGTCATAGCGCTCATTGATGCCGGCGATACAGAAGGTGATTTCTTCCAGTAAATCAGGTACTTGCGCCTTCATGCTTGCCGCATCCTGCACAACGATCTCGAGCACTTCGTTCGGCTTCAAACGGAACTGCGTCATGTTTTCGTCGTCGCGCAAATAGCTGAGGCAATCGACCCAGGCATCCATGCTGTTGCCGTAGAACTCGGGGAATCCGAAGGCTTGCACGCATTGCGCGTGAAAACTCGCTTCGTCGGTGATGTCTTTTCCATTCAGGATGGCAGTGGCCATGGTGCTCCTCAGTTCTTCAGCGACAGCACATCCTGCATGTCGAACAGGCCGGTCGGTTTGTCGGCCAGGAAACGCGCCGCGCGCAGTGCGCCGTGGGCGTAGGTGACGCGGCTGCTCGACTTGTGGCTGATCTCGATGCGCTCACCGATGCCGGCAAACAGCACCGTATGGTCGCCGACGATATCGCCGCCGCGGATGGTGGCAAAGCCGATGGTTGACGGGTCGCGTTCGCCCGTCACGCCTTCGCGGCCGTATACGGCGCATTCCTTCAAGTCGCGGCCCAGGGCGCCGGCCACCACTTCACCCATTTGCAGGGCCGTGCCCGACGGCGCATCGACCTTGAAGCGGTGATGCGCTTCGATGATCTCGATATCGTAGCCTTCGGACAGGCTTTTCGCGGCCAGTTCCAGCAGCTTCATGGTGACGTTCACGCCCACGCTCATATTCGGCGCGAACATGATGGCCGTCTTTTCGGCGGCGGCGGCAATAGCGGCCTTGCCCGCGTCATCGAAACCGGTGGTGCCGATGATCATCTTGACGCCGTGCTCGGCGCAATACGCCAGGTGCTGCAAAGTGCCTTCCGGACGCGTGAAGTCGATCAGGTAATCGGCGCCGGCCAGGCCGGTAGCCAGGTCGGACTCGATCAGCACGCCAGCAGGCTTGCCGAGGAAAGCGGCGGCATCCTGGCCGACGGACGGCGAACCGGCGCGGTCGAGTGCGCCAGCGAGCACGGCGTCGGGCGCGTTGCTGACGGCTTCGATCAGGATATGGCCCATGCGGCCGCTGGCGCCAGCGATGGCGATTTTCAGTTCAGTCATTTTTATTCTCTTACAACAGCTTATTTGGTGGGTTCGGCAGCAGGTGCAGGTACAGGCTCGGCGGCAGGCGCCGTTGCGGGTGCAACGTCAGGCTTGCTAACAGGAATGGCAGGGGCGGCATCGGCTGGCACCGGCACGGCGCTTGGCGCCACGGGCGATGGCACGGCGGCGGCAGGCACGTCGGCCTTGGCGACCTTGGCGAATGGCGACGGACCGGCGATGCGGTCGATGTATTCCTTCTCCGTCGGCAAGTTGCCGCCTTCGAAACGTTCCACCTTGCCATCCTTGCCGAAGTACACGACCACGCGGCTGCTGGTGGTTTCGCCACTGCCCCGGGCCAGGCGGAATGGGTAATCCCAGCGGTCGGCATGGAAGATATCGGTCAGCAGCGAGGTACCGAGGACGAAGCGCACCTGGTCGCGCGTCATGCCCACTTTCAACTGGGCCAGCATCTCTTCGGAGACAAAGTTGCCTTGTTGAATGTCAGGACGATACGGCGAGAAAAACCACATGAATTTTTGCAGCGGCGTAATGGTGGTCGTTTGTGCGCCCTGTTCGGGGACCAGTTCCTTGCCTTCCTTTTGAGCAGCTGCCGGCTTTTCGCCAAGGATGCCACGGCTGGCGCAGCCGGACATGGCCAGCGCGACACAGACCATGCCTGCCACGACTGGTGCTCGGAATGAAATACGGTGCCAGAGAGATGGCAATACAGCCGGTGTTACGCGCATAAATGACCTCAATTTGATGAACAAAACGCCAGGAGTGGCCGGCCTGCCAAAAAATGCATATTTTGGCACTCCCCGCTAAAACGCTATATGATAAAGCACCTGACCCACATACGAGCAACAAACATGAGTAACAATCCTAGTGATCTCAAGGCAAGCGGCCTGAAAGCCACCCTGCCACGGCTGAAGATACTCGATATCTTCCAGAGTAGCCCGGTACGCCACCTGACGGCGGAAGACGTCTACAAGATTCTGCTGGCCGACAATATGGATGTCGGTTTGGCAACTGTCTACCGCGTCCTGACCCAATTCGAACAGGCAGGCTTGCTCAACCGCAACCATTTTGAAACCGGCAAGGCGATTTTCGAACTCAACGAAGGCTCCCACCACGACCACCTGGTGTGCCTCGACTGTGGCCGGGTTGAAGAATTCTTCGACGAAGAAATCGAAATCCGCCAGCAAAAAGTGGCCGAAGAGCGCGGCTTCAAGATCGCCGAACACGCGCTGGCCATCTACGGCAACTGCACCAAGACGGCTTGCCCGCACAAAACCGCCTGATTCGTTCCGGCCGCGCCCATGGAGCGGCTGGCGCATCAGGCAGTACGATCAATGATGGCTGAGCGCGCTTGACAGCAACTTGGCCGTGATATCGACAATCGGGATGACGCGCTCGTAAGCCATGCGCGTCGGTCCGATCACTCCCAACGTTCCCACGATCTTGCCGTTGACTTCATACGGCGCCGTCACCACGCTCATTTCATCCATCGGCACCAGGTTCGATTCGCCGCCGATGAAAATCTGCACGCCCGTCGCCTTGCTCGACACGTCGAGCAGCTGCATCAAGCCCGTTTTTTGCTCGAACATGTCGAACATCTGGCGCAGCGAATGCATATTCGATGACAGATCGCTCACGCTGAGCAAGTTGCGCTCGCCGGAAATCACCATGTCGTCGCTATGGTCGGCCATCGCTTCGCTGCCCGCTTCCACGGCCGCCTGCATCAGGCTGCCCATGTCGTCGCGCAACTGGCGCAGCTCGCCCTGCAGGCGCACGCGCACGGCGTCGAACGACAGGCCGCCATAATTCTGGTTGATGTAATTGGCCGATTGCACCAGTTGCGCCGGCGTATAGTCGGCCTCCGTCAGCAATAAACGGTTCTGCACGTCGCCGCCAGGCGCGACGATGACGAGCAGGATGCGTTTTTCGGACAGGCGCAGGAATTCGATTTGCTGGAACACGGATTCGCGGCGCGGGCTGAGCACGACGCCGGCAAACTGCGACAGCGACGACAGCATCTGCGCCGCGTTGGCGATGGTTTTTTGCGGCTGCGGCGTCTGCAGGCGCATGCGCGACTCCACCAGATGCTCATCCAGATGCCGGACAGTCAGCAAGGTGTCGACAAAGATGCGGTAGCCGCGCGGCGTGGGGATGCGTCCGGCCGAGGTATGCGGACTGGACACATAACCGAGCTCTTCCAGATCGGCCATGATGTTGCGGATCGTGGCTGGCGACAGGTCGAGGCCGGAAATTTTCGACAAGGCGCGCGAACCGACCGGCAGGCCGTCGGCGATATATCGCTCGACCAGGGCTTTCAGCAGTGTTTGGGCACGTGTATCGAGTTGCATGGTTTTTTATTTAAGCAAGTATTTTGTTAAGCAAGCGGCAACGAAAGCGGCCGAACGTGCATCAACAGCGCCTATTATGCACGTTCGTCCGCCCGGCGGCGATCAATCTTCCAGTTGCCCCTGCAGCCACAGCAGCAATTCATCAAAGTTGGCGCAGATGGCGTCGGGCTGCACGCCGGCGGCCAGGTGGGCGTCGCTGCCCTTGCGGTTCATCCACACGGCACGCATGCCCGCCCCTTGCGCCCCCGTCACATCGAAATACAGATCGTCGCCGACATACACGGCCTCATGGGGCGCCACGCCCAGCGCGGCGCAACCGGCCAGGAAAATGCTGGCGTCAGGCTTGGCGACGCCGAAATCGCTGGCGGCGATCGATACCTTGAAATGCTGCGCCAGGCCGATAATTTCAAGGTCCGCATTGCCATTCGAAATGGAGCCGACCAGCATGCGCTGGCCCATCCAGGCCAGGCCAGGCAAGACGTCGTCATACGGCTGGACGCGATGGCGCGCCGCCAGGAACTGCGCGATGGCGCCATCGACCAGGGCGGGATCCTCGCCGGTGGCCTCGAAGGCGGTCAGCAAGCCCGCGCGGCGCAACTCGATCAGGTTGCCATGAAAATGCGGTTGTTCATTGAGCATGGCCAGGCGGTGCTGGCGCAGCACCTCGATGGAAAACTGCTGCGCCACCTTGGGCGCATGCGTGGCCAGCCAGTCGTGCAGCAGGGTTTCGGCGGCGGCAATCACGGGCGCGATGGGCCACAGAGTATCGTCGAGGTCGAACAGGATGGCCTTGGGCGGCACGGCAGGTTTTACAGGAGCAAGGGACATGGGATTCACGGTGGATGCCGCGCCACAGTGCGCAGCCTGCATCTATTGTCGCACCGATCGCCGCCACCGGCATCGCTGCGCCCCCGTGAAATGGGGCCGGGCCAGCGCTTCCCGGCGAAAAATTGTTACAGGGTGATACAAGGCAAGATCATTCGGCTTGCCAGATAGACTAAAATAGGCGCCATTCCAATGCGGCGCCAGCGTCCGCGTTGCGCTACCCAACCTAATTCGTTTTGGAGAATGTATGAAAAATTTGTACCTGCGCTCGATGCTGGCGGCGGCTTGCGCCGTCACATTGGCAGCCTGCGGCGGCAGCGGCGGCAACCTGTATCTGAGTGGCCAAGTGTCCAATCTGGCAAAAGACGGCCTGATTCTCCTCAATGACGGCGAACGCTTGCCGGTCTCCGCAGGCCAGACCTCGTTTGTTTTCACCAAGCTGGTCAACACCGATGACCGCTACGACATCAGCATCGCACAACAGCCCAAAGGCGCCGTGTGCACGATTACCAATGGCGCAGGCAAGGCATCGAGCTATACCGTGACCACTGCCCTGGTGACTTGCACGACCAATACCTACCCGCTGAGCGGCACGATCACGGGCCTGACCGCCGACGGCTTGACCTTGGCCATTGGCAACGCCAGCACTAGCCCGCTGAAAGGCAGCACGAGCTATACATTCCCGGCTGTCAATGACGGCATCGCCTACAATATTTCCATAGCGACGTATCCAGCGGGCCAGACGTGCAGTTTCGTGGGCTCTGCCAGCGCCAACGGCCGCGATGTCGTCGGCACCATGGGCTCAGCCGCAACGACCGGCGCCACACTGAACTGCACGGCGCAGTAAGCCACGCGATTCGTCACCACTATATTGGAGAAATACATGAAGTTATCCTGCCTGCGCCCACTCGCCGCGCTGCTGTTGACCCTAGGACTGGCTGCTTGCGGCGGCAAGGCCTCGTATGATGTCAGTGGCACCATCAGCAACTTGAACACCGACGGCCTGGTCCTGGCCAACGGCGGCGTCCCGCTCCCGGTCAAAGCCGGCCAGACCTCGTTTACCTTTGCCAAGCGCATCGACTATGGCACCGACTACAACATCACCGTGCAGACCCAGCCAGCCCACATGACTTGCGCCATCAGTGGCGGGACCGGTTCGGCCGGTCATTACCTGAGCATCCAGGCAGCGGTCGTGTGCACGCAGAATAGCTACACGGTTGGCGGCACGGTGACTGGCCTGACAGCCGACGGCCTGGTCTTGATCAACGGCAATGCGCAAACCACGGTGGCCAAGGGCAGCACGACCTTCACCCTGGCATCGCGTGTTGCCGATGGCGATAAGTATGGCATCAGCGTATTTACCCAGCCAACCGGCTTGAAATGCAGCGTGGCGCCCAACACTGGCGTCGGCGTGATGGGCGAAGCGAACGTGACCACCGTGCAGATCGCCTGCAATCCGGGCTAACGCTGTGGCGCTGGGAGCCGCGACGCGGCTGCCAGGAAGAGATATCACTGAAAACTATAGTTGATATTCGAAAGATAAATTGGAGTTATATGTGGCGATGCAGCATAATGCATCTGTCTCCTCCAACTCTTCCGAGAATTGGATTTAGCCCGCTTTTACCAGCGGGCTTTTTTTTGTCCAAAATTCCTCAAGCGGGTTTATTCAAGTCCGGCTGCAGCATTTGCACGATGCTGGAGAAATCCTGCTGCGCATAACCGGCTTGCGCATGCATCTGGTACAACTGGCGCACCAGCCCGCCCAACGGCGTGGGCGCGTTTGCCGACAGGGCCGACTGCTGCGCCAGGCCCAGGTCTTTCAGCATCAGCGCCGTGCCGAAGCCACCCGTGTAATTGCGCGACGCGGGCGTGCCGTCCATGACACCGGGCCACGGGTTGTACACTTCCAGGGTCCAGTTGCGGCCCGAACTCTTGGCCATGATGTCGGACAAGACTTTCGGATCGAGGCCATGCGCCACGCCGAGGTTCAGCGCCTCGGCCGTACCGGCCATCAAGATACCCAGCAGCATGTTGTTGCAAATCTTCGCTACCTGGCCCGCACCCGCCTCGCCCGCATGGAAGATGTTCTTGCCCATCTTTTCCAGTAATGGACGCGCCTGCTGCAAGGCCGCTTCGCTGCCGCCGACGATGAACGTCAGGGTGCCGGCCGCCGCGCCCGCCGTGCCGCCCGAGACGGGCGCATCGATCATGGCAAAGCCCCGCTCGCTGGCCGCCTGCGCCACTTGCCGTGCCACGTCGGCCGCGATGGTGCTGCAATCGATGAACAGGGCGCCGGGCTTGGCGGAATCGAGCACGCCGCCAGCCGCTAGGTACAGCTCCTGCACGTGCTTGTTAGCTGGCAGCATGGTGATGACGGCGTCAGCCGTCTGTACGGCCGCGCTGGCGGAAGCAGCCGCCGTGGCGCCCGCTTCAACGAGGGATGCGACGGCTGCTGGCGCCAAGTCGAAGACGGACACGTGGAAGCCGGCGGCCACCAGGTTGCGGGCCATCGGCGCGCCCATGTTGCCCAGGCCGATGAAAGCGATATGTTGCATGTATGTCTCCTGTAGCGCCTAAAAAAGCCCATGGCGTTGTTGCCTTGCCTCGTCGTACTAGTCGTACTGCCTTCGGCAAGGCGCCTAGCCCTGAGCATTTTTATGCACTACTTAAATGTTTAAATGGGTAAATCGGCCAATGGATGCTGTGTCCACGGCGCGGCAAAATATTCGTCCAGATGCGTTGCGCTGACGTCGGCCAGACTGGCCGGCTGCCACTGCGGCGCGTTGTCCTTGTCGATCAGCAAGGCGCGCACGCCTTCGCTGAAATCCGCATGGGCGCAGCATTGCACGGCCACGATCAATTCCAGCTGGAACACTTGCGCCAAGCTCATGTGGCGTGTGCGGTCGCGCATGGCCCAGACCAAAGCGGCGGAACTGGGCGCGCCCTTGGCCAGCGAATGGGCCGCCTTTTGCAGCCAGGCCGAATCGCCGTCATACGCGGCAATGGCGGCCACCACTTCGGGCAAGGTGGGCGCTTGCGTCAGCGCGGCGATGGCGTCGAAGTTGGCGCGCACTTCGGAGACGGGCAGCATGGAGGCTGGCGCCGAGAAACCGCGCAGCAAGCGGTCCAGCTGCTCGCTGTTTGCCTGCGGGCTGGCTTGCCATTGCGCCAGCGCAAGAGCGTCGAGCACCATGGCGCGCTCTTCCTGGCGCAGGAAATAGTCGCCGAGCCCTGTGAACAGGGCGTCGGCCGCGTTCATCGGCGCGCCCGTCAAGCCCAGGAACAGGCCGCTGCGCCCCGGCATGCGGCCCAGGAACCAGCTGCCGCCCACGTCCGGGAACAGGCCGATCGTGATTTCCGGCATGGCGATGCGCGTATTTTCCGTTACGACACGGTGGCTGGCGCCCGCCATCAGGCCCAGGCCGCCACCCATGACGATGCCGCCGCCCCACACCAGCAGCGGTTTCACGTACGTATGGATGCGGTGGTCGAGCCGGTATTCCTCGGCAAAGAAGGCCAGCGCCTGCGGGTTCGGCACGATACCTGGCTGCTCGGCAACGGCCGAGCGCAAACTGCGCACGTCGCCGCCCGCGCAAAAGGCCTTGTCGGTCGACGAGTGCAGCACCACGCAGGCGATGGCGTCGTCACTGGCCCAGCGCACGAGGGCGCCATCGATGGCGCGTATCATGTCCAGGGTCAATGCATGCAGGGATTTGGGCGCATCGAGGGTGATGACGCCCAGCTTCATGCCGCCGGGACAATCGCGCTCCTCGATCTTCACCGTATCAATCAGGGTGCTTTCAGCCAAGATTTCAGCCATTGCGCCACTCCGCCGGACGTTTTTCCAGGAACGCTTGCACGCCCTCTTTCTGGTCTTGCGTATCGAACAGGCCCAGGAACAGGGTGCGTTCGTCGGGCAAGGAGTTGACCAATGGATGGCTGCGCGCGCCCTGGATCAGGGTCTTGCACGCCGTCACGCTGCTGGGGCTCTGGCGCGCCACTTTGGCGGCCAGGGCCAGCGCCGTGGCGGCAGCCTTGCCGGTTGGCACGACCTCCTCGACGAGGCCGATAGCCAGGGCCTTGGCCGCATCGACCCGCTCGCCGCACAGTATCATGCGCTTGGCCCAGCCTTCGCCCACCAGCCATGGCAAATGCTGCGTGCCGCCCGCACACGGCAGCAGGCCGACCGATGCTTCCGGCAAGGCCATCTGCGCGTGTTCTTCCGCGATACGGATGTCGCAGGCCAGCGCGCATTCGAGCCCGCCGCCCATGGCATAGCCATTGATGGCGGCGATGCTGACGCCGCGAAACGCGGACAATGCCTCGAACGCCTCGCCAAACGCGGCGGCCATGGCAAACGCTGTGTCCTTGTTACCATCGGCAAACACGTTCAAGTCGGCGCCAGCCGAGAAGAACTTGGCGCCGCCGCCCGTAATCACGAGCGCATACACGTCCGGGTCGGCATTCAGGTCGGCCACCAGCTGCGTCAGCCCGTTCAGGCTGGCCAGGGTCCACGTGTGGGCCGGAGGATTATCGAGGGTCACCAGGGCCGTGTGGCCACGGCGTTCCAGCAGTAAATTTGTATACACTTTGCTCATCGTAAGGTCTCCGTGGCGCCGTCTTTCAAAATCGCTCGCGCGACGATCAGGCGCATGATTTCATTCGTCCCTTCCAGGATCTGATGCACCCGCGTGTCGCGCACATGGCGCTCGAGCGGGTACTCGCGGATGTAGCCATAGCCGCCATGCAATTGCAGCGCATCGTTGGCCACATTGAAACCCACATCCGTGGCGAAACGTTTTGCCATGGCGCAGTACGCCGTGGCGTCCGGGCTTTCCTGGTCCAGTTTCCAGGCCGCCAGGCGCACCATCTGGCGCGCCGCCACCAGTTCGGTCAGCATGTCGGCCAGCTTGAATTGCAAAGCCTGGAATTGCGCCAGCTCGCGGCCAAACTGCGTGCGCTCCTTCATGTACGCTTGCGCCCGCGTGAGGGCCGCCTGCGCCGTGCCCACCGAGCACACGGCGATATTGATGCGCCCGCCATCGATGCCCTTCATGGCAATGGTAAAGCCTTCGCCTTCCGCGCCCAGCAAGTTACCGACAGGAACTCTTACCTGGTCGAAGCTGATGATGCGCGTGGGCTGGCTATTCCAGCCCATCTTTTCTTCCTTCTTGCCATACACGATGCCGGGCAAATTCGCCGGCACGGCAAACGCGGAAATGCCGGCCGCGCCCTCGCCGCCCGTGCGTGCCATAACGATCAGCATGTCCGTCTGGCCCGCGCCCGAAATGAAGGCCTTGGTTCCATCCAGCACATAGAAATCGCCATCCTTCACGGCTTTCGTGCGCAAGGATGCCGCGTCGGAACCCGATTGCGGTTCCGTCAGGCAATAGCTGGCCAGCTTCTGGCCGGCGGCCAGGGCCGGCACCCATTCGTCGCACAGGGCTTCCTGGCCCCAGCGCGACAGCATCCAGGTGGCCATGTTGTGGATCGTGATGTAGGCCGTGGTCGAGGTGCAGCCCCCGGCCAGCTCCTCGAAGACGATGGCCGCATCCTGGCGGCTCAAGCCCAGGCCGCCCCAGCGCTGCGGCGTGTACAGGCCGCAAAAGCCCATCTCGCCCGCCTTGGCGATAGTTTCCACGGGAAAGATCGATTCCGCGTCCCAATGGGCCGCATGCGGCGCCAATTCGCCTTCGGCAAACGCGCGCGCCGCCTGCTGGAACTCGCGCTGCTCGTCGCTCAGTTCAAAATCCATGCCAGCTCCTTATTTGAGGCTGATGGTCGTGTTGACCTTGCCCACCGAGGCCGCATCCGTGAACCAGCGCTGGGTAATCGTTTGCGTCTGCGTGTAGAACAGCACGACTTGCTTGCCGAACGGGCCCAGGTCGCCCAGCTTGGAGCCGCGCGAACCCGTAAAGCTGAACAGGGGAACGGGCACAGGAATGGGCACGTTGATACCGACCTGGCCCACGTCGATTTCTTCCTGGAAGTAACGCGCGGCCGCGCCGCTTTGCGTGAACAGCGCCGTGCCGTTGCCGTTCGGATTCGCGTTCACCAGGGCAATCGCTTCATCCAGGGTATCGACTTCGACGACGATCAGGACGGGACCAAAGATTTCCTGGTCATACACGACCATGCCGGGTTTCACGCCGGACAGAATCGTCGGTCCCACGAAGTTGCCGTTCGGATAGCCATCGACCTTGACGTCGCGGCCATCGAGAGTCAAGACGGCGCCCTGTTCGATGCCCTTGGCAACGAGGCTGTGCACGCGCTCTTTTGCGGCGCAGGAAATGACGGGACCGAGGTCCGGATTGTCCTTGCCCGCACCGACGCTCAAGCCTTGCGCCTTGGCGGCCAGTTCCGGCAGCCACTCGCGCGCTGCACCCACCAGCACGGCGACGGAGGCGGCCATGCAGCGCTGGCCAGCCGCGCCGAAGCCCGCGCCCAGCAACTGGTTCAAGGTCTGTTCTTTATTTGCATCCGGCAAGACGACGGCATGGTTCTTGGCGCCCATCATGCATTGCGCGCGCTTGCCGTTCAGGCTGGCGCGCTGGTACACATGCGTGCCCACCTTGCTGGAGCCCACGAACGAAATCGCCTTGATGTCCGGATGGTCGCACAGGGCGTTGACGACGTCTTCGCCGCCGTGGATGACGTTCAGCACGCCGGCAGGAATACCCGCCTGCAAGGCCAGGCGCACGAGTTTTTCCGTCACGAGCGGATCTTGCTCCGATGGTTTCAGCACGAAGGTATTGCCGCAGGCAATTGCCATCGGGAACATCCACAAGGGGATCATGGCGGGGAAATTGAACGGGGTAATGCCGGCGCACACGCCCAGCGGCTGCATCACGCTGTAGGTATCGACGCCGCCGGCCACGTTTTGCGCGTATTCACCCATTTGCAGGGTGCCGATATTGGCCGCGTGTTCCACCACTTCCAGGCCACGGAAGACGTCGCCTTCCGCGTCCAGCAAAGTCTTGCCCTGTTCCATCGTCAAGGTGGCGGCCAGGTCGGCCATGTTTTCACGGATCAGCTGTTGCAGCTTCAAAAAGATACGTGCGCGCGCACCGATGGGCGTCTTGCGCCAGGTTTTGAAGGCGCGCTGGGCCGAGGCGATGGCCGCGTTGACTTCGTCCGGGGTAGCGAACGGCACCTTGGCCAGGACTTCCTGCGTGGCGGGGTTGACGACGTCGCGCCAGACGGTGGTCTGGGATTCAACCCACTCGCCGTTGATCAAGAGGGGAACGGTCGGAATAGCGTTTTGCGTGGTCACTCGGTGTCTCCTTGTGTGGGTATAAGTCTGTTTGCATTATTCGCACAATCGCCGCCGCGAACAAGGCGTGAAAATGCGAGATAATGCAAAGCTGAATCTGTTAATCTGCAAATGTTGTAAATTTGCAGATTCCACAAACCGGGGAAGAGGAAACGCGATGGCAAAGGTTTTCATGGGCGTGCGCCTGCAGCGGCTGCGCGAGGAACGGCGCATGACGCAGGTGGCGCTGGCCAAGTCCCTGGGCATTTCGCCCAGCTACCTGAACCAGATGGAACGCAACCAGCGCCCGCTGACGGTGCCGATTTTGCTGCGCATCGGCACGGTGCTGGGCGTCGATCCGCAAATCTTTTCCGAACACGACAGCGCCAGCCTCGTGGCCGACGTGCGCGACGTGTTCGGCGAATTGCCGGACGCGCCGCCCACCTCGATGGCCGAACTCAAGATGCTGGTGGAAAACATGCCGGAACTGGCCCGCTCGATCTTGCTGCTGCAGCGGCGCTACCGGGTGATGGCGGAGCGGGCCGACACCCTGGCCGCGCGCCTCGACGACGGTAGCCGCGGCGCCAGCTCGGCGGCACCGTCCACAGACGAGGAAGTGCGCGAATACCTGAACCGGCGGCAAAACTATATCGATGAGCTGGACCGGGCGGCGGAGCTCGTGGCCGGCGAATTCGATCCCGCCCTGCGCACGCTCGACGCGCTGCAAGGCCGGCTGCTGGAACGCCACGGCATCGAAGTGCGCCTGTCCGATGGCGACGCGGGCATGGTGCGCAAGCACCGCTACGACGCGCAACAACAGATACTGTGGCTGCCCGACACCCTGACGGGCGGCCAGCGCGCCTTCCAGATGGCGGCGCAAATCAGCCTGCTCGAACACAGCGACCTGATCGACGCTCTCGTGCTGGCGGCGGGATTGTCCGGCGCGGCCGCGCAAACGGGCGCGCGCCTGGCTTTCTCGAATTATTTTGCGGGCGCCCTGCTGATGCCCTACCAGCGCTTCCTGCAGACGGCGGAAACGCGCGCCTACGATATCGAGCGCCTGGCGCACCAGTTCGGCGTGGGTTTTGAAGCCGTCTGCCACCGCCTGAGCACCATGCAGCGCCCGGATGCGGCGGGATTGCCGTTTTTCTTTGTCAGAGTCGACCGGGCCGGCAATGTCTCGAAGCGCCAGTCGGCCACGGACTTTCATTTCTCAAGAGTGGGCGGCACGTGCCCGCTGTGGATCGTCTACGATGCCTTCAGCCATCCGGGCCAGGTGCTCACGCAAGTGGCCAGCATGCCGGACGGCTGCACCTATTTATGGATCGCGCGCCAGGTCAGCACGGCGTCGCCTGGCTTCCGTGCGCCCGGCAAGACGTTTGCCGTGGCGCTGGGCTGCGACATCTCGCAGGCGCACCGCTTGATCTATTCGAAGGGACTCGATCTGCACGACCCTTCCAGCGCCACGCCGATCGGCACGGGCTGCAAGGTGTGCGAGCGCCAAAGCTGCCCGCAGCGGGCGTTTCCGTCGCTGCTGGCACCGCCGCCAGCATCAGCCTGATTTATTCGGCGACCCGGGCGCGCAGCGCATCGAATTCGCGCGCAAACTCCGCGCGCCAGTCGCGCCGCGTGGACTCGTCTATCCAGGCCGCGTCCAGCCCATTCAACATAAAGCCGCGCATGTCGTCCAGGCCAAAGCCGAATTCGCGCATCATCATCCAGGCGCCCGTCGGCGTCACGTGGTGCAGGGTCGGATCATCCGTATTCGGATGCAGTTTCAGGCCCAGCTTGGCCATGGCGCGGATCGGGTGATCGAGGGCCCAGCGCTCGGGCGCCAGGGTGCGCAAGTAATAGGAATTGGTCGGCACGACCGTAAACACCAGACCGCGCTCCACGCAGCGCTGCGCCAGTTCCGGATTGTCGACAATCGTATAGCCATGGTCGACCCTGTCCACCTTCAATTCGTCTATCGCCGTCTCCACGTTCATCCACGGCATGCCGAATTCGCCCGCATGCGCCGTGCATTTGAAGCCGGCTGCGCGCGCGGCGCGATAGGCCTCGATGAAGAGTTCCGGCGGGCGGTCGTTTTCGCGGTAGTCGATGCCGATGCCGATGACTTCCGGCGCGCGGTAGGCCTTCATCCATTCCACCATCTGCACGGCTTCGGCGGGAGCCGCTTCACGGTCGATGCTGGGGATCAAACGGCCAATCACGCCGAAGTCGCGCTGCGCGTCGCGGATGGCGGCCACGATGGCGTCTTGCGCCGATTCATAGCGGATGCCCGACACGCGCACGGTGCCGGTCGGGTTCCAGAAGAACTCCGCATAGCGCACGCCGTGGCCATGCGCGTCTTCCAGGTATTCGTAGGCGAGGCAATACAGGTCCGTCGGCGAGACGATCAGGTGCGCGTCGAGCGCGCGCAGTACGCGCAGCACGCCGACGGGCTTGTCGCCACGCGTGTAGAAAGAGTCGATTTCCTCGGGGGTGACGACATTGCGCGTCTTGGCGGCCAGCGCGCGGAAGGTTGCCTGGCGCACCGTGCCGAACAAATGGCAATGCAGCTCCACTTTCGGCATGGCGCGTAAAAACTGTTCGATGCTCAGGGGGGAATTAGACATGAAGCTCGTTTCGTAATGGAGTGGATCAGGCAAGAATGCCGGCCAGGCGCCGCATCAGCAGTTCGATGGCGGCCGGGCCGTCGGCCAGCATCGCCACCTGCATGTTGATGGGCGCGCGGCGCGGCACGCGGAACTCGCACACCGTCATACCGCGCGTCAGTTCGCCCGTCAATTCGATGGCCACGTGGGCGCTCTGGAACTGGAACAGCTGCGGCGCTTCCAGGTACAGGGCCACCACGGGGTCGTACATGGGCATGGGCACGGAACCGTCGGCGCTGCGGATGCGCACGTACGCTTCCAGGTAGCCGGACAAAAGCTGCGCGCGCGGCGTGCCGATGGCGCGCAGCTGCTGTACTTCCCCATTCGTCACCAGCAGCTGGCGGCACAGGTTCAAGCCGAACATGCGCAGCGGGATGCCGGCCTGGAACACCTGGGCGGCCGCTTCCGGGTCCGCATAGATATTGAATTCGGCCGCCGCCGTGTGGTTGCCCTGGTCGGTGGAGCCGCCCATCAAAATGATCTCGACGATTTTTTCCGCGATGTCGGGCGCCTTGGCCAGCGCGGTTGCGATATTCGTCATCGGCGCAATCGCCACGATGGTGATCTGGCCAGGGTGGGCGCGCACGGCGGCGATCAGCGCGTCGACGGCGTGGCCGGCAGCGTCCGTAGCCGCGCCGGGCGGCAAGATCTCGCCCGTCGTCGGCATGCCGCTGTCGCCGAGGATGCGCTGCGCCGTTTCGATGACGCCGGCCAGCGGCTGGTCGCAGCCGCGGTAGATCGGCACCGTCAAGCCATCATGGGCCTTGATGCGCAAGGCGTTGTCGTAGGTGATGTCGACGGGCGCATTGCCCGCCACCACGCTCACGCCCAGCCACTCGATAGCGGGATTGCTGCCCAGGAGCAGCATCGTCAGCCAGTCGTCGAAACCGGGATCGGTATCGAGCCAGATCTTTTTCAAGGGTTTGTCCATGACGGTTTCCAGTCGGAGTTAGGCACCCAGCCACAGGGCGCTGTCGGCAGGCAGCACGAACGAGACGGCCGTGCCTTCGCGCCAGGCGGCGCCACCGGCCGCGCAAATGCCCTTGACCTGGCCCAGCGGCGTTTGCAGCAGGTATTCAACGGTGTCGCCCAGGAAGCCCCGCGCCAGCACGGTGCCCGGGTATTGGCCTGCAACGTCGTCGGCGGCGCAGACGCGCACCTTGTCCGGACGCCAGCCCAGCACCGTGGTGCCGGCGGCGACGGGAGACGTGTACGGCAGGCTGGCGCCCGCGTGGTGCAGCGCGCCGTCGCGGTAGTCGAACAGGTTTTCAAAACCCATGAAGTTGGCGACAAAACGCGTCGACGGCGTGTTGAACACGGCTTCCGGCGCGGCCAGCTGCTCGATGCGCCCGCCGTTCATGACGACGATGCGGTCGGACAGGGCCAGCGCTTCTTCCTGGTCATGCGTCACGTACAGCATGGTGATGCCCAGTTCGCGCTGGATGCGGCGCAGCTCGGCGCGCATCTGCACGCGCAGCTTGGCGTCCAGGTTCGACAACGGTTCATCGAGCAGCAGCAGGGCTGGCTCGACGACGATGGCGCGCGCCAGCGCCACGCGCTGCTGCTGGCCGCCCGACATCTGCGCCGGCAAACGGGTTTCAAAACCCGTCAGTCCCACGGCGGCGATCACGGCTTCCACTTTCGTTTTCAGCAGGGCCGGCGCGACCTTGCGCAGGCGCAGGCCAAAGGCGATGTTGTCGTACACGTT
Organism: Janthinobacterium sp. TB1-E2; assembly: GCF_036885605.1. Classification (NCBI taxonomy): domain Bacteria; kingdom Pseudomonadati; phylum Pseudomonadota; class Betaproteobacteria; order Burkholderiales; family Oxalobacteraceae; genus Janthinobacterium; species Janthinobacterium aestuarii. Next base: position 6,148,634 of record NZ_CP142523.1, read on the forward strand.
CAGGTGCGGGAACAGCGCATACGACTGGAACACCATGCCGATATTGCGTTTATTCGGCGCCAGCTTGCCGATCTCGCGGCCGTCCAGAACGATGCGGCCCGACTGCAGCGGCATCAGACCGGCAATCGCGCGCATGGTGGTGGTCTTGCCGCAGCCGCTGGGGCCCAGCAGGGAAATCAGTTCGCCCTGCTCGACGTGCAGGTCCAGGTCTTTCACGGACGTCGTGTTCTTGGCGTAGCCGAGGTTCAGCTTGTGCAGTTCCAGATAACTCATCGTGTGTTGCCTCTTACATGTATTTAGAAATGCCCAGCACCTTCTCGGTCACCATCACGAAGGCCATGGTGAACAAGACCAGCAAGGTCGACAGGGCAGCGATCGACGGATCGAAGCTGTTTTCCATATGGCCCAGCATCTCGATCGGCAAGGTGCTGATGCCGGGCCCCGTGAGGAACAGCGAGACGGGCACCTGGTTGAACGAGGTGACGAAGGCGAGGAAGAAGGCGGCGATCACGGCGTTGCGGATATTCGGCAGCACGATCATGAAAAACGCCCGCAGGCGCGACGCGCCCAGGGTGATGGCGGCATCCTCGATATCCACGCGCAGGTTCACCAGGCTGGCGTACACGACGCGCACCGAATACGGAATCAACAGCGCGATGTGGCCGATCAGCAGGCCCACGTAGACGGGCGCGTTAATCGTCAGCACCAGGTGGTGCAGCAAGCCCAGACCGACGAGGATGGCGGGAATGATCAGCGGCGACGTCAGCACCTGGCGGATGGCGCCGATGCCCGGTGGCGGCATGCGCGAAAACGCGTACGCGACGGGTATGCCCAGCAGCAGCGCGATGACGGTCGCGATCAGGCCGATTTCCAGGCTGGTCTGGAAGGCGCGGCGGAACTCGGGCGCCGACCATACTTCGATGATCCAGCGCAGCGAATACGACTCGGGCGGGAAGGCCAAGGTTTCGCCGCCGGAAAAGCCTGCCAGCACGACGATGGCGAAAGGCCCCAGCAGGAACAGGAACACCAGCCATAAAACGGCACGCGAGAATAAGCTTTCTTTCATACGGAACTCCGGCTCGAGGAAATACGTTTAAGGCCGGCGTTGACCAGCAGGGTCATGCAGACGAGGATGACGGCGATGACATTCGCCGCGCCAAAATCGCTCTCCACGCTGACCTTCTGGTACAGCAGCGTTTCCAGCATCAGCACCTTGGTGCCGCCCAGCAGGGCCGGCGTCACGTAGGCCGTCACGCAGCCCGTAAATACGAGCGTGCCGCCGACAACCAGGCCTTCCTGCGTCAGCGGCAAGGTGACCTTGCAAAACACTTGCCATGGATTGGCGCCCAGGGTGGCGGCAGCCGGTTCCACGTCGCGCGGCAGGTTTTCCAGCGCGCCCGCCAAGGACATCAGCATCAGCGGCAGCAGCAATTGCAGCAGGCCGACAAAGACGGCAAATTCGCTGAACAGCAAACGCAGCGGCTCTTCCGTGAAGCCCATGTTGACGAGTGCCGCGTTGACGGCGCCGTTACGGCCCAGCAGCACGATCCAGGCGTAGGTACGCGCAATCGGCGAGACCATCAGCGGCAAGATCATCATGCCCACCACCAGGCCGCGCCACTTCGGCGACACGCGCGCCACGGCTTGCGCGGCCGGGTAGCCGAGGATGATGGCCGCCAGGGTCACCAGCGCGGCGATGCGCAGGGTGCGCCAGAAGATGGTGCGGTTGAATTCCTGCGAGAAGAAGTCGATGAAGCGGTCCACACCCCACTGCATGCCGTCGCCGACGCGGAAGGCGTCGACCAGCAAAGCCAGCACGGGCAGCAGGAAGCAGACGACGATGAAGATCAGCGCCGGCAGGACCAGCAGCAGTCCCAGGCGCTTTTTTGGATCAGCAAACATGGTGTTCTCTCCTCGTCACCACTATTTGCTCATGGCCTTGTTCCACTGCGTCATCCAGTTGCTGCGCTGTTTGATGATGGTTTCCGGCTTGACGAATTTCAGCGAATTGATCTGGTCGGCGCCATAGGTATTGAATTGCGCGGCCGCCACGGACAGGCGCACGTCCTTGTTGACGGGCGAGTCGACCAGGTTGGTGGCCAGCTGCGTCTGCACTTCCTTGGACAGCCAGAAATCCATCAGCTGGTAGGCCAGGTCCGCATTCTTCGAACCGGCGACGATGCCCATCACGTTCATGCCGGCCGCCTGGCCTTCGGCCGGGATGCTCCATTTCAGGGGCAGGCCCGTCTTGAGCATTTGCGACCACGTAAAGCGCGCCACGGGCGCGGCCCAGATTTCATCCTGGGCGAACAGAGCCGCCAGCTGCGCGCTGTTTTTCGAGAACGTGACGACGTTGCCCTTCATGCCGACGATCTTCGCAAAGCCGGTCGCGTAGTCGTCCGTCTTGCCGCCCCAGGCCGCATCGGCCATGCGCAGCATCAGCGGGCCCTGCGTGGTGCTCACGTCGGGGAAGGCCACGCGGCCTTTCAGTTCGGGGCGCCACAAGTCCTTCCAGGACGTCAGCGGGGCGATCTTGTCGCTGCGGTACACCAGGCCCACGGAGTACAGCGTGTAGCCGACGGCGTAGTTGCCGCCGATGGGGTTTTTCGCCACGTCGTACAAGGCTTTGTAATTGCTCAGCTTGGAGTAATCCATGGGCTGGATCACGCCCTTTTGCGCCGCTTCCAGCATGCCGGAATCGGACAGCAGCACGAGGTCGATCACCGGATTCTTGGCGTGCACCACCAGCTTGGCGATACGGTCCGCGTTATTCCCCGTTTCCACCTTGATATCGCAACCGCATTTGGCCTTGAACGGCTCGTACACATACTTCATGAACAAGGGCTGGGCAATCGGGTAGGCCGAAATGACCAGCTCGCGTTTTTCCGCGTGAGCGGCGTTGGCCAGCAAGCCTAGGCTCAACGCCAACATGAGGTGCTTTTTCAAGATGCTTCCTTTCAGAGGCGGCGCTGCGGGACAGCGCCTGTAAAGATGAATCAGAGTCAGAAATAATGTCGCATGCCGGCGATCAGGACGCTTTGCGTCTTGCCGCCCGAGGCGCCGAAGCCGAACACGCGGGCGAACGTCGCATCGCCGGCCGCTTTCTGGTAGCTCCAGGTGATGGCGATATCGGTGCGCTTGGACAGGAAGTAATCGGCCTGGAAATTGACCTGATGCCATTTCGGCGTCTTGTTGATCACGTCATATTTACCGGTGGTAAAGAAATACGAGGCGCCCAGGTTCAACGCTTCCGTCAGCTTGTGGTTCACGTTCAAGTCCACGTTTTGCAAGGTCAGATTGCTTTGATCCAGGTAGTGGTAGCGCACGTTGGTGTACAGCGCGCCAAACTTGGTCTTGCCGACATTATAAAAGCCTCCCGTGCCGGCGATGGCCTGGCTGTCCACGCCGGCGCCCTTGACGGCGCTCTTGTTGAAGATCAACAAGGAGCTGCCATAGTCGTTACCGATGGCGCCATTCGGCGCATCGGGGCTGTTCGGACGGTCCATCTTGGTGTAGGCGACGGCCCAGCTGAAGGCGTCGACCTTGTAGCCGGCGCCCATGCTGTAAACGCGGTTGCGGTTCGAGTCTTCCGGGTTTTCGCTGAAGCCGTACAAGCCCGTAAACGACAGGTTGCTGATGTTCGGGCTCACATACTTGACGGCGTTTTGCACGCGCAGGTTATTGTAGCCATTGTCGTTGTCGCCGATGTGCACGCCGTTACTGGCGATGACCACGGGGCCCAGCAGATCCTTGACGGCTTCGTACTGGCGGCCAAGGGTGAGCGTACCCTTGTCGTTGCTGGACAGCCCCACATACGACTGGCGGCCGAACAGACGGCCGCTTTGCGAGGCCGTGCCCGTCATGACGTTAAAACCGTTCTCCAGCACGAAGACGGCCTTGGTGCCGTTGCCCAGGTCTTCCTGGCCGCGGAAACCGATGCGGGGATTCTGATTCGTGCCGCTCAGCGCATGCGTGCGGCTGCCCTTGCCTTCATCCGATACATAGCCGATACCGGCCGACAGCAAGCCATACACTTGCACGCTGCTTTGCGCCTGCGCCACGCCGTGCGCCGCCAGCAAGCCCCCCACCACCATCGTTCCCGTCATCCATTTGTTCATCGCCGCCACCCTAAAAAGAATAAACCCTGAGTTTTTTTGGAATTATTTTATTGATGCATCCCTTGCATGGCGTGCTGCCGCGAGTACCGGCGCCGCCTGGCAAGCGCTTCTCTGAAGATTGTTGCCTTCAAGACAAGTAAGGACCAGTCCAGAATATGGTAAATTGCAGGATAAGAAAATTTGTTTATTTTTATAAATCCATTACTTTTTCTAATAAGCAAACCCATGCATGAACTGAGCAAGAAAATTTCCTTACGACATTTGCAAGCGTTTGCCACCCTAGCCCGGGTAAACAGCTTCAGCAAGGCCGCACAGGAATTGTGCGTGACCCAGCCGGCCCTCAGCGCATCGATCAAGCTGCTGGAAAACCAACTGGGAAAAAAGTTGTTTAACCGCACAACCCACCAGCTGGAACTGACGCGCGAAGGCAAGCTGGCGCTCGACTACGCCACGCATTTATTGAATACGGCGAGCAATACCTTTGCCGATATCCAGCGCGCCATCGGCAGCGGCCGGCACCGCATCCGCATCGGCGCCATCCCGTCGGCCATGGCGATGACGGCCGTGGTGGTGGCGCGCTACTGCGAGCAGCATGGCGATGAAGTGGAAATCGTCCTGTCGGACATGCCCAACGATGGCTTGCTGCACGCGCTGCATTCGGGCCAGCTGGACTTTTGCGTGGGCATCGAAGTGCCCGGTTCCGTGTCGCTGGAAAGCGTGGGCCTGTTCGAAGACGAGCTGGTGCTGGTGACGGCGGGACGCCATGCGCTGGCACCGCTCAAGGAAGTGCGCTGGGACCAGCTGGCGGGGCAGGAAATCGTCGTGTTCACCAAGGGCAGCATCTGGGAGTTCGCCTCGAGCGCGCTGCGCCAGCATGGCTTGAGCCCGTCGAGCCTGTACCAGATGATCCACAGCGAATCGCTGTACGGCGTGGTACGCGCCGGCATCGCCGTGGGCATCATGCCCAGCCTGTACACGACCTTCCTCAACGACGAGGACCTGCACGTGGCGCCGCTGCGCCAACCCACGTGCAAGCGCAAGATCGCCCTGATGCGGCGCAATGAAATCAGCCGCAACCACCATGTGGACGACTGTTTTTCAGCGCTGAGACAAGACCTGCAGCAGGTCGACCAGTGGTTTTAAGTTAATACTTAAGCAGGTGCCTTCAGCAAGTTCGCCAAAGCCACGTATTGCTCCAAGCCCACGGTTTCCGGACGCAAGGTCGGGTCGATGCCGGCCGCCTTGATCTGCTCTTCCGTAAACATCCCGGCCAGGCAGTTGCGGATCACCTTGCGGCGCTGCGAGAAGGCCTTCATGACGACGGCTTCCAGCGTTGCCTGGTCGCAGGCCAGGCGCTCGGCCACGGGGATCATGCGCACGATGGCCGATTCCACTTTCGGCGGCGGGTCGAAGGCCGTCGGCGGCACGATGAACAGCAGCGACATCTTGTAGCGCCACTGCAGCATCACGGACAGGCGGCCATACGCCTTGCTGCCCGGCTCGGCCACCATGCGTTCGACCACTTCCTTTTGCAGCATGAAATGCTGGTCCTGCACCAGCGGCGCGAAGTCCGCCAGGTGGAACAGCAGCGGGCTGGAAATGTTGTACGGCAAGTTGCCCACGATGCGCAGCTTCTGGCCGGCCGGCACGGGGATTTGCGCGAAATCGAATTTCAGCGCGTCGCCCGAATGGATCGTCAGCTTGGCCGGATTGAACGTTTTTTCCAGGCGCACGATCAGGTCGCGGTCCAGCTCGACCACATGCATCTGCTTCAAATGGCGCAGCAGCTGCTCCGTCATGGCGCCCAGGCCGGGGCCGATCTCAACCATGGCATCGTCCGGCTGCGGCCCGATGGCGGCCGTGATGTCGTCGAGGACGAAGCGGTCATGCAGGAAGTTCTGGCCAAAGCGTTTGCGGGCAACGTGTTTCATAATGTGTTTTCTATTAATGCGGTAAAGCCGGCACAGGCCGGCGGAATCGGTTGAGCAGGCAGCGTCGGGTTACGCCGTGCCGGCTAACCCGACCTACGCTCTATGCTCTGGTCAGGGTGCTGGCGCGCAACATGTCGAGCGCCGTTTGCAGCGCTTGCTCCATGCTGTGGCCGTCGGCCAGCCCCAGCCCTTGCGCTGCCAGGTCCAGCGCCGTGCCATGGTCGACCGAGGTGCGTATCAGCGGCAAGCCCAGGGTGATATTGATGCCGCGCCCGAAGGTCGCGTATTTCAGCACGGGCAAGCCCTGGTCGTGGTACATGGCCAGCACGCAGTCGGCATCGGCCAGGTATTTGTGCTGGAACAGGGTGTCGGCCGGGTACGGTCCGCGCGCATCGATGCCGCGCGCTTGCGCCGCGGCAATCGCCGGAGCGATCACATCGATTTCCTCGCGTCCCAGATAGCCGCCCTCGCCCGCGTGCGGGTTCAGGCCGGTGACGAGAATGCGCGGCGCGGCGATGCCGAATTTCCGTTGCAGGTCCGACTGGAGGATATCGAGGGTGACGGCCAGGCTGTCCATGGTGATGGCAGCGGACACATCCTTCAACGGCAGATGCGTGGTGGCCAGCGCCACGCGCAGGGTCGGTTCGCCATGGCCGGGTTCGCCGGCCAGCATCATCACCACTTGCGGCGTGCCGGTTTTGTCTGCCAGGTATTCCGTGTGGCCGGAAAAGGCCACGCCAGCGTCGTTGATCGTGCTCTTTTGCAAGGGCGCCGTGACCATGGCGCCAAACCAACCGGCCTGAATACCTTCCACGGCCGCGTCCAGGGTGGCGAGCACGGAGCGCCCGTTTTCCTTGTCCAGCACGCCAGGAATGACATTGTTCACGGTGGGAATATCGATCACGGCCAGGCGGCCGGGTCCGAACTGGGGCAAGCCGCTGTTGCGTACGGCTTGCAGCGACAGCGCCGCCAGACGGATCTCCGGGTCGATCAGGCTGGCCGTCAGCGCCAGGAAGGCGGCGTCGCCCAGCAGGATGCAGTTGACCTCATGCCGCATGGCCCAGGCGGCGCGGATCGAAATTTCCGGGCCGACACCGGCCGGTTCGCCACAGGTAATGGCGATGGCCGGGCGGCGGGCAACAGGCAAGTTACTCATGCGCAATCAGTCAGCGGCATTACTGGTCGTCCGCGCGGAATTCGACGTAGGCACGGTCGCGCACTTCGCGCGCCCAGTTTTCCGTCGCTTCTTCCAGCTTGCGTTCGCGCAAGGCGTTGCGTGCGGCAGCGCGCTGCTTCTCTTTCGAGACGTCATCGCTCTTGCGTTCCAGCACTTCGATCAGGTGGAAGCCAAAGCTCGATTCGATCGGTTCGCTCACCTCGCCCGGTTTCAGCGCATTCATCGCCGTTTCGAATTCCGGCACGGTGTCGCCTGGATACAGCCAGCCCAGGTCGCCGCCCTTGGCCGCGGAGCCGTCGTTCGAGAACAAACGAGCCAGGTCTTCGAACTTGGCAGCCTTGTTGTCGAGACGCTCTTTCAGCTCCAGCAATTTACGCTTGGCTTCGGCCGCCGACAGGGTCGGCGTCACTTTCAGCAAGATGTGGCGGGCATGCGTCTGCTGCACGGCGGCGACGGCTTGCGCCTCGGCAGCGCTGCGGCGGTCCACCAGCTTCAGGATATGGAAGCCCGTGTTGCTCTTGATGATAGGCGTGATCTGGCCCGGCTTCAATTTCAGCAATTGCTCCGTGAACAGGGGCGGCAGGCGGTCGCTATTGCGCCAGCCGATATCGCCGCCGCTCAGCGCGTCGCTGGCGTCGGAATAGCTGGCGGCCATCTTGGCGAAATCGGCGCCCGTGCGCAGCTGGCGGCTGACTTCTTCGGCGCGCGCGCGGCGCGCGGCGATTTGTTCAGGGCTCGAGTTTTCCGGAATGCGCACGAGAATTTGCGCCAGGTTCAGCTCCACCTGTTCGCTGGCGGCCGCCTTTTCCGCTTCCAGGAAGTTATCCACTTCGGAATCGGAAATCTGGATCTTCGCGTCGACTTCGTGCTCGCGCAAGCGCTGCATGATGATTTCATCGCGGATTTCTTCGCGGAAGGTCGCAAACGGCGTGCCTTCCTTTTCCATCTGGTTGCGCAGCTCTTGCACCGTCATCTTTTGCTGTTCAGCAATACGGCCAATCGCGCGGTCCAAGGTCAGGTCATCCACGCGGACGCCCATTTCCTTGGCCAGCTGCATTTGTGCGCGCTCGACAATCATGCGCTCGAGCAATTGACGACGCAGGTCGGCAGGATCGGGCAAGGGCACGTTCTGCGCCTTCATGCGCTGCTCCACGCTCTTGATACGGGCCGCCACTTCATTGCGCGTAATCACATCGTCATTGACGACGACGGCGATGGAATCGATGGTCTGGCCACTGCTCGACGCGGGGGGAGTGAATCCCTTGACCGGCGCTAGGGCAGCGGCAGCGGGCTTGGCCGCAGGAGCTGGCGCAGCCTGTTGCGCCCAGACACTACTGGTCGTGGCGCCGGAAATGGCGCACAACAAAACCGTTGCAATTTTGAGTTGGTGCATACTGGCATTACGCATAATGTGTAGAGCGCTCATGAGTTCAGGTGAATAAAAAAACCGGTTTGTGCCAGCGCCGGGAACACCGGCGGCGGCAACGGAGCCTATCTTAACGGAGTGGCTGGCTCAATGTCTGGTAACCAGGGATGGTTTTTGTAAAAGTTTCCAGGCCATTCGCACCCAGGCCCAGACCATTCGACAAGCCCGTCAATTCCAGCTGGAAGAAGATCGGCGTCGAGACAGTCTTGTTCGTCGTCACGAAACGTTGCGCACCCATGCGGAACACCCAGCAGTCGCCCTTGTATTCCAGGCCGACCAGACTTTCCAGCATGCTGCGATTCTTCACCGAGTAACTGATGCGGCCGACACCATACAGCCGGTCCGTCAACGGCCATTGCGTCGACACTTCAGCATTGCGCCAACCAGAATCTCCACTCTGGAAACGATTGCCAAAATTCAATACTTTCTTGGCACCAGGCTGATATTGCAAGGTGTAGTTGTAACTCACCAACTGGCGATCGCTGGGATTGTACTGCACCAGACTGTCGACGGTCCAAGTCTCGGACACGCGGCCCGTCGCGGCCAGCAGGATATCCGAACGCGACTGGTTGACGGGCGTCGTCGAACTGAGCTGCACGCGCTGGTCGGCAAAATAGAAACGCTGGCCGAAAGTCAGGCGCATGCGTTCCGTGCCGTCCGATTGCAGGAAACGCGAGACGACGGCGGCCGTGACCTGGTTGGCGTCGCCGATGCGGTCGCTGCCGACAAAACGGTTTTCCGTGAAGATCTGTGTCAGGTTGAACGTACCGGCAGCCGTATCGAAGTTCGGAAACTGCGACTGGTCGCGGTAAGGCGTGTAGACGTAGAACAGGCGCGGCTCCAGGGTTTGCGTGCCACCCTTGGCGCCAAACAGATTCGTGTCGCGTTCAAACACCAGGCCGCTGTCGACGGAAAAAGTCGGCACGGCGCGCGTAAACGAAGTGTCCTTAAACAGCGCCTTGGTCCGAGCGTCATTGTCGAGCTGATACGCGCTGGCATTGAGCATCAGCTTGGGCGTGATGAAATAGCCAGGGCGCATGATGGGAAAACTCACCTGCGGCACGGCCACGAGACGCGAGCCTTGCACCTGGGTCGGGTGCGCGAAGCGCGTCGCTTCCGCGTCGAAGGTCCAGTCGAAACCGCCCCAGACGTCGTATTTGCCTGCGTGGAAATTCACCGCCGGCAAACGGTCGTACGGACGCGGCACGGCCAGATTGGGGTTGTTGACGGCATCCGGGTCTTGCAGCACCTGGTAATTCTGCACGCGCGCTGTCAGGCTCCAGTCCTCGGTGCGGTAATCGGTGCGCAATTCGCGCAGCAACTGGCGCTCGGTGGCGGTAGCGACCGTTTTCGAAAAATCGTTCGGGTAATTATTGTCCGATGCGTCGCGCAGATCCCAGCTGTAAGTCCATCCCTTGGCCAGCGCCTGCTCATGCTTGGACTTGATCATGTAGCGGTTGGTCTTGGTTTGCTTGTCGTTAGGCAAGAATTCAAACGACGTTTCACCACCGTACAAGCCGGCATCCGTCTCGCCCATGTAGCGGCCCGTCGCACCGAGCTGGATGCCGCGCCGCTGGATATAGCGCGGGAACAGGGTCAGGTCGCGGTTCGGCGCGATGTTCACGTAATACGGCATCAGCAGCTCGAAGCCGTTCTTCGAGGCAAAGCCCGGCGTGGGCGCCAGCCAGCCCGAGCGGCGCGCACCCGACAGCGAAAACGAAATGCCCGGCGTGCCCAGGATCGGCACGTCCTTGAAATAGATGATGGTCTTGCTGCCGGTGCCCACGTCGCGGCCCGTATCGAGGTTCAAGGTGCTCGATTTCAGGTACCAGTCCGGATTCGGCCCTTCGCAGGTACTGTACGTGCCGTCGATCACAGTGGCTTCGTCTGGATTGATGAAGTCGACGCGCTCGGCCTTGCCCTGGCCGCCGCCCACTTCGAAGCGGTAGGTCGGGTTGAGCAGGAAACCCTTGCCGGTCTCCATGTTCAGCTTCAGGACGTCGCCCGTGTAGTAATCGCCGAAACGCCACATCTTGATATGGCCCTCGGCGTCGAACTGATCTTCAACTTGTTTGTAACAAGCTGTATCGGCCGTCATTTTTGTGGTTTTTCCGCGCTCAATCACGACATTCTGGTCGAGATTGATCTCTCTTTCCGGTCGTCCGTTCATGCTGTTCGCCGTCATGACGGTGGGCGCGTCGGGATCTTCCACATGCACGGGACGCGGTGCTTTCTGGGCGTGGACAGGCACCGTCGTGGCGGCGACGAGCGCGCTGATGGCGAAAGCCCAGCGCTGCGAAGGGGGGGAGGCCGAAAACCAGCTCATGAATTGGAAGGGGCAAGCACCATTGACAGGCGATTTTTTGATTTGAATCCCTTATTATATGGGAATCTGCACCATCAACCCGATTCCACAGGCCGCTTAATGTCATTCTCCCCCAATTCCTCCGCCGCGCCGGCCTCCGCCGACGCTCGCCTGACCCTGTTGAAAGCCTGGTTGACCTCGCTTAACCTCGTCGCGCCCGAATCCGCCCGCCCCGCTTCCAGCGATGCCAGCTTCCGCCGCTACTATCGTCTCGATGTGCTGCCAGGCAACACAACATTGCCAGGAAGTACACTGATCGCCATGGATGCGCCGCCCGAGCGCGAAAACGTGCCCGCCTTTGTCAAGGTGGCCGGCTTGCTGAAAGGCGCCGGCGTGTCCGTGCCCGAGATCATCGCGCAAGACCTGGAGCAGGGCTTCCTGCTGCTCTCCGACCTGGGCACGACCACCTATCTCGACGCCCTGAACCACGACAACGCCAGCGTGCTGTACGCCGAAGCGCTGGAATCCTTGATGAAAATCCAGTTGGCCAGCCAACCCGACGTACTGCCCGAATTCGACCGCGCCTTCATCCTGCGCGAAATGAATCTGTTCCCGGAATGGTTTATCGGCAAGCACCTGGGCGCCACCTTGACGGATGTGCAACAAACCCAGCTGGACAAGGTCTTCGAAGCCATCACGGCGAACATCTTGTCGCAGCAGCAAGTATTCATGCACCGCGACTACCATTCGCGCAATCTGATGCACATCAACGATGGTTCCATCCCGAATCCCGGCATCCTCGATTTCCAGGACGCCGTCTTTGGCCCCGTCACCTACGACATCGCCTCGCTGCTGCGCGACGCGTATATCCAGTGGGATGAAGAACTGGTGCTCGACTGGGTGATCCGCTACTGGCAGCGCGCCAAACAGCTGGGCTTGCCAGTCAATCCGGACATCGACGCCTTCTACCGCGATTTCGAATTCACGGCACTGCAGCGCCACCTGAAAATCCTCGGCCTATTCGCGCGCCTGAATTACCGCGACGGCAAGGATCTGTACATGGGCGACCTGCCAACCGTGCTCGATTACGTGCGCAAGACAGCCAACCGCTACACGGAACTCAAGCCGCTGGTGCGTTTGCTCGATGCTCTCGAGAACAAAACGCCGCAAGTCGGCTATACATTCTAGGCACTTTCCCGCTGCGCGGCCTGTCCGCGCAGCCGACTTACCGATACTGAAAACGAATCCCCATGAAAGCCATGATCTTTGCCGCAGGCCGCGGTGAACGGATGCGTCCGCTTACCGATACCTGTCCCAAACCGCTGCTGAAAGTGCGCGGCCGTCCGCTGATCGTCTGGCATGTGCTGAACCTGGTGCGCGCCGGCATCACGGACATCGTCATCAACCATTCGCACCTGGGCCATTTGATCGAGGAGACCCTGGGCGACGGCAGCGCGTACGGCGCGCGCATCGCGTATTCGCCCGAGACCACGCCGCTGGAAACGGCGGGCGGCATCGCCCAGGCGCGCCACTTGCTGGGCGAGGAACCGTTCCTCGCCATTTCCGGCGACATCTATTGCCCGTATTTCGATTTCAAGCAGGTACTCGACGTGCTGGCCGACAAGGACGTGCTGGGCACGCCGTACCCGGCCGACCAGCGCGATATCGCCTGGGCCTATCTGGTGCCCAATCCCGACTTCCACCCGAAAGGCGACTTCGGCCTGACCTTGTTCGCGATCAACAATACGGACGACACCAAGTGGACCTTCGCCAATATCGGCGTGTACCGTCCTGAAATGTTCGACGGCATCGCGCCCGGCAGCCACGCCAAACTCGGCGATTTGCTGCGCCGGTATGCGGACCAGGGCCGCGTGGGCGGTGAAGTCTATACCGGCGAATGGACCAATGTGGGTACGCCAGCGCAACTCGATGTGCTCAATGGCGTGGCAGCGAAGGCGCCTGCCGCATGATGGCCAATTACGCGGCACGGCGCGCGGCGCTGCTGGCGCAGATGCTGCCGGGCAGCGTGGCCATTCTCGCCACGGCGCCCGAAGTGCCGCGCAACAGCGATTGCGATTATCCGTATCGCCATGACAGCTATTTCTATTACCTGAGCGGCTTTACGGAACCCGACAGCGCCGTGGCCCTGGTGGCCGCCAGCGCCACGGCGCCCGCGCGCACCATCCTGTTTTGCCGCGCCAAGAATACGGAGCGCGAAATCTGGGACGGTTTCCGCCATGGCCCCGAGGCGGCGCGCGCCACGTTCGGTTTTGACAGCGCCTTCCCCATCGAGGAACTCGACGTGGAAATGACGCGCCTGCTGGCCGACTCCCCCGCGATCTACTATGCGCTGGGCGGCAGCCTCGATGCACAGGTCAAGGTCTGGCGAAACAATGTGCGGCAAAAGGCCCGCAGCGGCGTCACGGCGCCCGCCATCGCGCATGACATCAACGGCATGCTCGACGCCATGCGCCTGCTGAAAGACACGGAAGAACAAAACCTGATGCGCCGCGCGGCCGCCATTTCCAGCGCAGCCCACGTGCGCGCCATGCGCGCCACGCGTCCCGGCATGCACGAATATGCGCTCGAAGCGGAGCTGCTGTACGAATTCCGACGCAGCGGCGCGCAGTTTCCCGCGTATTCCTCCATCGTGGCCGGTGGCGGCAACGCCTGCATCCTGCACTACAGCGCCAACAACGCGGTATTAAAAGACGGCGAGCTGGTATTGATCGACGCCGGCTGCGAACTCGATGGCTACGCCTCGGACATCACGCGCACCTGGCCCGTCAGCGGCCGTTTCAGCGGCCCGCAGCGGGCGCTGTATGAAGTGGTGCTGGCCGCGCAGCAGGCGTCGCTGGACATGGTACGCCCCGGCTTGCCGCACAGCGCCATCCACGAAGCGGCCGTGCAGGTACTGGCGCAGGGCATGCTGGACCTGGGTTTGCTGGACCGGCAAAAAAGCGGCAGCGTGCAGGACGTCATCGCCGACAAGGCCTATATGCCCTTCTACATGCACGGCACCAGCCACTGGCTGGGCATGGACGTGCACGACGTGGGCGCCTACCGCGACACGGATACCCCCGGCAAGCCGTGGCGCGCGCTCGAAGCGGGCATGGTGCTGACGGTGGAACCGGGCATCTATGTGCGCCCCGGCGCGGGCGTGCCGGAGCCGTTCTGGCATACGGGCATCCGCATCGAAGACGATGTGCTGGTCACGCCGCAAGGCCATGAAGTCTTCAGCACGGCGCCCAAGAGCGTCGCTGAAATCGAACAACTGATGTCACAGGATTAACGCCGCCGCATGCATACACCGCCCACTTTCGATCTCGCCATCTGCGGCGCCGGCCCCGTCGGCATGGCGCTGGCCGCCTTGCTGGTACAGCGCGGCAGCCGCGCCGCCGGCATCGTCCTGCTCGACGCCAAATCCATCGAACAGGCGAGGCGCGATCCGCGCACCATCGCCCTGTCGCACGGCAGCCGCCAGATTCTCGAGGAAGCGGGCGCCTGGCCCGTGGAAGCGACGCCCATCCATCAAATCCACGTCTCGCGCCGCGGCCAGTTCGGGCGCAGCCTGATGGACCGCAGCGAACATGGCGTCGAGGCGCTCGGCTACGTGGCCCGTTACGGCGCCGTCGTCAGTTCGCTGGCCGACGTGTGCGAGCGCCTTGGCGTGGCCAGCCTGCGCCCGGCGCTGGTGACGGGCAGCGTGGAAGACGCCGATGGCGTGAGCGTGCAGATCGACCAGGCGGGCGCCGCGTCGAGCTTGCGCGCCAGCCTGCTGGTGCAAGCCGAGGGCGGCCTGTTCGGCCAGCAGCCGGAACGGGCCGTCAGCCGCGATTATGGCCAGAGCGCCATCATCGCCCATGTGCGCACAAGCAGCCCCATCGCCCACCGCGCGTATGAGCGCTTCACCGACGAAGGCCCGCTGGCCCTGCTGCCGCAGGACGACGGCTACGCGCTCGTGTGGTGCGTGCCGCCCACGCGTGCAGAACAATTGCTGGCGCTGGACGACGCTGCCTTTCTGGCCCGCCTGGGCGCCGCCTTCGGCAGTCGCCTGGGACGCTTTACGCACACGACGGCGCGCCTGGCCTATCCGCTGGGCTTGAACGCGCAGGCGAACGGCACGGCGCGCACGGTCGCCATCGGCAATGCGGCGCAAACCCTGCACCCGGTGGCGGGACAGGGCTTGAACCTGGGCTTGCGCGACGCCGCCGTGCTGGCCCGCGTGCTGGCGCAGGACGGCAGTCCGGCCGGGCTGGAACGCTACGCCAACCTGCGCCAGACCGACCGGGGGCTGACCGTGCGCGTCACCGACACCATGGCGCGCATCTTCACGGGCAGCGCCCCCACGCAAGGCTTGCTGGGCCTGTCGCTGGGTTTGCTGGACGCATTCCCCCCAGCACGCAAGGCATTGGCTGGGCTGATGATGTACGGCCGCCGCTAAGGCTTAACAATAAGGAAAGAGCTGGGGCGAAAAAGAAACAGGGAACATATCCGGCATGGAATAAACGGCCCGCGGATGCGACAATGGCTGTCACCTGGCTTTTGGCGACCGTTCCATGACAGATGTATTGCCCGCAGCACCGCCTGCCGCTCTTCCCGAAGTGCTCTTTTCCCGCCTGCTGGAAGACGCCCTCGACGCCGTCATCATCATCGACGAGCATTGCCGCATCCGCTATATCAATGGCGCCATGCAGGCATTGTCGGGCTATGCGAGCGGGGAATTGCTGGGCCAGACCTTGAACGGCCTGCTGCCAGACGCCGTCGGCGCGCAGCACGACAATCACGTGATCAATTACATCCGCAGCTCGCGCACGTCCAGCGTGCTGGGCAAGATACGCGAATTCGCCATCCGCCACCGCGACACGCAGATGATCCCCATCGAAATGAAGGCGATGGACCTGGGCGTGGTCGACGGCATCCGCTATTTCGGCGCCTTCTTGCTCGACGTGCGCGAACGGCGCGAACTGGCGGCCAAAAACGCCAGCCTGCTGGCGCAGCTGGAACAGCAGGCGCTGCACGATGCGCTGACGTCGCTGCCGAACCGGCGCGCGTATGAAGCGCAAGCCGAGCAGGCGATGGCGCGCGCGGCGCGCAGCGGCGCCGCCCTGACCGTGGGCGTGGCCGACCTCGACCATTTCAAGAAGATCAACGACCGCTACGGCCATGCCGTGGGCGACGCCGTACTGCGCACGGTGGCGCAGGCCCTGCGCGACACGGGACGCATCACCGACGTGGCGGCGCGCCTCGGTGGCGAAGAATTCGGCCTGCTGTTCCCCGACGCCAGCCTGCAGCAGGCGCATAGGGTGGCCGAACGCATCCGCGCCGCCGTGGCCGCCGCCATCACGCCGTTGCCCGATGGCGGCGAACTGCAGGTGACCATCAGCATCGGCGTGGCCTCCCTGACGGCCGGCGCCACGCTGGATGCGGCCATGTCCGATGCCGACAAGGCTCTGTATGCGGCCAAGCACCAGGGCCGCAACAAGGTCGTGGCGGCCCAATAAAAACGGCCCGCGCAAGGCGGGCCGTCCGGTCGCTGCAAGCCGTGCTTATTCGACGGCTTTGAGCATATCCTCGATCACCTTCTTCGCATCGCCAAACACCATCATCGTGTTCGGCTGGTAGAACAGGTCGTTGTCCAGGCCCGCATAGCCGGACGCCATCGAGCGCTTGTTGACGATGATGCTCTTGGCTTTATACGCTTCCAGGATCGGCATGCCGGCGATCGGCGATTTCGGGTCCTTCGCCGCCGGGTTGACGACGTCGTTCGCGCCCAGCACCAGCACCACGTCCGTCTGGCCGAATTCGCCGTTGATGTCTTCCATCTCGAAGACCTGGTCGTACGGCACTTCCGCCTCGGCCAGCAGCACGTTCATGTGGCCCGGCATGCGCCCCGCCACCGGGTGGATCGCATACTTGACGGTGATGCCCTTGTGCGTGAGCTTTTCCACCAGTTCCTTGAGCGAGTGCTGCGCGCGCGCCACGGCCAGGCCGTAGCCGGGCACGATGATGACGGTTTCCGCATTGCTCATGATGAAGGCGGCATCGTCGGCCGAACCCGATTTCACGGGCCGCTGCTCCTGCGCACCGGCCGCGCCGGCCGCTGGCGCATCGCCGCCGAAGCCGCCGAGGATGACGTTGAAGAACGAGCGGTTCATCGCCTTGCACATGATGTACGACAGGATCGCGCCAGACGATCCCACGAGCGAACCGGCGATGATCAGCATCGAGTTATTCAGCGAAAAGCCGATGCCGGCCGCGGCCCAGCCCGAGTAGCTGTTGAGCATCGACACCACCACCGGCATGTCGGCGCCGCCGATGGGAATGATGATCAGCACGCCCAGCGCAAAGGCGATCAGGGCCATGACGATGAACGGCGTCCATGCCGGTTCGACGCCATCGGCGAAGCAGAACGCCAGGCCCAGTCCCACCATCACCAGCGCCAGCACGAGGTTGAGCATGTGCTGGCCCTTGAAGCTGACGGGCGCGCCCTGGAACAGACGGAACTTGTATTTGCCCGACAACTTGCCGAAGGCGATCACGGAACCGGAGAACGTGATGGCGCCGACAAAAGTGCCGATGAACAGTTCGAAGCGGTTACCGATGGGCAGCGCCTCGCCATGCTTGGCGATATTGAAGGCCCACGGCTCCGACACGGCCGCCACGGCGATGCACACTGCCGCCAGGCCGATCAGCGAGTGCATGGCCGCCACCAGTTCCGGCATCTTCGTCATTTCCACGGTTTTCGCCAGGTAGGCGCCGATGGCGCCGCCCGTGACGATGCCGATGATGACGAGGGTCAGGCCCATGCCGCCCGTCTGCTGCTCCTTCAGTTTCAGGATCAGTGCCACGGTGGTGACGGCGGCAATGGCCATGCCGCTCATGCCAAAGGCATTGCCGCGGCGCGCCGTCGATGGCGACGACAGGCCTTTCAGGGCCTGGATGAAGCACACCGAGGCGATCAGGTACATCATCGTCACCAGGTTCATGGTGACGAAGCTCATGGCGTGACTCATTCTTTTGCTCCTTGCTTGGCCTTCGGTTCTTTTTTACGGAACATCTCGAGCATGCGCTGCGTGACGAGGAAGCCGCCGAACACGTTGACGGCGGCCAGCGCCACGGCCAGGGTGCCGGCCACTTGCGCCAGCGGGCCATCGGTCAGGCCGGCCGCCAGCATGGCGCCGACGATGATGATGGCGGAAATGGCATTGGTGACGGCCATCAGCGGCGTATGCAGCGCCGGCGTGACGGTCCAGACGACGTGGTAGCCGACATAAATGGCCAGCACGAAGATGATCAGGTTGGTGATGGTATGACTGATTTCCATGATGTTGTTCTCTCCGGTGCCGCGTTATTTACGTAAGATTTCGCTGCCTGCGCAAACCAGGCTGGCCTTGATGATTTCATCCTCGCGGTCGATCAGCAATTGATCGTCCTTGTCGATGATGAGCTTCAAGAAGTCCAGCACGTTGCGCGCATACAGGGCCGAAGCGTCGGCCGCCACCAGGGTGGCCAGGTTCGGCTCGCCCACGATGTGGACGCCGTGCTTGACCACCGTCTTGCCCAGTTCCGACAGCGGGCAATTGCCGCCCTGCTCGACGGCCAGGTCGACGATGACGGAGCCCGGTTTCATGGCTTTCACCGTTTCTTCGGAAATCAGCACGGGCGCGGCGCGGCCGGGAATCAGCGCGGTGGTGATGATGATGTCGGCCAGTTTCGCCCGTTCGTGCACGAGTTCGGCCTGGCGGCGCATCCAGTCGGCTGGCATGGCGCGCGCATAGCCGCCCGAACCCTTGGCGATCTCTTTTTCTTCATCGGTGAGGAAAGGCACGTCGAGGAACTTGGCGCCCAGGGACTCGACTTGTTCCTTCACAGGTGGGCGCACGTCGGACGCTTCGATGACGGCGCCCAGGCGCTTGGCCGTGGCGATCGCCTGCAGTCCTGCCACGCCCACGCCCATGATCAGCACGCGGGCCGCCTTGACGGTGCCGGCCGCCGTCATCAGCATCGGCATGAAGCGCTGATAGGTATTCGCGGCCACCAGCACGGCCTTGTAGCCGGCGATGTTCGCCTGCGAGGACAGCACGTCCATCGACTGCGCGCGCGTGATGCGCGGCACGGCTTCCAGGGCGAAGGCGGACAGGCCGGCCGTGGCCATGGCGGCGATATTGTCGGCGTCAAACGGGTTGAGCATGCCGATCAGGACCGTGCCGCTGGCCATCAGGGCCCGTTCATCGGCATCGGGCGCGCGCACCTTGAGCACGATGGCGCAGCCATAGGCTTCCTGGGCGGTGCCGATCTGCGCGCCGGCGGCGGCATAGGCGTCGTCGGGAATCGAGGCTTGCAGGCCCGCTCCGGACTGCACGACGACTTGATGCTTGGCTGCCAGCTTCTTGACTGTCTCGGGCGTTGCCGCCACCCGCGTTTCACCAGGCCGTGTTTCGGCCGGTATGCCTATCCTCATGATGCCTCCGCTAATTGATAAACTGACTAGAATCTAACACGGAAAGCAGCGCGTTAAACGTTTGTGAAGCAGCAACTTTTAGTCGTACGACACTAATTTACCCGTAATACCAATCCTTGTTCCGCCATGCGGTATGGCGACCATATTGTGGGAAAGGTGTGTCAATCTCACCACAGTCGAGCACGCGTACGCGCTTGTTTTGACCACAGGGAAAGCCTATATTAGCGGGCGCTTGCTACCCTCTTGCCGACTAAGCCCCCATGCTAGTGCGCTCCCCGGGACAGACGTAAGTACCTCCCACCGCTATTTGCTAAAACGTTGTCATTTATCAATATGTCCGCGCAACAAAAGGCCGGCTTCAAACCGCGCGCGCAGAACAAGATAAAATGTCGGCTCTTTCAAGGATGGAATCATGCCGAGAATCTGGAAACCCTCTGTCACCGTTGCCGCCATCGTCGAACGCGACGGCCTGTTTTTACTGATTGAAGAAGAGACCAGCGAAGGCATCAAGATCAATCAACCGGCCGGCCACCTCGACCCGTTCGAGTCGCTGGAGCAGGCGGTGATCCGCGAAACGCTGGAAGAAGCGGCTTACGATTTCATCCCCACGGCACTGGTCGGCATGTACATGTCGCGCTATCAGTCGTTGCGCACGGGCGAGGACGTGACCTATCTGCGCTTCACCTTTTGCGGCACGGCCGGCGCCGAGCATGACCGCCCGCTGGACGAAGGCATCATCCGCACCTTGTGGATGACGCGCGACGAGCTGGCCGCGTGCCAGGAGCGCCACCGCAGCCCGCTGGTGCTGCAGTGCGTGGACGAATACCTGGCTGGCAGGCGCGCGCCGCTGGCCCTGCTGCACACGCATGCGTCCGTTTTCAATAGCGCATAGCAACATTATCTAAAGTACACTGGAAAGCAAGATGAGCAAGAAGAAAGTCGTTATCGGCATGTCGGGCGGGGTCGATTCCTCGGTCGCGGCATGGATGCTGAAGGAACAAGGCTATGAAGTCATCGGCCTGTTCATGAAAAACTGGGAAGATGACGACGATTCGGAATACTGCTCCACGCGCCAGGACTGGATCGACGCGGCCAGCGTGGCCGACGTCATCGGCGTCGATATCGAAGCCGTCAATTTCGCCTCCGAATACAAGGACCGTGTGTTCGCCGATTTCCTGCGCGAATACCAGGCCGGCCGCACGCCGAACCCGGACGTGCTGTGCAACGCCGAAATCAAATTCAAGGCCTTCCTTGACCACGCCATGACCCTGGGCGCCGACCTGATCGCCACCGGCCACTATGCGCGCGTGCGCCAGGCGCCGACCGACGCAGGCCGTTATGAACTGCTCAAGGCAGTCGACGCCAGCAAGGACCAGAGCTACTTCCTGCACCGGCTGAACCAGGCGCAGTTGTCGAAAACCCTGTTTCCGCTCGGTGAAATCCCGAAAACGGAAGTACGCAAGATCGCTGAAAAACTGGCGCTGCCGAACGCGCAGAAGAAGGATTCGACGGGCATCTGTTTCATCGGCGAGCGCCCGTTCCGCGAATTTTTGAACCGCTACCTGTCGTACAAGCCGGGTCCGATGAAAACGGCCGACGGCAAGACCGTGGGCGAACATGTGGGACTGAGTTTTTATACCCTGGGCCAGCGCAAGGGCATCGGCATCGGCGGCGTGAAGTCGTACCAGAACGCGGACGGTAGCAGCGACGCCTGGTATGTGGCGCGCAAGGATATCGCCAACAACACCCTGTGGGTAGTGCAGGGTCATGACCATCCATGGCTGCTGTCGCCGGCCTTGACGGCCGACCAGGCCAGCTGGGTCGCCGGCACGGCGCCGCAGGCGGGCGCCTTGAGCGCCAAGACGCGCTACCGCCAGGCCGACGTGGCTTGCCAGCTGCTGCCGGATGGGAATGAACACTTCGGCCTGGCCTTCGACCAGGCGCAATGGGCCGTCACGCCTGGCCAGTCGGCCGTGCTGTACGACGGCGACGTGTGCCTCGGCGGCGGCATCATCGCCAGCGCGACGGGCCTGGCTGGCGTCTAACTATTGCCTTGCGCGGCGGCGGCCAAAGCCTGCTGCTTGCGCACCATGGCAATCACCGTATTGCGCACGGTTTTCAGGACCGTGTCGGCCATGAACGGTTTCACGATGAAGCCCGACACGCCCATGGCGAGGGCCGCCTGCAGCGAGGCGGCGTCGATGCCGCCCGAGACCATGAAAATGAGCGTCTTCGGATACTGGGCGCGGATGGTCTGCACCACATTGGTCCCGTCTTCCACCTGCTCGCGCGCGATGCAGACGAAATGCGGATGGTGCTTGACCAGCAGCGCCAGCCCCAGCGCGCTCGTATGCGTCTGCCCGCAGACATCGTAGCCGCCATCGGTCAGGACCGTGTTCAGCAGGCCGCGCGCCACGGCGCTGCTATCGATCAGGACTGTCTTTAACATCATGATTTACTTCCCTTGCTTGATTGTTCTTGCCTGGCGCTTTACTTTTCCCACACCAGCTTGTTCCAGGTGACACCCAAGGTCACGTCGGTCTTGAGTTCCACTAACTTTCTTGAAAGATACAGTATTTCCCGCTCTTTTCGCAGGCTTTCACCGAGCGCACCGGGCAAAATGCCCGCGCCGGCCATCACGGCGTCAATATTGCCGTAGGCGCGCAACAGTTTTGCGCCCGTCTTCAGGCCGATCTTCGACACGCCGGGGATGCTGTCGGTGACGTCGCCCATCAGCGCCAGCAGGTCGGGCAGCAGTTCCGGCGGCACGCCGAACTTTTTCTCGACCCAGGCGTGGTCGTGCCAGACGCCCTTGAAGTGGTCCCACACGAGCGCGCCGTGCGCGATCAGGCCATGCAAATCCTTGTCGGTGGTGGCGATGACAGCCGCGCCGCGCCCCTCGTGCAGCCAGCGCATGACGGCCGTGCCGATCACGTCGTCGGCCTCGACCTCGGGAATGCTGACCACGTGCATGCCGAAGCTGGCCAGGGTGGCGTAGAAGCCAGGCAAGGCGTCGCGCAGCACCTGCGGCATGGGCTGGCGCCCCTCGCGGTAACCGGCATACAGGGCGTGGCGCCAGGTCGGGCCGCCAAAGTCGAAGGCCGGCAGGATGTGCGTCGGCTCGTGGTCGTTGATGAGCGTGCGGAACGACGACAGCGCATGGCGCAGCGCGATCTCCGCCTTCAGGTCGGAATCGGGTTCAGGACTGGCTTCGTAGACGCGGCGTACGATATTCAAGCCGTCGATAGCGAGGAGTCTGGCCATGCGGTAAAGGGATACTGGTTGAATCGATCATTTTACCGTATGGAGCAAGCACTATTCCCCGCGAATTCCGCTTGGCAGGTTTTACGCGGCGTAACAACGCCTAACAAAACCGTAGCGAGCGGAAGTGAATTGTGGCTAAGAAGCGCAACCGTACTCAAGTACGGTGAGCATCGCAGGCCGCAAGTCGCGACGCGCAGTAGGTTTGGTTAGGCGTTCTCACTTGGCGAAATCGTAGGGCCCGCCCCGTTCGAGCGCCCGCTGATAGGCAGGCCGCGCATGGATGCGCTGCAGGAACGCCGTCAGCTTTGGCAGGCGCTCGTCGAGTCCGCCGCGCATGGCCGCCGCTTCCAGTGGAAAGCTCATCTGGATGTCGGCCGCCGTGAATTCATTGCCGGTAAACCATTTGCTGTTCTCCAGTTCCGCTTCCATGTAGGCCAGCTGGCTGTTGATATTGGGCAGGATAAAGCTGCTCTTGACCTTGCTGGCGATGCCGCGCGCGATCGGTTTGACGAAAAACGGCATCGGCGACGATTCGACCTTGTCGAACACCAGCTTCATCAGCAGCGGCGGCATGGCCGAGCCTTCCGCGAAATGCAGCCAGTAGGTCCAGCGCAGCTTCTCCGGCGTGCCCGCCGCCGGGATCAAGCGGCCATTGCCGTAGCGCTCAACCAAGTACTCGATGATGGCGCCCGATTCGGCGATGGTGTTGGCGCCGTCCGTGATCACGGGCGACTTGCCCAGCGGATGGACGGCCTTCAGCGAGGCGGGCGCCAGCATGGTTTTCGGGTCGCGCTGGTAGCGCTTGACCTCGTAATCGAGGCCCAGTTCCTCGAGCAGCCAGAGCACGCGCTGCGAGCGCGAATTGTTCAGATGATGGACGACGATCATGGTTTTCCCGTTAAGCGATGGTTGAGTTCCAGTATAGCCGGGACGGCCGGATCGGGGCGGCGCAAGGGAATCTGCAAAAAAATTGCGAAAAACAGTATTTTCAATTGATAACTTTTCAATCTTCCCTTATCTTGTTTTGTTTCCAATAAGTAAGGAAACCCCCTGTGGATTTCGACACCAACAACACCACGCCCAAGCGCGAAGCCATCACCTTCAGCGCCACGGGCAGCGAATACTTCCGTATCTGGATCGTCAACCTGCTGCTGAGCATCGTCACCCTGGGCATTTATTCCGCCTGGGCCAAGGTGCGCCGCAACCGCTATTTCTATTCCAGCACCCACCTGGCTGGCAGCAGCTTCGAATACCACGGCAATGCCGTCGCCATCCTGAAGGGCCGCATCGCGGCCGTCGTGCTGATCGGCGGCTACAACATCGCCTTCCAGATCTCGCCCATCATCGGCCTGATCATGCTCGTGCTGATGATGGCCGTGCTGCCATGGCTGGTGTGGAAAAGCCTGCAATTCAAGCTGTACAACACCAGCTACCGCGGCATCCGCTTCGGCTTTGACGGCAGCGCCAAAGAAGCCTACAAATACTTCCTGTGGCTGCCCATCCTGAACACCTTCACGGCTGGCCTGATGACGCCGTTCCTGCACCAGCGCCTGAAGCGCTTCCAGCACACGCAAAGCCGCTTCGGCAGCAGCAACTTCAGCTTCGACGCCTCGGTCGGCAGCTTCTACAAAACCTATTTGCTGTTCTTCGCCCTGCTGCTGGCCGGTTTCCTGGTCCTGATCTTTGTCGTCTTCGCCAGCGTCTTCGCCACGTTTGCCACCGATGCCAACGATGTCACCAAGGCCGGCAGCATCTTCGGCGCCGTGGCCGCCCTGTATGCCTGGGCCTTTATCGTGCTGCCGCTGTTCCTGACCATGATCCAGAACCTGATCTGGAACCACACGCGCCTGCAGCAGCACCAGTTCCAGTCGCAGCTGACGTGGGGCCGCACCACCTTCATCATGCTGACCAACCTGCTGGGCATCGTCGTCACGCTGGGCCTGTTTTCGCCATTCGCCCAGGTGCGCTGGCTGAAGTACCGCCTGGAAGCGACTTCGATGCTGGTGCACGGCAGCCTCGACGCCTTTGTCGCCGCCACCGGCGAGCAAGTGTCGGCCACGGGCGAAGGCATGGTCGACCTGCTGGACTTCGACCTGTCGCTGTAACATGACGCTCGACAATCAAGCACCGGGCGCGGCCCCCGTGCCCGCGCGCTATTTCGACGGCCAGACCTCGCGCCTGTACCACGTCACGCTCAGCGTGCGCGATGGCATGGCCGTGCTGGCCGGCGATATCGAACGCAGCTGTCCGCTGGGCGAGCTGCACGTGTCCGAACGCAGCAGCCATGCCGTGCGCAAGGTCAGCTTTCCCGACGGCGCCTATCTGGAGATCGCCGACCAGGCGGCCTTCAACGACATGCTGCATGACACGGGCCACCGCGATGGCTGGGTGGTGCGGCTGCAGCAAAGCTGGCGCGGCGCCCTGCTGGCCACGGTCGCCACCGTGCTGGCCCTGTGGCTCAGCTATCAGTACCTGCTGCCGGTCGTGGCGAAGGGCGTCGCGTATGCGATTCCCCAGTCCGTCGAGCGCCAGCTGGGCCAGGGCGTGCTCGATTTCCTCGACGAACACGTGTTTGAGGCAAGCAAGCTCGCTGACGCGCGCCAGCAAGCCTTGCGCGCCCGGTTCGCGCGCCTGGCCACGCCCGGCGACAGCACGCCCGAGCACCGCATCGTTTTCCGCAAGAGCAAGATCGGTCCGAACGCGTTCGCCCTGCCGTCCGGCGATATCGTGCTGACCGATGAAATGGTGGAACTGATGCCGGACGACGATGCCATCATGGGCGTGCTGGCGCATGAACTGGGGCATTTGCAGCAGCGCCACCTGACGCGCCGCCTGATCCAGACGTCGGCCGTGGGCGCCGGCGCGGCGCTGCTGTTCGGCGACGTGTCGACCGTGGTGGCGACCTTGCCGCCGCTGCTGCTGGACTTGAAGTATTCGCGCGACGTCGAGCGCGAGGCGGACGACTACGCGATCGCCATGCTGCGCCAGAACGCTATTCCACTGGAACACCTGGCGCAAGTGTTTGTCGCCCTGGGCAAGCTGGATCACGGCACGCCCTACCTGTCTAGCCATCCGGCCAGCGCAGAGCGTGTCGAGCGTATCCGCGCCGCACAGCGCTAAGTCTTCACGCGGCGTCCACCGGGCGCCGCTTTCTTTCCCTCCAGCACGTTCGGCGAATCGAAGGTAGACTCGGCTTTACCAGTCTGACTTCACCGGAGTGCCCATGCACCTAGTACCATTTCGCTACCTGACCTTCATTGCGACGGCAGCCATCTTTGTCCTGTCCCTGTTTTACTACGATCATTACTGGCTGCCCGTGCTGGCCGGTGCGCTGACCCTGGTCGGCATCAGCGACCTGCTGCAAACGAAGCGCGCCCTGCGCCGCAATTACCCCATCCTCGCGCATTTCCGCTTCTTTTTTGAGAGCATCCGCCCCGAAATCCGCCAGTATTTCCTGGAAAGCGACAGCGAAGCGACGCCGTTCTCGCGCAGCCAGCGCAGTATCGTCTACCAGCGCGCCAAGGAACAGACGGACAAGCGTCCGTTCGGCACCCAGCTCGACGTGTATGAAGCGGGCTATGAATGGATCAACCATTCCATCGCGCCCGCCAAGGTGACGGGCCACGATTTCCGCATCGAGATCGGCAACCATCCGGACTGCCGACGTGAAAAGCCGTATTCGGCCAGCGTCTTCAATATCTCGGCGATGAGCTTTGGCGCCCTGTCGGCCAACGCCATCCTGGCCCTGAACGGCGGCGCGCGCAGCGGCGGCTTCATGCACGACACGGGCGAAGGCAGCATCAGCCCCTACCACCGCGAAAACGGCGGCGACCTGGTGTGGGAAATCGGCTCCGGCTACTTCGGCTGCCGCAATCAGGACGGTACATTTTCGGAAGAACGCTTCATCGCCAACGCCAGCTCGGAGCAGGTGAAAATGATCGAGCTGAAAATGTCGCAGGGCGCCAAGCCGGGCCACGGCGGCGTGCTGCCCGGGCCGAAAGTGACGATCGAGATCGCCACCACGCGCGGCGTGATGGTGGGCGAGGATTGCGTTTCGCCGGCCGCGCACAGCGCCTTTTCCACGCCGCTGGAAATGCTGCACTTCATCGACCGCCTGCGCACGCTCTCCGGCGGCAAGCCGACGGGCTTCAAGCTGGCCATCGGCCATCCGTGGGAGTTCTTCGCCATCGTCAAAGCCATGCTGGAAACGGGCATCACGCCCGACTTCATCGTCGTCGACGGCAGCGAAGGGGGCACGGGCGCCGCGCCCCTGGAATTCACGGACCATGTGGGCACGCCGCTGCAGGAAGCACTGGTACTCGTGCATAACACCCTCGTGGGCGCCAACCTGCGCGCGAAGGTCAAGATCGGCTGCTCGGGCAAGATCATCACGGCCTTCGACATCGCCCGCTTGCTGGCGCTGGGCGCCGACTGGTGCAATTCGGCGCGCGGCTTCATGTTCGCGCTGGGCTGCATCCAGTCGCAAAGCTGCCACACGGACCGCTGCCCCACGGGCGTGGCCACGCAAGACCCGCAGCGCCAGCGCGCGCTGGTGGTGTCCGACAAGATCGCCCGCGTGGCGCACTTCCACCAGAACACCATGAAGGCGCTGGCCGAACTGATCGCCGCCGCCGGCCTGGCGCACCCGCAGGAATTGCGTCCGCACCACCTGGTGCGCCGCATTTCGCCGAACCAGGTGAAACTGGCGTCGGCCCTGCTGCCGTTCCTGGAAGCGGGCCAGCTGCTCGACCCGAGCCAGCTGCCGCAACTGCCGCCCGTGTTCGGCCTGTACTGGCCGAAGGCGCAATCGGCTTCGTTCCAGCGCCTCGATTGATACGGCCTTTGCGCAAGTGAAGCAATACCACTTAATAACCACTTGCGCAAATATCTGAATCCAATACAATACCAAAAAAAGGCAGCTTTTCCGGTGATTGTCCAGATGCGTCACCAGGGGCCAGAATACGGACTTGTCGTCATCAGAATGAATACCGGAGGAGTTGCAGCATGGAACAGGGTTTGCGCGAGAAAATAGGACAGCTATTCATGGTGGGCTTCGACGCCCTGCAGGCGGACGAGCATATCAAGACCTTGATACGCGAAAAGAAGGTGGGCGGCGTGATCCTGTTCCGCCGCAACGTGCACACGCCCGCGCAAGTGTCGGCGCTGTGCCGCGAACTGCAGGAGATCAACGCGGAAGTGTCCGACACGCCGCTGCTGATCTCCATCGACCAGGAAGGCGGCATGGTGATGCGCATCGAACAGGGGGTCACGCCGATTCCCGCGGCGATGGCCTTCCAGGCGGCCGGCTCCATCGACGACTGCGAACGCATGAACCAGATCAGCGGCGATGAAATGCGCCAGGTGGGCATCAATATGCTGCTCGCGCCCGTGCTGGATGTGAACAACAACCGCAACAACCCCGTCATCGGCGTGCGCGCGTATGGCGAGGATGCCGCCACCGTCATCGACTACGGCATGGCAGCCATGCGCGGCCAGCGCGCCAGCGGCGTGGCCGTCACGGCCAAGCACTTCCCCGGCCACGGCGACACGGCCACCGACACGCATTACGCGATGGCCCTGGTCCCGCACGACAAGGAACGCCTGCGCGCCGTGGAACTGGCGCCGTTCCGCGCGGCCATTGCCGGCGGCGTCGATGCCATCATGACGGCGCACGTGGTCTTCCCCGCTTTCGAGGCCGACACCAGTGTGCCGGCCACCCTGTCGAAAGGCGTGCTGACGGACCTGCTGCGCGGCGAGTTGAAATACCAGGGCGTCGTCATCACCGACTGCCTGGAGATGGCGGCGATTGCCGACGGCATCGGCATCGCGCAGGGCGCCATCGCCACCTTGCAGGCTGGCGCCGACATCGTCCTCATTTCGCACCGCGAAGCGCAGCAGACGGCCGCCATCGATGCCGTCATCGCCGCCGTGGAGCGCGGCGACATTGCCATCGCCCGCATCGACGCGGCTTGCGCGCGCGTGGCGGAACTCAAGCGCAACCGCGCCGTGCGCGACTGGCGCGAACGCCCTGTCGCCCCGCCGGCGCTGATGCAGCCGGCCGCCATGGCCCTGTCGCAGCTGCTGCAAAAGGCCGCCTTGCGCGTGCAGGGCGACTACCGCCCGCTCGACGCCAGCCTGCCCGTGACCCTGCTGACGGTGGAAGTGCGCTCGCGCAGCGAAATCGACGAAGTGGCGCTGGGCCGCAACAAGGAAGCGCGCAGCTCGATGCTGCCGGCGCTGCTCGAAGCGGGCCTGGACGTACGCGAGTACGCCTTGTCGGCCGAGGCGCTGGAAGAAGAGGTCAATGCAGCCATCGCCTTTGCGCAAGGCGCGCGGCAGATCGTGCTGCAAACGTATAACGCCATGTTCGTCGACGGCCAGCGCCGCCTGGTGGACGCCCTGCCGCACGACAAGCTGTGGCTGGTGGCGGGCCGTTTGCCGTATGACCTGGACCTGGCGCCCGACGCGCAAGGCCGCCTGGCCGCCTTCGGCTGCCGCCCCGCCGCGCTGGTGCCGGTGGTCGACAAGCTGGCGGGCAAGGCGTAAGCGCAGCGCTGCAGACGTAAAAAAACCCGCATGCGCGGGTTTTTTTCATTCAGCTTGACGCAACGGGTGGCAGGGCCGCCACCGCCAGCAAGGCAAACGGACCGAGGAACAGGCCGATGCCGAACCAGAGTCCCCCGTGGCGGCCGCGCCGGCTGGCGAGCCGCCAGGTGGCGACCGCAAACAGAAACATGAAGATCAACAGTATCGCCATTGCCACTCCTTGCCATGCGGAAAGCTCAGTGTAGCCCACGGGCGCGCCCGTGGCTACTCCGGCGTTGACCCTAGCGCTGCACCTGCATCAGGATCACGCGCTTGCTGCTGCTGCCGTCGACCGGTGGCGTGGCTGACGGCGGCGGCGGGCTGTCGCAGGAGCCGCAGGAACCGCAGCCGCTGCCGCAACCGGGCGCCACCTTGAAGAAGGTCGACATCTTCGCCTCATCGAGGCCGCAGCGCACGAGGCCACGCACGATGGCGCGGCGCACGCCGGCCGGCAGGTACTTGGTCGAAAAATGCAGCAGCGCGGCTGCGACGATCAGGGCGACGATGAGGGTTTGCCACATGCTTTTCTCCTAAGCGCCCAGCATCAGGGCGATGCGGTACGTGATGAACGAGGCGGCATACGCCAGGGCGAACATGTAGCCGGCCATCAGCAGCGGATAGCGCCAGCCGCCCGTCTCGCGTTTCACCACGGAGAGGGTCGACAGGCACTGCGGCGCAAATACATACCAGGCCAGCAGGGACAGCGCCGTGGCCATCGACCACGAATGGGCGATCAGCGGCTCGAGCGTGGTGGCAAGCGCGTCGCCCGTTTGCGACAGCGCATACACGGTGCCCAAGGCGCCGACGGCCACTTCACGCGCCGCCATGCCCGGCACCAGCGCGATGCAGATCTGCCAGTTGAAACCGATCGGCGCGAAGATCACTTCCAGGCCGCGGCCCAGGATGCCGGCCAGGCTGTAATAGATCGGCGGGTGGATCGCGTTGTCCGGCGGGCCGGGGAAGGTGCTGAGGAACCACAGGATGATCATCAGGCTCAGGATGATGGTGCCGACGCGCGTGAGGAAGATCTTCGCGCGCTCCCACAGGCTGACGGCCAGGTTGCGCAAATGCGGCCAGTGGTAGGCCGGCAGTTCCAGCAGCAGCGGCTGGTTGCCGCGCACGCCCATGCTGCGCTTCATGACCCAGGCCACGGCCATGGCCGAGATGATGCCGGCAAAGTACAGGACGAACAGCACCAGGCCTTGCAGGCTCAAATAGCCCCACACCTGGCGTTCCGGAATGAAGGCGGCGATGATCAGCGCATACACGGGCAAGCGCGCCGAGCATGTCATCAGCGGCGCGATCATGATGGTGACGAGGCGGTCGCGCGGATTCTGGATGGTGCGCGCCGCCATCACGCCGGGAATGGCGCAGGCAAAGCTCGACAGCAGCGGGATGAAGGCGCGGCCCGACAGGCCCACGCCGCCCATCAGGCGGTCCAGCAAAAAGGCCGCGCGCGGCAGGTAGCCGCAGTCTTCCAGGCTCAGAATGAAGAAGAACAAAATCAGGATCTGCGGCAGGAAAACCAGCACGCTGCCGACGCCGCCGATGATGCCTTCCACCAGCAAGCTTTTCAGGTGGCCGTCAGGCATGTTCGCCGTCAGCACGGCGCCCAGATGGCCCACGCCATCGGTGATCATTTCCATCGGCGTGGCCGCCCAGGCAAACACGGCCTGGAAGATCAGGAACATCAGCACGGCCAGGATGATGGGGCCGAAGACGGGATGCAGCACCACGTCGTCGATCTTTTCCGTCAGGTTGCCGCTGTCGCGCGTGTCGTTGCTGACGGCGGCCAGGATGCGGCGCACTTCGCGCTGGGTTTCTTCGACGCTGACGGCATCGATGGCCGCCAGCGGTTTCGCTTCCACCACCGGCAGCGGCAGCATGGCGTCGATGGCGTCGAGCAGGGCTTTTTCGCCATCGTGCTGCACCGCGATGGTTTCCACCACGGGCATGCCCAGTTCCTGCGACAGCCTGGCCGTGTCGATGACCATGCCGCGCTTGCGCGCCACGTCCGTCATGTTCAGCGCCAGCAGCATGGGCAGGCCCAGGCGCTTGACTTCCAGCACCAGGCGCAAATTCAGGCGCAAATTGGTGGCGTCGACGACGCAGATGATGGCGTCCGGGCGCGGGTCGCCCTTCCGCAAGCCGCCCACTACGTCGCGCGTGATCGCTTCATCGGGCGTGGTGGCCGACAGGCTGTAGGCCCCCGGCAGGTCGAGCACGCGCACGGGCTTGCCGGCGGGCGACGTGAAATGGCCTTCCTTGCGCTCGATGGTGACGCCGGCGTAGTTCGCCACTTTCTGGCGCGCGCCCGTCAAACGGTTGAACAGGGCGGTCTTGCCGCAGTTCGGATTGCCCAGCAAGGCAATTTGTGGCTGATGCGGCGGCTTGTGCACGCCCGCATCGACGATTGTTTCGACAGCACCCATGGTCATTCCGGTTGAAGCAGCGGTTGAATCGTAATCAGCGCCGCTTCGAAGCGGCGCAGCGCGAACGTGGCATTGCCCACCTTGATGGCCAGCGGATCGCCGCCGGGAATGCCGCGCTTGAGCATGCGGATGCGTTCGCCGGGAACGAATCCCAGCTCCATCAGGCGGCGGACGAGGTCGACGCCGTCCTCCGTCTGTCCTGCCGTGTGGGGCGTGATATGCAACACCGTGCCGCTCTGGCCGACTGCCAGCGCGTCGAGCGTCATCATGGGTGGAACTAGAGTCATGAGCAAATTCCGTTCAAATTAAGAACACCGGGGACAGACTGCTGCGCGTGGCGCATCGTGTTTGACGTGGGTGTTGTGAGGTAAAACGCAACTGTTGCGCATTACCGACAAGCGGCCTTTCAAACTGTCCGGACGGCGACCGTCCGAGACAATACCAGCATTATAAACATGAATGCGAATAGTTTTTATTTAGCCCGGAGAGCCGCCCCCATCAAGGGCTGCACCATCCGAAAAAATGGCATATCGATGCGCCGCGCCAGGCCGCCAACTGCCGCACACTTGATCAAAATCGCTTGCATTGTCCCGCACTTTGCGCGACAATGAAACGTAATGATAATGATTCTCATTAAAACACTAGCAACAATGCTTCCAAGCACTAGTGTCTGTTCATCCTCCAGCCAGAAGGTGCATCAATGATTGTATGTGTCTGCAACAACATATCTGATCGTGAAATCCGTCAAGCCGTCGATCTTGGCCTGTCCAGCATGGCCGAACTGCGCCGCGACCTGGGCGTGGCCACCTGCTGCGGCAAATGCCACACCTGCGCACGGGAAGTGCTGAACGATCATCTGAACGCCACCGTGGCGCTGCAAGAAACCGTATTGATGCGAGCTGTACTGACAAACTAAGAAAGCGATGAATGCCATGACGATGATGCCCCCGCCCGTAACGGTGCAGGCCGTGCAGCAATTTGCCGACTTCGACAAGAAGCGCAACAAATTCGCGCCGCTGATGGCCATCGTCGTCCTGCATATCGCCGGCTTTTACGCCATCCAGAGCGGGCTCTTGAGTCGCGTCGTCACGGCGGCCATGCCGACCATCACGACCATCAGCATCATCGCCCCGCCGGCGCCGCCGAAACCACCGGCACCGTCCGTGCCGAAAACCGTGGAACTGAGCGCGCCCGTGCCGCGCGCCGTGATCCCGCCGCTGCCGCTGATCGCCGTGGCGCCAAGCGAACCGACGATCACGCCGCCGCAGCCGACGCGCGCCGAAGCGGCGCCTGTCGCCACCGCCGCACCAACAGCGCCAGCGGCACCATCGCCGACGCCACCGGCACCTTCGACACCGCGCACCGTCAGCAGCGTCGAATACATCAAGGCGCCGCAACTGATCTACCCGAATCTGTCGCGCCGCCTGGGCGAAAGCGGCACCGTCGTGCTGCGCATCCTGATCAATGAAAAAGGCTTGCCCGAGCAAATCCTGATCCAGAAATCGACCGGCTACAACAACCTCGATGAAGCGGGCCGTCAGGCCGCCCAGCGCGCGCTGTTCAAGCCGATGATCGAAAACGGCAAGCCCGTACCCGTCTACGTTTTAGTACCGCTGACCTTCCAACTGAGCTAGCCTTCCGGCGGCCCTTGGGCCGCTGCCAGCCCGCAAGCACCGCACCCTGTGCCCTGCTTGCTTTTTTGCGCCCGTTTTCGTCAAGCGATTTGCTTGTTTCAGTCTGCCAGCCTACATCCCCGGGCCAGGCAGACTTTTTTTTGCCTGCTATGGGGTCAGACCCTCAACACCGCCAACGCCCAGTTCAGCGCCAACGTCCCCGGGGGTCTGACCCCAGCCTTACATCTCCGCCCACATCCTGAGCAAATTATGATAATGCCCCGTCAGTCCCACCGTCGCCGGTGAATCGCCATGCTCCGCGCGCACGCTCTGGATATTCTGATCGAGCTCGAACAGCATGCTGCGTTTCCAGTCTTCGCGCACCATGCTTTGCGTCCACAGGAAGGAGCAGATACGCTCGCCGCTGGTGACGGGCAGCACCTGATGCACGCTACTCGACGGATACACGATCACGTCGCCGGCCGGCAGTTTCACTTCATGCGTGCCGTAGGAATCGACCACCACCAGCTCGCCGCCTTCGTATTCATCCGGCTCGCTCAGGAATACGGTCGACGAGACGTCGGCGCGCATCGATTGCATGCCGTTTTTCGGCGTGCGGATGGCGCCATCGATGTGCAAGCCATAGTGCTCGCCGCCCGCATAGCTGTTGAAGAATGGCGGCAGGATGCGCAGCGGCAGCACGGCCGCAAAGAACAGCGGATTGGCCATCAGCGCGCGGCTGACGATCTCGCCCAGTTCCAGCGCCAGCGGCGAACCTTCGGCCAGCTGGCGGTTGCGCTTGACTTGCGCGCCTTGCGCTCCGACGCTGGCGCGTCCGTCGACCCAGTCCGTCTGCGCCAGGCGCTGGCGAAACTGCGTCACCTGTTCCGGCGTCAGCACGCCGGGTATATGCAGCATCATCTTGCTATCCTTTTTCAGTAAATATCGCTGCCCGATTATCGCATCGCCGGCGTCGGCCAAGAAGGCACAAAAGCAAGAACGGACGAACATTTCGCGCCTTTTCAGCACGGCCATGCACGCGCGCCAGCGGCGGCAAAACAGCGCTGGAAACGCGAATGAGAATGGCCTTCATTTTCCTTAACAAATAAAAAACGGCGCAAGTGGGCAATCCACTTGAGAATGGGTTTTATTCGCACGATATTTACGTTAAAAAGACGGAAAAATGCCGTTTAGCACCGGAAATCGCCGGCATTTTGCGCTATCATGCGGGCATAGCGAAACCGGCAACCTGCGCGCCACCAGGCAGCCAACGCCACCCGGCAGTGAACGCCAGCAGCCTGCGGTTTCATCATCGAACACGACACAGAACAAAGGAAATCCCATGAAGGGCGATAAAGAAGTCATCCGCATGCTCAACGCACAGCTCACCAACGAACTGTCGGCCATCAACCAGTACTTCCTGCATGCGCGCATGTACAAGCACTGGGGCCTGGAAAAGCTGGGCAAGAAGGAATACGAAGAATCGATCGGCGAAATGAAACACGCCGACAAGCTGATCGACCGCATCCTGATGCTCGACGGTCTGCCTAACCTGCAAGCGCTGCACAAGCTGCTGATCGGCGAGAACACGCCGGAAATGCTTGAATGCGATTTGAAGCTGGAACGCGCCGCGCACGCCACCGTCAAGGAAGGCATCGCCATCAGCGAAAAAGCGGGCGATTACGTCTCGCGCGACCTGTTCCTGATGATCCTGGAAGACACGGAAGAGCATATCGACTGGCTGGAAACGCAGATCGACCTGATCGCCAAGGTCGGCATTCAGAACTACCTGCAAAGCCAGATGGCGATTGAAGAATAATTGTTCTTCGAGGCAGATAAAAAAAACCGGCAGCGCCGGTTTTTTTTCGCCTGCCGTCAAGCCTTGCCGGTCTGCGGCGGACGCAGCTTGACGAACAGCACGGCCACCGCCGCGCACAGCAACAGGGCGCCGGCCAGCCGGATGACGTTCTCCGGATTGCCTCCCAGCCAGCTGCGGTAATACAGCGGCAAGGTGAAGATCTGGATGATCATCGGGATGACGATGAACATATTGAAAATGCCCATGTAGACACCCGTGCGTTCGGGCGGGATGCAGCCGGCCAGCATGATGTAGGGATTGCCCATGATGCTGGCCCAGGCCAGGCCCACGCCCAGCATCGGCAGCAACAGCAGCGCCGGGCTGTGGATCAGCGGGATGCCCAGCATGCCCACGCCGGCCGCGCACAGGCACACGCTGTGCATGCGCTTGGGG
This sequence comes from Janthinobacterium sp. TB1-E2, assembly GCF_036885605.1. Lineage (NCBI taxonomy): Bacteria > Pseudomonadati > Pseudomonadota > Betaproteobacteria > Burkholderiales > Oxalobacteraceae > Janthinobacterium > Janthinobacterium aestuarii. Next base: position 6,184,200 of record NZ_CP142523.1, read on the forward strand.
CCGAAGCGGCGCGTGAACGGCACCAGCGCGAAGGCGGCGACAAAGGCGACGAAATTGTAGAAGGCGCCCACCTGCCCGTTCAGCAGGCCTGCGTCACGAAAACCTTGCGACGCGGGGTCCGTCGTGTGAAACAGCGTGGCCGACAGCGACAGCGCGATGTACTGCCAGTAGCAGAACAGGGCGTACCACTGGAACAGGTTGACGAGGGCCAGCTGCTTCATCGTCGGCGGCATATCGCGCAGGGCCGCGCCGATATCGGCCAGCGTGTGGCGCCAGCCCGGCGGGCGGCTGCGGATGGCCGCCAGCTCGGCCGCCGTGAGCGGGTTTTCCGGCGTCGTCTTCAAGGTCCACAACACCGAGGCGAGCGAGAACACGGCGCCGATCATGAAGGCGGCGATGACGATGTGCGGGATATGGCTGCCATTGACGGCATCCTTGTTCATGCCCAGCATGACGAGCAACGACGGCGTCAGGTAAGCCAGTGTCTGTCCCAGTCCCGTAAACGCGCTTTGCGTGAGAAAACCCAGCGAGTGCTGCTTCTTGTCGAGCTTGTCGCTGACAAAGGCGCGGTAGGGCTCCATCGTCACATTGTTGGCCGCGTCGAGTATCCACAGCAGGCTGGCGGCCATCCACAGAGTGGGGCTGAACGGCATGGCCAGCAGGCCCAGGCTGCACAGGATGGCGCCGATCAGGAAGTACGGCGTGCGGCGGCCCCAGCGCGTCACCGTGCGGTCGCTCATGGCGCCGATCAATGGCTGCACGAGCAGGCCCGTCATGGGACCGGCCAGCCACAGGTAGGGCAGGCTCGCCTCGTCGGCGCCCAGGTATTTGTAGATGGGACTCATGCTGCTTTGCTGCAGCCCAAAGCTGAACTGGATGCCGAAAAAGCCGACATTCATGTTGACGATCTGCCAGAACGACAGGTGCGGACGGTGCGCGCTGGCGTCGCTCATGCTGGTTCCCTTTCCAACCACAGCATATGCCAGGGCTGCAAGCCCACCGTGCCGGACAGCACGCTGCCATCGAGGCTGTTGCGCCATTCGCCTGCGGGCAGAGTGAAACGCTGGCTGGCGCCGCTGAAGTTGCTCAGGTTGAGAAACGCGTCGCCGCGCAGCAGCGCCAGCACGGCCGGCGTATCGGCGGGCAGCACGCTGCGTGGCGCGGCGGCGGCAAGGGCCGGCAAGCGCCTGCGCACGTCGACCAGCTGGCGCAACGCCAGGTACAGCCGGCCACTGGCGCTCACACCATCGTGGCGCCATGCGAGCAGGCTGTCGTCGAACGCGGGACGCTGCAGCCAGCGGCTGTCCATCGCCCGGTCGGCCCGCTGCGTGTAGCTGTGATCGTTGGTCATGCCCAGTTCATCGCCCATGTACAGCACGGGCAAGGCGCCAAAGCTCAAGGCCAGGCCATGCAGCAGCAGCAGCCGCCGCAACGCGTATTCCTGCTCCTGCACCGTGGCGGCGCTTTCCAGGCCGGCCAGCGAGGCGGCCATGCCGTTGCTGCCATGCGCCTTGTCCGCGCTGCTGCTCTGGAAGGCGGCGCCGCGCGCATAGCTGCCGGGCGCGCCGGCAAAGAACCGCGCGATGCGCGCCAGGCGCACCGGCCCGTTCGCGCCCGCTTCATTGAGCAGCACGTTCCAGCCGATGTCGTCATGGCAGCGCACATAACTGAGCCAGCTCGCGGCCGGCGGCAGCGGCGGCGTGGCGGCGATCACCTGCTGCAGCAAGTCCGTACTTTCCTCGGCCAGCGCGCCCCAGCCGGCGGCCATCAAGCTGCTGTGATAGGCGATATGGCATTCAGGCGCCGCATCGCTGCCAAAGTAGGCGGGCAGCTTGGGCGTGGGCACGATGGCTTCGGCCTTGAGCAGCACGCCCGGCGCGACGATGGCGGCGATCACCCGCAACGCCTGCAGCAGGCTGTGGGCTTCGGGCTGGTTCATGCAATCGCTACCTTCGCGCTTCCACAGGAAGGCCGTCGAATCGAGGCGGAACACCTCGATGCCCTTGTTGGCCAGGCCCAGCATGGCGCCGGCCATGGCCGCGAAGACGGCCGGATTGGCGTAGTTCAAATCCCATTGATACGGATAAAACGTCGTCCAGACCCAGCGCTCGAGTTCCGGCACGAACGTGAAATTGCCGGGCGCCGCCTGCGGGAAGACCTGCCCCACGGTGCGCTCGTAGCGGTCCGGCTGCACGCGGTCGGGATAGGTGTGGAAAAAATCGCGCAGCAGCGGATCGCCGGCCTTGGCGCCCAGCGCCCACGCATGGTCGTCGGCCACGTGGTTGAGGATCAGGTCCGAGCACAGGCTGATACCGGCCGCGCGCAGCTGCGCCGTCAACGCCAGCAAGTCGGCATTGCTGCCCAGCGCGGGATCGACTTCCTCGAAGCTGGCGACGGCAAAGCCGCCATCGCTTTCGCCGGCGCGCGGACGCAGGAACGGCAGCAGATGCAGATACGTCACGCCCAGTTCGCGCAGGTGGGCAATGCGCGCCGCCACGCCCTGCAAGCTGCCGCCGAAACGCTGCACATACGCGCTGTAACCGAGCATGGACTGGCTGGCAAACCAGTCCGGCTGCGCTTCGCGCTGCGCATCCTGCCACAGCAGCTCGGGCGCGCGCGCCGCGTACAGCCGCCCCACGCTTTCCATCAGGTCGCCCAGCCAGGGCAGGAAGTCCGGCCGCTGGCCATACAGGCTGCCCAGACGGTCGAGCAAGACCGCCTCCTGGCGCGCATAGCGGCGCGCCGCATCGTCGCGCAAGTGCGTGGGGAGCGGCGCCAGCAGGCGCGCCAGGGGGCTGCGTATCGACATCATGAATCCTATCCTTGCTTAAAATGCGTATTTCAGGCTGACCTTGACGGCGCGCCCCGTGATCGAGCGAGCCGCATGGCCGTCGCCCTCGACTTCCGTGTAGCCGATCTTGTCGAGCAGATTGTTCGCCGTCAGCGCTACCTGCAATTGCGGCGTGAGCTGGTAATTGACGAAGGCATTGAGCACCTGGTAGGCGGGCAAGGTGATCGTGTGCGCATCATCGCCCCACGACTTGCCCGTGCCGACCAGGCTCGCGCCCAAGGTAGCCTGCCCCCATTCATAGGTGGGCGCGATCTGGTAGACGACACGCGCCTGGCGCCGCGGCGTATTGCCGATCAGCGCCACGTCGGCCGCCGCCGTGCCCGTGATCTCGGCATCCGTGAACGTCAGGCCGCCATTGATGCGGAAGTCGCCGGCGCTGTAGGCCGCTTCCAGCTCCACGCCCTTCGCTTCATAACTGTTGGCCGTGCGCAGCTGGGTGGTCGCTTCGTAATTGCTTTCTTTCGTCTTGGCCTGGAACAGCGTGACGAAGGTGCTCAGCGGGCCACGCCGCCATTTCACGCCGCCTTCGAGCTGGCGCACGGTGTTGATCGCCACGGGCACGCTGCCATCGAGCGGTGTGCCGAACAGGATGCGGTCGGCATTGAAGGCCACGCCTTCGCTGACGCGGGCAAACACGGCCAGGTTCGCTTGCAGCTTGTAGTTCGCGCCCAGCGAGTACGAGGTGTGGCCCAGGGTGTAGTCGACCTGCTGCACCGTCGACGGCAGATAGACTTGCGCGCCGGTGGCCTGGTTGGCCGTGCCGCTCGCATGCTGACGGTCGCGCCGCAGGCCGCCGTCGAGATTCAGCGCGCCGCTTTCCCAGGCCAGGTTCAGGTAGGGCGACGTCGTGCGGTATTCCATGTCGACGGCGCGCGAGCAGCAGGCGCCGAAGGCCGGGCCGATATAGCCTGGCGTGCCGCTGGCCGTCTGCAGCAGCGCCGGCCGGTCGCCCGTGGCCTGCATCAGGTATTCATTGAAGTTCCAGGTCAGGCCCAGCTTTTGCTGCGATAAATACAGGCCGGCCGTGGTGGTCAGCTTGCCGCTGTCGAGCACAAACGTCTTGGCCAGCTTGGTGTCGCTCAGGGTATTGCTGGCGTCGTCAATCGAGGTGTTGAACACCACGGCGGAAAACGCGCGGCCCGTGTAGGGCTTGCCCTGGTTCGGGCCGCTGGCAAACACATAGCTGCCGTCGCTGCCATTATTCGACGGGAACACGCCGATGAAGCGCCCCGAATTGTCGGCATAGCGGAAGTTTTCGCTCACGCTCCAGCCCTGCCCCAGCTCGAACGAGGCTTCCAGCCCCACGGTATCGCTCTTGACGTGCAGGCCGTCGTTGACGCGGGTGGCCACGCGCTGGTTATCCTTGTTCAGCACCGTGTCGGGCACCCAGTACGGCGAATAGAAACTGGCCTTGCGCGGGTCGATGCCGGCGATTTCCCCGATGCGGCCATTGCGCACGCTGACGGGCACGGGCAGGGCCGTGGGCGACTGGTCGTCGAGATGCTTGAACGACAGGCGCACGAAGCCGCTGTCGAATTCATGCGTGACATTGCCGCGGATCTGGCCACCCTTTTCGCTGTTGACGCCACTGTGACGGATGCCTTCGCCCGTGCGCCAGGAGCCGCCGATGAAGAAGCGCGTGCGCTCCGAAACCGGCGCGCCGTAATCAAAATCGACACGCGTCTGGTCGTAGCCCAGGCCGCGGCTGAGGGCCACGCTGCCGCCCTTCTCCTTGCCGTTCTTGCTGATGAAATTGATGATGCCGCCCGGCGAGTTGGTGGCCAGGGTGGAGGCCGAGCCGCCGCGCACCACTTCCAGGTGGTCGAGCGTGGAATCGATCTTGACGAAGCTGTCGGGCGTGGTGAAGTTGAAGTCGCCGAACTGCAGCACGGGCAAGCCGTCTTCCTGGATCTGCACATAGCGCGCGCCGCCAGCGGAAATGGGCAGGCCGCGCACGGTGATGTTGGCATTGCCTTCGCCGCCCGAGGATTCGGCGCGCAAACCCGGCACCGAGCGCAGGACTTCGGCCGCGCTGGTCGGTGCGTTGTGCAGGATGGTGTCGAGCTCCATGCTGCTGACGGAATTGCTCGATTTCATTTTGGACGTGCCGCCGGTGGTACCCGTGACGACGATGCGTTCCAGGTTCAGACCATCGGCGGGAGCGGCGCTGGCGGTGTCGGCGGCCGATTGCGCGTGGGCCGCGCCCAGTTGCAGCATGGCCAGGGCGACGGCGGCGGCCATGCAGCCGCGTTGTGCAGTACGTGCGTTCATCTTGTCTCCAGTGTTGTATGCCGATACATCGAGGTATCCGCTTGTTATGGGTACTGGCCGCCGCATGCCGTGGCGCGCTGGCTGAGCCGGTACGTCATTATTGAACGAATAAGAATTTATTGCAATCGATTGCAATCGAGCACTGCAACATGAAAATGTTGTTGTTTTTAAGGGAATATTACGGGCAATATAGAGGGAAACAGGCGGGGATCGACGTGATGCCAGGCTTTTTCATGCTGCTGTGCAGCATGAAAATTCACGGATAAATTTGAAATGATTGCAATCGGTTGCAATGCCTTGCCAATGCATTTCAACGGCCCGAGGCGCGTACGATCAGCTCGGTTGGCAATTGCTGCGATGGCGCAGGCGCGCCATCGACCAGCGCCAGCAGCGAAGCCACCAGCGCGCGTCCGGCGGCGCGGATCGGCTGGCGCACGGTGGTCAGCGGCGGATGGAAATACGCGGCCAGTTCGATATCGTCGTAGCCGACCACGGCCACCTGTTCCGGCACGGCCACGCCGCGCGCGCGCAGGGCGTTGATGGCGCTCATGGCCAGCAAGTCGCTGCAGGCAAAGATGGCGTCGAACGGCAGCTGGCGGTCCAGCAGTTCCTGCACGTCCGTCGCCCCGCCCTGCGGCAGGAAGGAGCCGGCCACGTACAGTTGCGGGTCCGGCGCCAGTCCTTGCGCGGCCAGCGCCTGCACATAACCGGCGTGGCGCTGCGCCACTTCGGGCAGCTTGGCGTCGCCAAAGAAGGCGATGCGCCGGCGCCCGGCCGCCAGCAAGTGCTCCGTGGCCAGCCTGCCGCCGGCGACGTTATCGCCGCCCACGGTGCAATACAGTTGCTGCGGCAATTGCGCGCCCCACACGACGATGGGCACCTGGCGCGCGGCCAGCTGGTTCAGTTGTTCATGGTGGCGCCACTGGCCGATCAGGATGATGCCGATCACGCGGCCGCTGTCGAAGGACAGGGCGGCCGCATCGAGCGTTTCCGCATCCACGCGCGAAATGAGCATGTCGAAGCCCTGTTCCGTCAGCGCATCGGCCAGACTGCCCAGCATGCTGAGAAAGAAAGGATCGGACAGGTGCTGGCGCGTGGCCGCGTCATACGGCACCACCACGCCCACCGTGCGGTTCTGTTTCAGGCGCAGGTTTTGCGCGCCGATATTGATGGAGTATTTGAGCGAACGGGCCAGCGCGATGACGCGCGCGCGCGTCTCTTCATTGACCAGCGAACTGCCGCTCAGCGCACGCGACACGGTCGACGTGGACACGCCGGCCAGACGCGCGATATCGGCCATCTGCAGGCGTTGCTGCGCCTTCGAATCGTTGCCGGTCATCGTGCGCTCACTGCGGCGCGGTGTCCTTGAACGATGGGCGCTCGGACAGTTTGTCGAACAGGCGCGCCAGCGCCGGATGCTCCGCGCGCCAGTCGATTTCCGGGAAGCGGAAGCTGAGCCAGCCCAGGGCGCAGCCCACGGCCACGTCGGCCAAGGTGTAGTTCTTGCCGGCGCAATACGCGCTCTCGCCCAGACGTGCTTCCAGCGCCGCCAGGCCCAGGGTGACTTTTTCCAGCTGGCGCGCGATCCAGGCCGCGCTTTGCTGCTCGGGCGGGCGCTGCGTGCGCTCCAGGCGCACCAGCACGCCCGCGTCGAGGATGCCGTCAGCCAGCGCTTCCCAGTTCTTGATATCGGCCCGCTCACGGCCATTGCCGCCGGCCGGCAGCAGTTTACAGACGGGCGTGAGCGTGTCGAGGTATTCGACGATGACTTTCGAATCGATCAGCGTGCTGCCATCCTCCATCACCAGGCAGGGTACCTTGCCCAGGGGATTGGCCTGGGCGATGCGGGTTTCCGGCGCCCACACGTTTTCCAGCTCGAAGACATAGTCGAGCTTTTTTTCCGCCAGCACGATACGGGCTTTGCGGACATACGGGCTGGCGAGGGAACCGATCAGTTTCATAGGTACTTTAAGGTAAAGGAGCAGCTAGCAGTATAGCATCGGCGGCAGCGGTGTTTGGCAGCACGCGCCCGGCGGCCTCCAGTGTGTGGCAGGCGCGCCGCATCGGGGCCGGATTCGGCCAACATGGGGGCCATCCGCAGCCGACGGACGGCTGGCCAGCGGCCAGCGGTGGTAAAATCGCCCTTTACTGTGGCGCCGTCAGTGTTGCTGTATTGCAATAGCCCCGCCCTCCCCGCGCGCCACACGCCAACCGTTTCTTTAACTTGCGTCCGCTCTCATGACTTCTACTACTCCGTATTCCACGCTGTCGGCCCTGTCTCCGCTCGATGGCCGCTACGCCAGCAAGACCGATCTGCTGCGCCCGATCCTGTCCGAAGCCGGTTTCATGCACCACCGCGTGAAAGTGGAAATCTCCTGGCTGCAAGCGCTGTCGCAAGCCGGTTTCGCTGAAATCAAGCCGTTCTCGGCAGAAGCGAGCGCCCTGCTCGACAAGATGGCGGCCGATTTCTCGGAAGCCGACGCGGCCCGCATCAAGGCCATCGAAGCGGTGACCAACCATGACGTCAAGGCTGTCGAATACTGGCTGAAGGAACAAGTGGCGGACGTGCCGGAACTGGTGGCGGCGTCGGAATTCATCCATTTCGCCTGCACCTCGGAAGACATCAACAACACCTCGCACGGCATGATGCTCAAAGCCGCGCGCGATGGCGTGATGCTGCCGGCACTGAACGGCCTGGTGGCCAAGCTGACGCAGATCGCGCACGACAACGCCGACGTGCCGATGCTGTCGCGCACGCACGGCCAGACGGCCAGCCCGACCACCCTGGGCAAGGAATTTGCCAACGTCGTGGCCCGCTTGCAGCGCGCCGTGAAACGCATCGAGCAAGTGGAAATCCTCGGCAAGATGAATGGCGCCGTCGGCAACTACAACGCCCACCTGTCGGCCTACCCCGGCTTCGACTGGCCGGCATTCTCGCAGGCCGTCATCGAACAGCGCCTGGGCCTGGTTTTCAATCCGTACACCATCCAGATCGAACCGCACGACTACATGGCCGAACTGTTCGACGCCTTCGCGCGCGCCAACACGATCCTGCTGGACCTGAACCGCGACATCTGGACGTATGTCTCGCTGGGCTACTTCAAGCAGAAACTGAAAGCGGGCGAAATCGGTTCGTCGACCATGCCGCACAAGGTCAACCCGATCGACTTCGAAAACTCGGAAGGCAACCTGGGCCTGGCCAACGCCGTCTTGAAACACCTGTCGGAAAAACTGCCCGTCTCGCGCATGCAGCGCGACCTGACCGATTCGACCGTGCTGCGCAATATCGGCGTGGGCCTGGGCTACACGCTGCTCGCGTATGACAGCTGCCTGCGCGGCCTGAACAAGCTGGAAGTGAACCACGCGCGCCTGGCGCAAGACTTGGACGCGACGTGGGAAGTGCTGGCCGAGCCCGTACAAACCGTGATGCGCCGCTATGGCATCGAAAACCCGTACGAGCAGCTGAAAGAGCTGACGCGCGGCAAGGGCATCTCGAAAGAAGCGCTGCAAACCTTCGTCAATGGCCTGGCCATTCCGCAAGATGCCAAGGATGTGCTGCTGACCATGACGCCGGGCAACTACATCGGCATCGCCGCGCAATTGGCCAAAGCCATCTAAGCAGTTTCCACATGGGGATCTTGCTATCCCACTCCCGCGGGGCGGCCAGCACACAAATGCTGCCCGCCCCGCGGTCTTTCCGGCAATCTTTCTTGTAGAATCTCCGGCACGCAGCGCAATTTGCTTTTCTTTGGTATATTAGGCCGAATTAGTCCTAATACGTACTACTTTCAAGAAAGCCATCGATGCAACGCTACACCACCACCGCCATCATCCTGCACTGGCTGACCGCCCTGCTGATCATCAGCGCATTCGTCATGGGCCTGGTCATGGTCGATATTCCCGGCCTGACGCCCACCAAGCTCAAATATTTCTCCTGGCACAAATGGCTGGGCGTGACCGTGCTGGCCATCGCCGCCATCCGCCTGCTGTGGCGCAAGGCCAATGTGCCGCCGCCGCACCCGGCCAGCATGGTTGCCTGGCAAAAGAAGGCGGCCGACGCGATGCACGTGCTGCTGTATATCCTGATCTTCGCCGTGCCCGTCTCCGGCTACCTGTACACCTTGGCCGCCGGCGTGCCCGTGGTCTACCTGGGCCTGTTCCAGCTGCCGGTCATCATGGCGCCGAACCCGGAACTTAAGCCGCTTTTAAAAGAAATTCATTATGTTCTGAACATGACGATGGCCGCCGCCGTGGCCGCCCATGTGCTGGCCGCGCTGAAGCACCAGTTCATCGACCGCGATGGCGTGCTCAAGCGCATGCTGCCGTAGCACCGACTTCCCCTTGCTCACTGAAAAACTACAGGAAAAAAACAAGATGAAAACCACCCAACGCATCGTCCTCGCTTCCCTGCTGGGCCTGTCCGTGGCCGCCACCGCCGCCACCTTGCTGAAAGTCGATCCCGCCAAGACCAGCGTGTCGGCCGTGTTCAAGCAAATGAACGTGCCCGTGGAAGCGAAGTTCAAGAAATTCAATATCGCCATCGATTACAACCCGGCCGCGCCGGACGCCTCGAAGGCGTCGGTGGAAATCGAGACGGCCAGCATCGATATCGGCGACCCCGAGTACAACAAGGAAGTGGCCAAGAAAGAATGGTTCAACTCGGCCCAGTTCCCGAAAGCCACCTTTGTCTCGAGCAGCATCAAGGCGGCCGGCGCTGGCAAGCTGACGGTGACGGGCAAGCTGAGCATCAAAGGCAAGACCAGCGACGTGACCTTCCCCCTGGCGTTCAAAGCCGACGGCGGCAAATACGCGTTCGACGGCGCCCTGCCGATCAAGCGCCTGACCTACAACATCGGCGAAGGCGAGTGGAAAGACACGAGCATGGTCGCGGATGAAGTTACCATCAAATTCCACGTTGCCGCTCAATAACACCTGAGAAAACGTCCATGGCTGCGTTGCTCTTGCCTCGTCGTACATTCGTACTGCCTTCGGCAAGGTGCCTTGCCCTGAACGTTTTTCAGGCGTTACCAAAAACAACCCCAAAACCTGTTCAACTATAGGATCTGCATGAAATTTTCGCACTTGATGATCGCCGTGCTGGCAGCCGCCGGCGCGGGTTCGGCCATGGCCGCTACCGACACCTACAACCTCGACCCGACGCATACCTTCCCCAGCTTTGAAGCCGATCACATGGGCATGTCCGTGTGGCGCGGCAAGTTCAACAAGACCAAGGGCACGGTCACCCTGGACCGCGCCGCCAAGACAGGCAGCCTGGACCTCGTCATTGATGCCGATTCGATCGACTTCGGCCTTGACGCCATGAATACGCACGCGAAAAAAGCGGACATGTTCAACGTCGAGAAATTCCCTGAAATCACCTACAAGAGCAAATCGCTCAAGTTCAACGGCGATCAGCTGGTGGAAGTCGATGGCGAACTGACCCTGCTGGGCGTGACCAAGCCCGTCAAGCTGAACGTGAGCAAGTTCAAGTGCATCATGCACCCGCGCTACAAGCGTGAAGTGTGCGGCGCCGACGCCACGGCGGAATTCAAGCGCAGCGACTTTGGCCTGAACTACGGCATGCCGGCGTTCTCGCCGGAGGTCAAGCTGGCCATCCAGGTAGAAGCGATCAAGGCCGATTAAACACGGCCTTGCCGCATGACAAGCCCGCCTCGCTGCCCGCAGCCAGGCGGGCTTTTGCATGCGCCATGCGAATCCGCTGGACTTTTCTATCGTGCGGCATCACTATCCATTGGCATGATGTTGTTCTGACATGGCACACCTACTTATCCATCGCGCGGAGGACTACATGAATTTCATTATCTGGATCGTTATTGGCGGCGTCATTGGCTGGCTGGCCAGCATGGTCATGAAAACCAATGCGCAACAGGGCATCTTCCTCAATATCATCGTCGGCATCGTCGGCGCCTTCCTGGGCGGCTGGCTGCTGGCCCCGCTGTTCGGCACGGGCACCATCAATAGCGACAATTTCAGCCTGGCTTCGTTGCTGGTCTCGTTCCTGGGCGCCGTGATCCTGCTGGGCATCGTGAATCTTTTGCGCCGCGGCAAAATACGCTAAGCAGTCAAAAAGAGCGCAGCAACACATGGCCGGGCCGCGCAAGCGCCCGGCCATTTTTCATTGCCGCCAGGACACGTATGTACAAATACCACAGCCGCCGCACGGAAAAATGCGCGCTGGCAGCCGGTTCCCGCCCCTGCGCCACTCAAAATAATGTCATTCAAGCAAGCACATACGAGCATGCTGCCCGGAAAATGTGATTGACTAGTGCGAGTTCGATACGGATACTCTATGTCGCCCGCTGCACAATCAGCGGGTACTCCGCTGATTCCGACTTCCCTACAATGTAAAAGAACAGAACTCGAATGAAAAAATCTCTCATCGCGCTCGCCATCCTGAGCAACTTCGCACACGCCGACGAAGGCATGTGGATGCCCCAACAGCTGCCACAAGTAGCCAAGGAACTGAAAGCGGCCGGACTGAAACTTGATCCGACCAACCTGACCAAACTGACCGAATTCCCGATGGGCGCCATCGTCAGCCTGGGCGGCTGCTCGGCGTCGTTCGTCTCGCCGCAAGGCCTGGTTGCCACCAACCACCATTGCGTCTACAACAGCGTGGCGGTCAATTCGACCAAAGAGCGCGATTTGCTGGCCAACGGTTTCCTGGCCAAGACTTTCGCTGAAGAATTGCCAGCGTCCCCAGGCAGCCGCATCTTCGTCACCTCGGCCGTGACGAATGTCAGCGACAAGATCATCACCGCCGACGTGGCCAAGCTGCAAGGCAAGGCACGCATCGACGCGATCGAGAAAAACCAGAAGAAACTGGTCGCCGAATGCGAAAAAGAAGCGGGTTTCCGCTGCACCGTGTCCGCCTACTACGGCGGCCTGGAGTTCTACCTGATCAAGCAACTGGAAATCCGCGACGTGCGCCTCGTGCACGCGCCTCCAGCGGGCGTCGGTAAATTCGGCGGCGACACCGACAACTGGATGTGGCCACGCCACACGGGCGACTACGGTTTCTACCGCGCCTACGTCAGCAAGGACGGCAAGGCTGCCGACTTCAGCAAGGACAACGTGCCGTACCAGCCAAAACACGTGCTGAAACTGGCCAAGGATGGCTTGAAAGAAGGCGATTTCGTCATGGTCCTGGGCTATCCTGGCCGCACCAACCGTCATCGTCTGCCATCGGAAGTGGCGTACACGTTTGACTGGAACTACCCGGCCTTCGTGAAAGCGTCGGGCGAAACCCTGGCCATCATCGCGCGCGAAACCAAGGACAACAAGGATGTTGCCCTGAAATACGCGGGTCAAGTTGCCGGCGTGAACAATTACTACAAGAACCGCCAAGGCATGCTGGACTCGTACGCCGGCAGCGACTTCCTGGCGCGCAAGACGGCGGAACACGAAGCCCTGAAGACCTGGGTCAACGCCACGCCAGCACGCAAGGCCGAATTTGCCGGCGACATCGAGCAAGTGGAAAAGCTGATCGCCGAGCGCGATGCCGACACCAAGCGCGATTTCTTCCTCAGCTACGCACAGCCACGCCTGCTGAACACGGCTCGCAGCCTGTACCGCCTGTCGAACGAAGGCACCAAGGCCGATACGGAACGCAAGTCCGGCTACCAGACGCGCGACTTGCCACGCCTGGAAGCGGGCATCACCTCGGTCGAGCGCACCTACGATGAAAAAGTCGACAAGGCGCTGGTACTGAACAGCCTGACCAAGTACGCCGCGCAGCCGGCAGCACAACGCCGCGCCAGCTTCGACGCCGCCATCGGCATCAAGGACGGCATGTCGCCAGCCGACCTGTCCGCCGCCCTGGACAAACTGTATGCCGGCAGCAAGCTGGCCGACAAGGCCGAGCGCGCAGCATGGCTGAAACGCACGCCAGCTGAATTTCAGGCCAGCAAGGACAGCTTCATCCAGGCAGCCGTCGCCATGTACCCGGATTCGCTGAAAAACGAAGCGGAAGATGAAGAACTGGCAGGCAAGATCCAGCAAGCGTACGCCAACTACATGAAAGCAAAAATCGCCTTCATGAAGAGCAAGGGCCAAGCCGTCTATCCTGACGCCAACAGCACCCTGCGCGTGACGTTCGGCAAAGTAGCCGGCCGCGACCATGGCGCCGACGGCACCACCTGGTCTGCCTTCACCACCGTCAATGGCGTCGCCGCCAAAGCCACGGGCCAGGGCGAGTTCAATGCACCGGCAAACCAACTGGCCGCGATCAAAGCCAAGGACTTCGGTAAATTCGTCGATCCGAAGCTGAAAACCGTACCGGTCGACTACCTGGCGACCCTGGACATCACCGGCGGCAACTCCGGTTCGGCTGCGCTGAACGCCAAAGGCGAATTCATCGGCCTGGCCTTCGACGGCACCCTGGACTCGATCATCTCCGATTGGGACTACAACAAGGCCAACACCCGTTCGATCCAGGTCGACCTGCGCTACATGCTGTGGAACATGAAACACATCGACCACGCAGACAACCTGCTGAAAGAAATGGGCGCTGAATAACAAGAAGCAATAACCCGGCAACGGGCGCTTTAGCCTGAGCCACTCCTGCGGGAGTGGCTTTTTTTCGCCTAGCGCTTTACCTTGGTGAAGCGGTACGGCACCGCTTGTTCCTCGCCAAACACCTGCGCACGGCCACTTCCCAAGGGCAGCATCACTCTCCGGCCGTCCTGCAGCAGCAAGGCCAGGTCGGCGCCGGGAAAGCGCTGCGCCAGCAGCGGATAGGCTTGCCGCGCGATGGGGGCGGCGGGTATCACGATGCGGTAGTCGCCATCGCCAAAGTCCAGCAGCAGCGCGGGAAGCTCATCGGGGCCGGGCAGCGCCGTGATGCGCAGGCGCGCGCTACCCTTGACGAGCTCGAACGCTGACCACAGGGGCAAGCTGCGCTGCGTGGATCCCATCTGCAGCTGCGGTGCATGGCCCGCCTGCGCCGATGCCAGTACGACGTCGGGCCGCTGCTCCGATACGGCGCCATCGACGGCCAGCAGCCAGCCCCGGTAGCGTATCAGCGCGCCCTGCGCGGCAGCCGTGACGGACCCGCCCTGCGCCAGCGGTCCCTTGCCCACTGGCAAGCGCAATGGCGCCGCCTGTGCCGCCAGGCAAGCCCACCACAGCGCCGCCGCCATCGCCATCTTGCCCATGCCGCCTCCCTCGTGCGTGAAACGTATTCATAACACAAGTCCGGCCCGGTCCCTCTGCCGCGCCTCAAGGCGCCAACGCCGGTGCTACAATTGGCCCCTAGCGGGCGTGCTTACCCAGCGCGCCTTCCCCCTCCCAGACTCAGACCGCTATGCCACCAGACTTGCGCACGACCTACGAACTCGGTAACCACAACCAGACCACGACCTGGCTGGAATGCATCACCTTCTATCAAGATCTCGCCGCACGCTACCCGCAAGTGCTGCATTTCGAACAGATCGGCCTGTCCGACTCGGGCGTGCCCATCCATGCTGGCGTCGTCAGCGCGGACGGCGTGTTCGACCGCGAACAGATCAAGCGCGCGGGCCGCACCGTGTTCTTCAACAACAACGGCATCCATCCGGGCGAACCGGAAGGCATCGACGCCTGCATGGCCATCGTGCGCGACCTGTGTACGCAGCCGGAACGCCTGGCGGCGCTGGGCAGCACCGTGCTGCTGTTCATTCCGATCTACAACGTCGATGGCAGCCTGAACCGCGCCAACACGTCGCGCGTGAACCAGGATGGCCCGGAGCAATTCGGTTTCCGCGGCAACAGCCGCCACCTGGACCTGAACCGCGACTTCATCAAGTGCGACAGCCTGAACGCGCAAGTGTTCAACCGCCTGCTGGCCAGCTGGGACCCGGACGTGATGGTCGACACGCATACGTCGAACGGCGCCGACTACCCGTACACGATGACCCTGATCCACACGCAGACGGACAAGCTGGGCAATGGCCTCGGCCCCTTCCTGCAAGACACCATGCTGCCGCACATCTTTGCGCAGATGGAACAGGCCGGCTGGCCCACCTGCCCGTATGTGAACCCCGTCAAGGACAGCCCCGACCACGGCATCGCCGAGTTCCTCGAAGTACCGCGTTTCTCGACCGGCTTTGCGGCCTTGCACCACGTCATCGGTTTCATGCCGGAAACGCACATGCTGAAACCGTTTGCCGACCGCTACGCTTCCATGCGCGCCCTGCTCGACATCACCATGGCGTTCACGGTCAAACATGGCGAACAGATCAAGCAACTGCGCGCGCAAGCCAAGGCGGCGGGACGCACGCAAGCCGAGTGGCCCATCCACTGGAGCATGAACGAAGAACAGCCGTCGACCTTCCCCTTCAAGGGCTATGCGGCGCAATACACGCCAAGTATCCTCGGCGACTACCAGCGCCTGTCCTACGACCGCTCGCAGCCGTGGGAACGCGATATCAAGTATTACAACCGCTTCGATGCGGACGTCACCGTGGCCGCGCCGAAAGCCTACGTCGTGCCGCAAGCGTGGCGCGAAGTCATCGAGCGGCTTCGCTGGAACGGCGTCGAAATGAGCCGCATCACCGCCGAACAGACGCTAACGGCGCGCTACTACCACATCACCAACGTCGGTACGCGCGCCACTGCCTACGAAGGCCACATGTTCCACGACACGGTGGAACTGGAAGCGCGCACGGGCCAGTTCACCGTGCAGGCGGGCGATTATGTCGTGTCCCTGGAGCAGGACAACGCCCGCTACGCCGTGGAAACGCTGGAGCCGCAGGCGCACGACAGCTTCTTCCGCTGGGGCTTCTTCAACAGCGTGCTGGAGAAGAAAGAAGCGTTTTCCGACTACGTATTCGAGGACATGGCATCCGAATTGCTGCGCGACGAGCCGGCGCTGGCGGCAAAATTTTCCGAGTGGAAAGCGGCCAACCCGGCCTTGCTGAGCAATCAGGAAGCCGTGCTCGACTTCATTTTTGCGCACTGCCAGCGCTTTGCCGAGCCGGAATGGCGGCGTTATCCTGTGATCGCCCTGATGTAACTCGGGGCTGTAGCGACTGCAACATCCTGGCGCCGCATCGGAGACCCCGGTGCGGCGCCTCTTTCTGTGCCCTGCCCACAAGGTAATCCCATGCACTACGCACTGAACCTGCGCACCTTTATTTACAGCCATTATTTTTATCTGGGCTTGCGCGTGGCCGTCGGCCTGGTCGGCCTGGCCTTGCTGACCCAGGAAATCAGCGACAGCGCCACGGCCATGACCGTGTGCATCGGCGCCCTGTGCACGACCCTGATGGACATGCCCAGCCCGCTTCGCCACAAGTTCAACGAAATGCTCGCTTCCGTGCTGCTGTGCAGCGCCGTGACCTTATTGATCAGCCTGTGCGGGCCCGTGCAGTGGCTGTTGATGATGGTGCTCGTGCTCGTCAGTTTTCTCGCCAGCATGATGGTGGTGTACGGCAAGAAATCCATGCCCTTGCAACTGGCCGCCCTGTTCATCATGACCATGTCGATGGAGCATCAGATGACGTGGCAGCAATCGTTCCACCACGCGGGCCTGTTCATGCTGGGCGGCTTGATCTATCTGGCCTATGCCATGGCCATCGCCTGGGTCTTGCGCCACCGCATCAAGCAGCAAGTGCTGGCCGAAGCCCTGTTCGAACTGGCCGCCTACATCGACATCAAGGCCGATTTCTACGACACGCGTTTCAATCTGACGGAGCAGTTCAACAAGCTGGTGCGCCATCAAAGCATCCTGGCCGACCGCCAGCAGGCGTCGCGCGACTTGATTTTGCGCAGCCACAAGAACAGCAAGGACGCCATCGTCGTGCAGGTGCACGTGTGCATGCTCGATCTGTATGAACTGATACTCTCGACGCACACGGATTACGCGCTGCTGCGCCAGCACCTGGCCGACTCCGACGTGCTGAAATCCCTGCACGACCTGGCCTACAAGGCGGCGCGCGACATCGAATCCGTCGCCTACGCCGTCACGCGCAAGCGCGCCTCGTATGCGCAGATCAGCTACGACAAGGAATGGGCCGACATCGAAGGAGAAATTGCCCGACTGCAGGCAAAGGGCGACGCTGCGCAGGAAGCGCTGGCCACCCTGCGCGCGCAGCGCAACAAGATCCGCGCCATTCTGAAAATGATCGGTGAACTGCATTTGGCCACGCAAAAAGTCTATGACAACGTGCCGTTCTGGAGCGGTGCGGACATGGCGCCATTCCTGTCGCAGCAGAAATACGAACTCAAGACACTGCTGTCCAATCTGCGCCTGGACTCGCCCGTATTCCGCTTCGCCCTGCGCGTGTCGATGGCCATCTCGGTGGGACTGCTGATCGGCCACTGGCTGCCGTATGCGGCGCACAGCTACTGGATCGTGCTCACCATCGTCATCATCCTGCGGCCCACGTTCAGCATGACGCGCCAGCGCCGCGCCGACCGCATCATCGGCACCATCATCGGCTGCGTGATCACGGCCATCGTGATCCGCTACGTGCACAGCAATATCGTGCTGATGGCCATCCTGTTCCTCTCCATCGTGGCCACGCCCACCTTCATCTATTTGCGCTACCGCTACACGGCCATTGCCGTGAGCCTGATGATTCTGCTGCAAATGCACCTGGTGGCGCCCAGCAACCCGAACCTCGTCAGCGAACGCCTGATCGATACCCTGATCGGCGCGGCGGTGGCCACCGTATTCAGCTTCGTGCTGGCCAACTGGGAATACCAGAGCCTGCCGCGCCTCGTGCGCCAGGTGCTGAACGTGAACCTGTCATACATGCAGGCCAGCTTCGCGCTGCTGCAGGGAAAGTGTTTCGATGACTTCGCCTACCGCATCGAGCGCAAGCGTTTGATGGACAGCCTGGCCGCGCTCAGCTCGGCGCTGGTGCGCATGCTCGACGAACCGGCCAGCAAGCAGCGGGCCGTGGAAGACATCAACCTGTTCATCGTGCAAAATTACTTGCTGGTCGCCCACGTGGCGGCGCTGCGCTCCATCCTGGGGCGCCATGCCAGCCAGCTGCCCGTCGCGCCCGTCAACGCCCTGCTTGGCCACAGCCATACGCAAGTGTGTCTGACCCTGTCGCGCGCGCTGGACCAGCTCGACAACAAGGCCGCCATCAGCGCCCCGCTGGCGACCCCTGCCGCACCGCCCGTGAGCGAAGTGGACTGGTCGGGCTGGCCGCTGGTCAAAAGACGCATCCGCCTGTTACAGGCCGATGCCGACAAGATCGTGGTGCATAGCGCGGCGATCGTGCATATCGTGGCGCCCAGATAATCTTTTGGGAGCGCCCTGGCGCAAGTGGTGTCATCAGGAGGTCATCTGGCCTCTCTATGCTGCCATGGTTTTTCCACTTCCAGCCAAGGTCATCCATGCACGCATTTCCCCTGAGCCGGCGCCTGCCGCTGGCGCTGGCCATCAGCGCCGCCCTCGCCCTTGCCGCCTGCGGCGGTTCCGACCACCAGGAAGCAGCGCTCGTCATTCCCGCCGCGCCCGCCGACCAGGGTGCGCCCGACACGGCGCCGCCATCGGCCACGGCCATCCCCTTTGTCGACAATATCGCCAGCAACCAGCGCGGCGATGCGCGCTACGCCACAGCCGCCACGAATGCGGGCGTACGCGTACTGGCCGGCATGCTCGACATATGGAAACCATTGACGGAAATCGTCGATGCCGGTGTCTCGGCGCCGGCCGTGGACGGCTTCCCTGCGGTCGTGCCTTCCGCCTGGACGGGCGTACCCAACGATGGCACGCCGGGCGGCACCATCGTCAATGCCAGCGTGCACAATGCGAACATCGATTTCGTCGTCAAAGCCACCACCAGCCGCACGCCGGCGCAGGAACTGGCCGCCTACCTCGATGACCGCCGCGGCAAGGGCTACAGCATCACCGACGGCATGGGTCCGCTGACGGACGCCTGGCGCAGCGCGGCGCGCCAGACCACCAGCATCACCGACATCGCGCCGGACGCGACAAGCAAGCTCTACAACGATAGCGGCAGCAACACGGGCGTGGCAGGCAGCGCCAATGCCGAGTTCGGCAACGTGGTGGGCCTCGTCAACGCCATGGGCAACAATGGCTCGACGGAACCGGCCAAGCGCTTCTACAAATATGCGCGCCCGTTCCGCTGGAGCAGCAACGTAGCCGTGATCCCGGCCCTGCTGCCGGCCCGAAGCCCCACGCCCGCCACCGATGGCGGCTTTACCAGCGGCCACTCGGCCGAAGCCGTGCGCGGCGCGCTGGGCATGGCGTATGCCTTGCCCGAGCGCTACCAGGAAATGGTGGCGCGGGGGCTGGAACTCGGCGAAAACCGCATCATCGCCGGCATGCATTCGCCGCTCGACGTGATCAGCGGCCGCGTGCAGGCGCAAGCCATCGTCGCCGCCAACCTGCTCGACCCGGCCACGGCCGCCACCAAGGCCGCCGCCGTAACGCAGGCGCACACGACCCTGATGGCGAAAACCGGCACCACGGCCGACACTTTCTACGACTACGCCCATTCGGACAGCAGCGCCAACGACCGCTTTTCGGACTACGTCAGCACCAAGGCCGCCTATATCCGCCGCCTGACCTTCGGTTTCGCGCAGATGGGCGCCGCCAATGCGCCGGCCGTCGTGCCGAAAGGCGCGGAAGTGCTGCTGGAAACGCGTTTGCCGTATCTGTCCGACGCGCAGCGCCGCGTGGTGCTGAAAACAACGGCCTTGCCATCGGGCTACCCGGTGATGGACGATGCTGAAGGCTGGGGCCGCTTGAACCTGTTTGCCGCCGCCGACGGCTATGCCGTCTTCACGGGCAATGTCGTCATCAGCATGGATGCGGCCAAGGGCGGCTTCTACGCCGTCGACCGCTGGCGCAACGACATCGGCGGCACGGGCAAGCTGAACAAGCAAGGCACGGGCACCCTGAAGCTGGGCGGCAACAATAGCTGGAGCGGCGGCACGCAGCTGGAAGGGGGCCGCCTGGAAGGCTTGTCGGCCACGGCCTTCGGCAAGGGCGACGTGTATGTCAGCGGCGGCACCCTGGTCAGCAATGCCCAGTCCAGCCTGGCGCTGGCGGGCAAGTACACGCAGCTGGCCACCGGCAACCTGGAATTAAAGCTGGGCAGCGGGCAGCAAGGCCGCCTGAGCGTGGCGGGCCAGATGACGGTGGCGGGCGGCAACCTGAAAGTGACGTTCCAGAACGGCTACAAGCCGGCCGCCGGCGACACCCTGACCGTGCTGCAGGGCGCCAGCCTGAAAGGCAAGTTCGACAGCATCACGGTCGATGGTTTCAAGGTGACGCCGACGTACACGGCAACGGGCTTGCAGCTGCGCCTGGATGTATAGGCGAGCTACTTGAGGTAGCGCTCAAACCAGCCGATAGTACGCTTCTGCAAGTCGCGCTGGTGCTCGGGCTTGCGGAAGGAATGGCCTTCGCCGTCGTAGATGAACAGGCTGGACGGCACGCCCATGGCGCGCAAGCCGTGCCAGAATTCCAGCGACTGGGCGGCCGGCGTTTCCACGTCGCGCTCGCCCACGTAGATCAGGGTTGGCGTCTTGGCCGCCTTGATCGATTCGATCGGCGAAGCCTTGCGGTAGACGGCCGGATCGTCATAGGCGGAGGCGCCAAAGAACGGGATCATCCACTGGTTGATGCCGTTCTGGCCGTAATAGCTGATCCAGTTCGACACGCCAGCGCCCGCCACGGCCGCCTTGAAGCGGTCGCTGTGCGTGACGCCCCACATGGTCATGAAGCCGCCATATGAATGGCCGATCAGGCCCAGGCGTTCGCCATCGACGGGTGCCACTTTTTGCACCGCGTCGATGCCAGTGAGAATGTCGCGCCAGTCGCCGCCGCCAAAGTCCGCCATGTTGGCGCGCGTAAAAGCCTGGCCCTGGCCAAAGCTGCCGCGCGGATTGGGCAGGAAGACGAAATAACCTTTTTGCGTCAATTCGTGGATCAGGGTGCTCGCGCCCACGTAGCGGGGCGAGGCAGCCGCGCCGGGCCCGCCATGCACGTTGACGACCATCGGGTAGCGCTTGCCAGCGTCCGTCTTCAACGGCCCCAGCAGCCAGCCCTGCACCTTGTATTGCTCGTTGTTCCAACCCACGTTCTGCACCGTCAGCTGCGGTGCAAAGCCGTCATTGTCGCGCGTGATCTTTTTCAGCTGGGCCACCGGTCCCGCCACCAGGTAGGAAGCGTGCGTAAAGTCTTCCTGCGCGGCGGCCGCTTGCGAGCCATCGGCGCTGAACGACAGACGGCCATCGCTGCCGCTGCTGCTGATTTCTCCGAGCAGCACGGGTTGGCTGGGGCCGGTCTGCGCATCGACGGGCACCAGCGCCAGCTGCGAATCGATCAGGGCCGTTGCCAGCAAACGGGCGCCGCGCCAGACGACGCCATTGAAGGTGCCGCGATAGTCTTGTGTCACATTGCGCGGCGTGCCGCCGGCCAGCGGGACCGTGTAGATATCGCCGCCGATGGAGCCAAAATCGCTCATCAGGCCGCCGATGAAGACCACCGTCTTGCCATCGGGCGAGACCGAAGGCAGGTTCAGCTGCATGGCCGGCGACGCGATCACGCGCAGGGCGCCCGTGGCCGCATCGATATGGCTGAGTTTGGCGACCCACCAGTTGCTGTCGCCATTGCCCTGCGCGCTGGTGGCGACAAAGCCGCGGCCATCGGGAGTCCAGCTGTATTCATACACATAGGTGTCGTTTGGCGACAGCAAGCGCAGCTCGCCGCCGCTGGCCGGCACGACGGCGATGCGCTGGGCATCGTCTTCGCTGCCCACTTCGCCCACCTGGCGCGCGCCCGCCTCGACGGCGCCGGCCAGCTTGCGCGCGCCCACCGTGGCCAGCAAGGCCAACTGCTTGCCGTCCGGCGACCAGAGCGCCGTGCTGGCCACGCCCTTGATGCTGGTCAACGTTCGGACTTGCGCTTGCGACAGGGTGGCCAGGTACAGCTGCGCCGTGCCCGCCTTGGCGTCGTAGCCGATGAAGGCCAGCTGCCGGCCATCGGGCGACCAGCTGGGCTTATCGTAGGAACACACGGCACACGGGTCGAATTGCTGCACGATGGCCCCGTTGGCGGCGTCGCGCACGACGATGGCAGCGTGCGGGCGCTGCGCTTGCTCGCCGGCCTTGTTCGATTCGATGGCGGCGATGCGCTGGCCATTGGCCGACAGGGCCACGGCGCGGTAATCGCGCAATGCCGGCCCGGTTGCAGGAGCGGCCTGTACCGTGGTGCCCAGAAGACTGCTTGCCAGCAAGCCGCAGGCGGCCAGATCAGTTATTTTCATCATGTAAATTCCGGTTAGAAATAAAAAAAACCGCCGGCAAGCGCGGCGGTTTTGGATGGAACAGACTGCATTAGCGGGCCTTCTTGCCCAGGTGTGAATGCCGCATGCTGTACAGGAAGTAAATGGCCACCGTCACCGTCATCCAGATACTAAACACGACAAACGTCGTATGCGGCAAATCGCGCATGATGTACAGGCAAGCGAGTACGCTCAGGCCGGGGATCACATACGGGCCGAACGGCACGCTGAAGCCTTCGATGCGGTTCGCGCCCTGCTTGTGGCGCAGCACGGGCACGGCGATCGAGACCACCATGAAGGCGGTCAGGGTGCCGATGCTGACCATGTCCCACAGGTAAGTCGCATCGATGGAACCCGCCACCACGGCCACGACGAGGCAAACGATGATGGTATTGCTGACCGGCACCAGGGTGCGCGGGTGGATCTTCTGGAACGATTTCGGGATCAGGCCGTCGCGGCTGACGGCAAACAGGATGCGCGTCTGGCCATAGATCGTCACCAGGGTCACGCTGAAGACGGAAATGACGGCGCCGGCCGACAGCACCAGCGCGGGCCAGGTCTTGCCCGTCACGTTTTGCAGGATCACCGCCAGGCCCGCTTCCTGGCCTTCGAACAATTTCGCCTGTTGCGCACCGAGGGCGGCCACGGCCACCAGCAGATAGAACACGGTGACGATCAGCAAGCCATACAGGATGCCGCGCGGGACATTGCGCTTGGGGTCTTTCACTTCGTCGCCGGCCGTCGCCACCGTATCGAGGCCGATGAAGGAGAAGAAGACGGTGCCGGCCGCGGCCGTTACGCCCGTCATGCCGGCAAAGCCCTTGCTATTGTCGGTATTGAAGAACGGCACGAAGTTGTCGGCGTTGAAACCGGAAAAGGCAATGGCAATGAAGAATACGAGGATGGACAGCTTGATGATGACCATGATGGCATTCATCAGCGCCGATTCCTTGGCGCCGCGCAACAGCAGGAAACCGCACATGCAGATCAAAAAGATCGGCGGCAGGTTGATGTGGCCGGCGTGAAACTCCATGCCATGCGGGCCGGAAACGATCATCGGCGTGCGCAGCATCTCGGGTATGTGCCAGCCAAACGCATTTTCCAGGAAGTTGTTCAGGTAGGACGACCAGCCGATGGCCACGGCACTGCCCGCCAAGCCGTATTCGAGCAGCAGACAGGCGGCCATGATGAAGGCAAGAAACTCGCCGACAGTGGCGTAGGCAAACGAATACGAGGAGCCGGAGGCGGGGATGCGGAACGACAGCTCCGCATAGCACAAGGCCGTCAGGCCGGCCGTGATGGCGGCGATCAGGAAAGACAGAACGACCGAAGGGCCCGCCTTGGGCACGGCTTCGACCATGGTAAAGAAAATGCCCGTGCCGATGGTGGCGCCGACGCCGATCATGGTGAGGGAAAACAGGCCGATGGACCGGCTCAAGCCACTGCTGCTGAGGCCTTCACCATATTCGACCGTAGTATCGATCGGCTTGGTGCGGCAAATTTTCTGGACCAGGGTTTGGCTCACTAATATTCCTTTATGAGGCACACATATTCGTATGACGGGTAAAAACAAATAGCGCTCCGGCCCTACCTGGCAAAAAACCGGAAAGATCGCGTCCATTTTCAAAACTAAGCGATTATAGGGCTTTCACCGGCACAGCCAAACAGAACTTTGATGCATGGAAACAACGCCAGGCGTGCGCCACCAAACACGCAAGAGTGCTGGCGAAGAAGATATTGCTTCTATGAAAGAAAAAGCGCGCCGCTGCAGGGGCAGGGGCGCGCTTCTGGTTCAGCTCAGGTCAGCTGAATTACTTCTTGCCGTGCGGCGCATCAGCCGGCGACCAGCCCGCCTCGTAGCCTTGCGGCACGTCGTCGCGGCCCTCTTTCGGCGCCAGGCCCAACACGTAGTACAGCACCGTCAGCAGGATCAGCCAGGCCGGTCCCACCATCAGGGCGATGCGCGTATCGGGGAAATACGCCATCAGGCCGATCACCAGTGCCAGGAAAGCGAGCGAAATCCAGGAGCCATACGGTGCGAACGGCATGCGGAAGGCCAGGTTCTTGATTTCCAGCGGCGTCAGGGTCTTGCGGAACTGGATCTGCGTGACGAGGATCACGCCCCAGGTCCAGACGGCGCCGAAGGTGGAAATCGAGGTAACCCAGATAAACACTTTTTCCGGCACCAAGTAGTTCAGCAGCACGCCCAACAGCAGCGCGAAGACGGACACGAGGATGGCGCGGCGCGGTACGCCGCTGGCCGTCGTTTCCGCAAACGCCTTCGGCGCCTGGCCTTGCAGCGCCAGGTTGTACAGCATGCGGCCCGTGCTGAAGATGCCGCCATTGCACGACGACAAGGCTGCCGTCAGCACGACGAAGTTGATGATGCCGGCCGCCGTCTTGATGCCCAGGCGTTCGAAGGTCATGACGAAGGGGCTGCCGGTGGTGCCGATTTCATTCCATGGGTATATCGACAGGATGACGAACAAGGCGCCGACATAGAAAATCAAAATGCGCCAGAACACGGAATTGATGGCGTCGGGAATCGATTTCTTCGGGTTGGCCGCTTCGCCAGCCGTCAGGCCAATCATTTCCACGCCCAGATAGGCAAACATCACCATCTGCAGCGACATCAATACGCCTTGCGCGCCATTCGGGAAGAAGCCGCCATGCGTCCACAGGTTCGAGATACCGATGGCCACGCCATCGTTGCCCAGACCGAAGACGATCATGCCCGTGCCGCCGATAATCATCAGGATGATGGTGACGACCTTGATCAGGGCGAACCAGAACTCGAACTCGCCGTAGGCTTTCACGGCCAGCAGGTTGATCGCGCCCATGGAACCCAGGGCCGCCAGGGCCCAGATCCAGCGCGGCGTGTCGGGGAACCAGATGCCCATATAGATGGCGACGGCGGTAATTTCCGCGACGCACGTGACCAGCCACAGGAACCAGTAGTTCCAGCCCGTCAGATAGCCTTGCAGGGGGCCCAGATAATCCTGGGCATAGCGGCTGAAGGAGCCGGCCACGGGATTGTGCACGGCCATTTCGCCCAGCGCGCGCATGATCATGAAGATAACCGCGCCACCGATGATGTACGACAGCATGATGCCGGGACCGGCCATCTTGATGGCGTTACCCGAACCCAAAAACAGGCCCACGCCAATCGCGGCGCCCAGCGCCATCAGGCGGATCTGCCGCTCACCCAGGCCGCGGTGCAAGCCTTGTTCACTCGTTTTCATTACGTGTCTCCGTTTTTTTCTTGAATACACCGATCCCTCCACCCCAATGGCGGTTCCGCTCTTGCTGGAAAGGAAGAAAAGGCGCGCCGGCGGCAATCGCCGGCATGCTCATGTGGTCAGACCACTGCGTCAGGCCAGTTCGGCGATCAGCTCGATCTCGACGCAAGCGCCCAGCGGGATTTGCGCCACGCCAAAGGCGGAGCGCGCATGTTTGCCGCTGTCGCCGAAGACTTCGACGAACAGTTCCGAGGCGCCATTGGTCACCAGGTGCTGTTCCGTGAATTCGGAGGTGGAATTGACCAGGCTCATGACCTTGACGATGCGCTTGACCTTGTTCAAGTCGCCGCCGCACGCGTCTTGCAGGGTGGCGATCAGTTCGATGGCGATGCCGCGCGCGGCGATCTTGCCTTCTTCCGTCGTGACATCCTTGCCCAGTTGACCAACCCAGACCTTGCCATCCTTCTTGGCCAGGTGGCCGGACAGGAAGACGGTGTTGCCCGTGCGCGCATGCATCACGTAGGCGGCAGCTGGCGCGGCAACGACTGGCAGTTCAATGTTGAGGGCCTTGAGTTTTTCGTAAAACGACATGCTATTTCTCCAAGAAAACAATATAAGCGAAACCAGAATTCATGCACGGCAGGGCACGGAGGATGACGCCCTGGCAGCGCGGTAGTGACCGACAACAGTGCCAGATTAAACGTCATCATATTGGTGAACCAGCAGTTTTAGTTCACAAATAGGCCCGGTTATTCAGTGGATTATACCGACAATCAAACAAAATTCAGCATCAGTTCATGAAGCATGCTCTACAGGCATCGAGCGTGACTTTTTTCATTAAATTGTCACTTGTGCAATGTCAAGCCCTCGGGGTCAAGGTTTATCGCATCCAGAAATGCCTGGTCGTGCGAAACCACAAGTAACGCGCCCCGGTATTGCAGCAGCATCTGCTCCAGCGCCTGCAGGCTGGCCAGGTCCAGATGATTGTCGGGTTCGTCTAACAGCAACAGTTGCGGCGGCGCCTGCGCATACAACTCGGCCGCCAGCGCCACCTTCATGCGCTCGCCACCGCTGAGCAAGTGGCTGGGCATGGTGGCGCGCGCGCCGGCAATGCCCAGCAGCGCCAGCCGCGTGCGCAAGTCCCCTTCCGCCATCGTGCTATTGCGTTCCTGCAAGCGCTGCACGGCGCTCCGCTCGCCGTCTTGCAGTCCGGCATGCTGGTCCAGCCACGCCACCCGCGCATGGCACAGCAGCTCGCCGCTGGCGGGCGCCAGCTGTCCGGCGATCACGCGCAGCAGGGTCGACTTGCCGCTGCCATTATTACCCGTCACGGCCAGGCGGCGCGGGCCGCTGATGACCAGGCTCACAGGCTGCGCCTGGCCATAGGGCAAGACCACGTCGCGCAGTTCCAGGATCAGCTTGCCGTTCGGCACGGCACTGTCGGGCGCCAGCAGCAGCCGTTCCATCTCGGGCGCGCAGCGGGCGCTGGCGTCCATCACCCTTTGCTGGCGCACCTGCTGCACCTCTTGCGCGCGCAGGCGCAACTTGCCCTGGCTATCCTGGCTTTTCTCTTTGCGCGCATCGAGCAGCAGCTTGCTTTGGTTGCCTTCGCGACCATCGCGCTCACCACGCACCACCCGTTTCTGCTGGCGTTCGGCTTGCTGCTGCGCGTCGCGCTGTTCGCGTCTGGCGCCCGCCTTTTCCGCCTGCAGGGCGGCAGCAAAACCGGCCTGTTCCAGCGCGCGCTGCTGTGCATACATCGCGTAATTGCCGCCATAGCTGCGCAAGCCCTGGCTAGACAGCTCGACGATTGCATCGACGTGCCCGAGCAAGCCGCGGTCATGGCTGACCAGCAGCAAGCCACCCGGCCAGCGCGCCATCTGCGCCACCAGGCGGGCGCGCTGCTGTACATCGAGATGGTTGCTCGGCTCATCGAGCACCAGCCAGTCCGCCTGCGACAGCCAGGCCCCTTGCAGAGCGATGCGCTGGCGCTCGCCGCCGCTCAGGCTGACCGTTGGCATGTCGGCATCGACATGGCGCAAATCGAGCGCATCGAGCGCCTGGCGCAAACGGGTGTGGGCATCCCAGCGCTCTCCCACGAGCGCGTAATCGGCTTCGTCGACGCTGCCTTCGGCGATGCGCGCCAGCGCGGCCAGCAAGTCGTCCATGCCGGCGAGCGCCGCCACGGTGCGATAGCGTTCAGGATCGAGTTCCTGCGCCACGTAATGCACGCGGCCGTCGCAGCGCACGGCGCCGGAAGACGGCTGCGCCTGGCCCGCCAGCAGGCGCGCCAGCACACTCTTGCCCACGCCGTTATCGCCGACGAGGCCGATACGTTGCGGGGCAAAGCTAAATTGCAAATCGGAAAACAGGGTGCGGCCATCGGGCAGCACAAAGGACAGACGGTCGAGTTGTAGTAATGCGGGCATGGATACTCCTTGTACGTGCAGACAGGGCTGGCGAACCCGCGCGGCGCAAAGGCGCTATGGCGGGATGGGCGAGGCCGTGCACAGCACGGCAGTATCAATGGCGCATGTCGAAGCGTCCTGGAGAAATGGGAAAGAAGCGTCAGTGTAGCAGAGCAGGCTTGTCAGCGCTGCCCCAAGGTCGTGTCGCCGAACAGGTTCTTGAATTCACGCGGCTGCGAGCGCCAGTACTGCGGCGGCGCCTGCACTTGCGCACCCAGCTGGGCCGCCGCATGCCAGGGCCAGCGCGGGTCGAACAGGATGGCGCGCGCCAGCGCCACCATGTCGGACTGGCCGTTGACGATGATGTCCTCCGCCTGCTGCGCTTCCGTGATCAGGCCCACGCTGATGGTGGGCAAACCGCTGTCGCGCTTGATGCGTTCGGCAAACGCCACCTGGTAGCCGGGTCCCACGGGAATTTGCTGCTGCGGCGAAACGCCGCCGCTGGAGACGTGGATGAAGTCGGCGCCCAGCTGCTTGAGTTCCTGCGCGAAACGCACGCTTTGCTCAATTTCCCAGCCACCCTCGACCCAGTCGGCGGCGGAAATGCGCACGCCCACGGCGGCCGGCACGGCGGCGCGCACGGCTTCAACAACTTCCAGCGGAAAGCGCATGCGGTTTTCCAGGCTGCCGCCATACGCATCCGTACGCTGGTTGGACAGCGGCGACAAGAACTGGTGCAGCAGATAGCCGTGCGCCGCATGCAATTCGATGCCCTCGATGCCGAGCGCATGCACGCGCTGGGCGGCCGACACAAAGGCGCCCTTGATTTGCAGCAAGCCCATCTCGTCCAGGGCGATCGGCACGGTTTCGCCCGGTGCATGGGCGATGGCGGAAGGCGCCACCGTTTGCCAGCCGCCCTCGGCCAGGTGCACGCAGGAACCACCCTGCCAGGGCGCGCGGCTCGACGCCTTGCGTCCCGCATGGCCCAGTTGCACCACCAGGGGAATCGGAGCGTGGCGGCGGATCGCCTGCACCACCTTGGCCAGCGCAGCTTGATTCGCATCCGACCACAGGCCCAGGTCTTCGGCCGAGATGCGTCCCTCGGGCGAGACGGCCGTCGCTTCCGTCATCAGCAAGCCCGCGCCGGACAGGGCAAGGTGGCCCAGGTGGATCATGTGCCAGTCGGTGGCGTTGCCGTTGTCAGCCGAGTACTGGCACATGGGCGCGATGGCGATGCGGTTGGCCACCTGCAGCGGCCCCAGGGCATACGGCGTGAATAGCTGGCTCATGGCGGACTCCGGAAAAGGGGAAGCACCGATTCTACTGTGCTTTGAAAAGCGCGGCTTACACCTGCTTACGTTTGATACAGCGCAAGGGCTAGCCTTGGACAGGCGCGGCCGCTAATCTGGACACATCAATAACACCCGCAGTACCACCCCAGGAGAACACATGAACACGACGACTACCGCCAGCCGCATCCACCCTTTGATGGCCGGCGCCGCCATTTCCGTGACGGTCCTGTGCCTGGTCGGCGCGGCGTCCATCGCCGGCATCCTGCCCAATTCGCGGGCGAATGTGCCTGCCGTGCCGGCCGACGTGGCCGCCATGACGCCAGCCAGCGCCGCCGCCCTGGCTGCGCCCGCAGCTGCACCGGTGGCCGCGCCTGTCGTCGCGCAAGCCGCCCCGGCACCAGCCCCGGCGCCTGTCGTGCACAAGCGCGTCGTGCACCACACGCAAGTGGCACAAGCGCGCCCTGCCTACAATGACAACAACGATGGCTACCGCGACACGGCCTACCGCGAACCTGTGCGCCAGCAGCCAGTGCCTGCGCCGGCACCTGCACCAGCACAACCGAACTACGTGGGCATCGGCACGGGCGCCGTCATCGGCGGCTTGATCGGCAATCAGGTCGGCGGCGGCCGCGGCAAGGCGCTGGCGACGGTGGCCGGCGTGATCGGCGGCGGCATGCTGGGTAATGCGGTGCAAAATCAAGTCGAGCAGCAACCGCAACGTTAATCGTACGGGCCCAGATAATCGAGCTTGCCCACGGCCACGCCATTGTTTCTCAGGATGGCGTGGACCATGGAAACGTGGAAATAGAAGTTCGGCAAGGCAAAGCTGAGCAGGTAATCATCGCCCGAGAATTTCGTCCCCTCGTCGGTCCAGTTCAGCACGACTTCCTTCTGCGCACTGCCCGCCATCTGGCCCGCATTCACGCTGTCGATGTAGGCGATGGTGCTGGCGATACGTTCCTGTAGCTGCTCGAAGGACGCTTCGTTATCTTCAAATTTCGGCGCCGGCACGCCGCTCAGGCGCTCGACCGACATCTTCGACGTATCGCTGGCGCGCTGCACCTGCGCCGTCAAATCCAGCATGTCGGGCGCCAGCTGCGCACCCAGCAAAATCTCGGGCACGATGCCATCTTCCTCCACGTGGGCTTGCGCTTTTTCCAGCAGGGACGAGACGACCCGCAAGCCGCGGATGAAGACGGGAATGGTTGCCTGATACATGGACACGGACATGGCGGACTCCTGATAGTGAACGATGAGCCAGTGTACCCGAGGCGCTGTTTTCGGGTACCGCGCCCGTGTGCGTCAGCGCACCTAGCAGCCCAGTTGCTTTTACTTGTCGAGGTTGACCTTGCCGTCCGGTAAATGCGCTGGCTGTTCAACGGACTCCTGCTGCTGTATCGGCGCCGGCTTCTCCTTGCGCTTGCCAGTGAAAAACTTGACGATGGCCGCACCGCCGCCCACGACGGCCAGGAGCAGCACTTTCTTGAAAGCCAGCAGCAGCGCCAGCAATTTGCCAAACAGGCCCAGCTTGCTGGCCACGCCACCGGCCACCAGCGCCGCCAGGCCATACTCGGCCACCTTGTCCGTCTTGCTGTCGAAATCCGTGTAGCGGTTACCGTCGGTAAATTCCGTGAACGCCGTCACTTGCTGCATTTCCTGCTTGATCGTCGCGATCTGCTGCATGCTGGCGATCGCGTTCAGGTTCAGCACGCCTTCACGGCCCAGCACGCGCACATTGTAGTTCAGCGAGTGCTCGCCGCCATCGATCATCAGGTCCTTGGCCCAGTACAGCTTGTGCGTATCCTTGGTATAGCTGGGTTTTTCCGCCCAGCCCATCAGATGGATGCCTGGGTAACCCTGCTTCTTGCGCTCCGCATTGTTTTCCAGCACGGATGCCTGCATATCCTTGAGCAATTCATCGTATTTGATGCTGTCCGCATCGTCATCCTTGATATGCCCTTCCTTTTCATACGTCACCACCACGCCCCAGCTATCACGCTCGAGCACGCTGGTCTTGGCGGGCACGATCATGCCCAGCGATTCCATGCCCGGTGGATTACCCCAGGCCTCGACCAGCACGCGCTCGGCGTCCGCCGGCGACAAATAACGGAAGCTGGCGGGCAAATCCAGGGTGGCGATACCGCCTGGCAATGTGATCTTG
Organism: Janthinobacterium sp. TB1-E2; assembly: GCF_036885605.1. Taxonomy (NCBI): domain Bacteria; kingdom Pseudomonadati; phylum Pseudomonadota; class Betaproteobacteria; order Burkholderiales; family Oxalobacteraceae; genus Janthinobacterium; species Janthinobacterium aestuarii. Next base: position 6,215,695 of record NZ_CP142523.1, read on the forward strand.
CCGCGCTGCAGGTGCAACTGGGCAAGGAATTGCTCGGCCGTCATTTCCGTTGCGGCAGCCTTCTCTTCGGCAGGGGCGGCAGCCGTCAGGCCGGTGAGGGTCAGGCACAGCAGGGCTGTCAGCAGGCGTTTCAACATGATCGGTCCAAAAAATTGCAAAGGGTAAATATTTTAAATCAACTGGTTGCTTAATGGATAATTATTTCTGTGCGGCATTTTCCCATGAAAAAAGCGCCAGACGGGTTTCCCCGGCTGGCGCCTGCTGCCGTGCATGGCGTGAAGATCAGGACACGCGCACCACCATCAGTCCCGCGCGCAAGCCAACGCGCACGTCCGGGTTGGGAAACACCACCAGCTCTTCCGCGTGCTGCACCGTGTACACATGGTCGCCATCGCTGGCGATCACGGCGTGCTGCGGCAAGGACGTGAAATTCTGCGTGCTGCGGTCAAAAGCCATGCGGAATTCATCGCTGTGCTTGATGATTTCCTGCGCCACCTTGAACACGTGCGGTTGCGCCTTGACGGGCTGCGCAGGCAAGCCGCGCAGCAAGCCGTCGAGCGCCCGCGACACGTCGTCGAACAGGGACAAATCGTTCTGCCCCAGGGTGCCCACGCGGCCCAGTTCCACCGTGCTGGCGGCCGCGCCGAAATGCTCGGCCGAATAATAACTGTACGTGCCGGCCGACTGCGGGTTCATGATGATGGCGCCGATGGCCGCCTGGCCCAGCCAATCGATCAGCTGTGCCTTGGCGTCGTCGGCCACCAGGTCCGGCACGATGGCAAACGTGGGGTACACGGACGGCCGGATGGCCGTGTGTAAATCCAGATGCCAGCGCACGGGTCCCGCCGCTGCAAAGAACGCTGTTGTCGCGGCGATCATTTCATCGGCACGCGCGCTTTCCGCCGCTTGCGCCAGGCTGCCCCGCACGGGGCGGAACATGCGATTGAGGTCGGCGTCGATGAAACGCTTGCCGGCCCGGATCGCATCGACATTGCCCACGCAAACGAGCAAATCGACGGCCAGCTTCGATGCATCGCGCGACAAGGCGTCGAGCAGATGCGCCAGCACTTCGATCGGTCCCGTCTCGTCGCCATGCACGCCCACCGAGACGGCCACGCTGGCGCGGCCAGCTCCCGGCTTGACGACCTGCAGCATGCCGGGCGCCGGCAAGGCCACCGTGAAACCGGCGTCCGAAAACAACCGGGCCACGCCGCTGAAATCGGCCTGCGCCAGCGCCTGCACGGCTGGCGGCAAGCCGCCAGCATCCTGCACTACCTGTGTTACTTTTTGCGTCATTACACCGCCGCTTCCGCTGGGGTTTTCGCCGTGATTTTATTCACGGCTTCCGACAAGGTCCACACGTCCAGCATGGCTTGCTCCAGTTCCGTCGCCGCCACATAGGCCGACAAGCCCAGCGCGCCCGTCACGGCATCGACGGCCTGGCCGGCATTGCCTTGCTCGGCACGGGCCAGCACCTGCGTCAGCAAACGCTGTTGCGTGCGGCGCAGCGCTTGTTGCGCGTAGTTGCGCAACTGCTCCTGCGACTTGCCTTGCGCCGCCAGCTTCAAGCCACGTTCCAAGGTGTCGATACCCGCCTGGCTGCGCAGGGCCAGGCCCAGTTGCAGGAAGGAAGCCAGGTCCATCGAGGCAGGACGCGGCACGGACAGGGCCGGGAACAGGAAGCCGGCGACGACTTCCAGCGCGTCGACCGCATCCCACGCCTGCACGAAGGCCGGACTCAAGCCCGGCACCAGCGCCGCTTCCGACTTGATGCCAACGGTTTTGAGCAGCTCACGCTTCGATTCCGCGCCAAACAAACGAGTCAGTTCGGCCAGGCCGGCGCCGCGCAATTGCTCGGCCGGCACCGACAGCACGCCGGCGATCATCGTTTGCTGCAGCACGCGCGTTTGCGCGTCGACCTTGATCGACACGTCGCGTGGAATCGTCAAGGCGTCCGCATCGAGCGCGTCGAACACGGGCGCCAGGTTCAAGGCCACCCAGGCCTGGCCCCAGGCCAGGATCACGGTCGATTCGTCCACGCCGTGTTCCGCCGCCAGGTTGCGGATCATCAGCGGGCCGCAGCGGTTGATCACTTCATTGGCCAGCACGGTTGCCAGGATGGCGTTGGCCAGCGGGTGGTCGAGCGCCGAACGGGTTTCCACCAGCAGGGATGGGAAGTAGGGTTTCAGCACCGGCTCGGCCCACGTTTCGCCGGTCAGCGGCAAGGCGGACAGGATGCGCTTGAAGCGGTTCTTCACGTTGGCGATCACCACCGCCAGTTCCGGCGTCGTCAGGCCACGGTTGTCCAGCTTGCGGCGCGCCAGTTCGGCCACCGATGGCAGCTGCTCGAGTTCGCGCGACAGCGCTCCCTCTTCTTCCAAGCTGGCGATCAGGGCGGCGTAGCCATCCTGCACGGCGCTTTCGCTTTGCGCCTGCAACTCGCGCACCAGCAAATGCGTCTGCTGCGTGTTGTCGCGCAAGACCAGGCGCTCGACGTCGTCCGTCATCGCATACAGCTCGCGGTTGCGTTCTTCTTCCGTCAGCTTGCCCGCGTTCACTTCCACGTCCAGCCAGATTTTCACGTTCACTTCATGGTCCGAGCAATCCACGCCGGCCGAATTGTCGATCGCATCGGTGAAGATGCGGCCACCGGCCAGCGCGAACTCGATACGGCCCGCCTGCGTCGCACCGAGATTGCCGCCTTCGGCCACGACTTTCACGCGCAGCTCATTGCCGCTGACGCGGATGTGGTCATTCGCGCGGTCCTTCACTTGCGCGTGGGTCTCCGTCGACGCCTTGATGTAGGTGCCGATGCCGCCGTTGTAGAACAGGTCCACGGGCGACTTCAGGATGCGGTGCATCAGTTCTTCCGGCGGCAGCGAGGTCTCGGCGATATCGAGCGCGGCGCGGATCTGCGGCGACAGTTCGATCGTGCGGGCGGTGCGCGGATACACGCCGCCGCCTGCGGAGATCAGCTCCTTGTTGTAGTCGTCCCACGAGGAGCGCGGCAAGGCGAACAGGCGCGCGCGTTCCTCGAACGAGACGGCGACGTCCGGTGTCGGGTCGAGGAAGATGTGGCGGTGGTCGAACGCGGCCACCAGTTTCAGTTGGCGCGACAGCAGTACGCCGTTGCCGAACACGTCGCCCGACATGTCGCCCACGCCGACCATGGTAATCGGGGTGGTATTGAGGTCGTGGTCCATTTCATAGAAGTGGCGCTTCACGGCTTCGAACGCGCCCTTGGCGGTGATGCCCAGCTTCTTGTGGTCATAGCCGTTCGAGCCGCCCGAGGCAAACGCGTCGCCGAGCCAGAAACCGCGCTGCACGGCGATGCCGTTGGCGATGTCCGAGAACGTGGCCGTGCCCTTGTCGGCAGCGACCACCAGATACGGATCGGCTTCATCGAAGCACACGGTATCGACTGGCGGGACGATATTGCCCAAGGAACGGTTGTCCGTCACTTCCAGCAGGCTGGAAATGAACAGGCGGTAGACGGCTTCGCCTTCGGCCGCGATGGTTTCACGCACGGCGTCTTTCGGCATCATCTTGCAGACAAAACCGCCCTTCGCGCCGGCCGGCACGATGACGGCGTTTTTGACCATCTGCGCTTTCACCAGACCCAGGACTTCCGTGCGGTAGTCTTCCATGCGGTCGGACCAGCGCAAGCCGCCGCGGGCGACAGGGCCGCCGCGCAGGTGCACGCCTTCGAAGCGGCGCGAGAAGACGAAAATCTCGCGGTAAGGACGCGGTTCCGGCACCAGCGCCAGGCTGCTGGTGTCGAACTTGAAGATGATCTTGTCGCCTTGTTGATTGTTCTGGAAGTAGCTGGTGCGCAGGGTGGCGGCCATCAGGTCGGCCAGCGCGCCGAGGATTTCCTCGGTATCGGCATGGTTCACGGAGGGCAGGCCGGCCTTGATGGCGGCGATGCTTTCCAGGGCTTGCGCATGCTGCGCGTCGGACAGCGAAGGATCGAAGCGCTGCAGGAACGCTTCCACCAGGGCTTTGACCTGGGCCGGCTGCTTGCGCAGGCTTTCGGCGATGTAGCGCACCGAGAAGCGGCTGCCCGTCTGGCGCCAGTAGCTGGTATAGGCACGCACCAGCTGCACTTCGCGCGTAGACAAGCCGCCTTCGATGACGAGGCCATTCAAACGGCCATCTTCGGCCGTGTCGTTGAACAGGGCGGCAAACAATTCCTGCGCCACGGCGACGACGGATGGCTGCGCCAGTTTCGCCGCGCTGGCGGCATCGACCGTCAGGCTGGTGACGAAATAGCGCGTGCCGTCGGCCAGCGACACGGAATACGCCTGTTCGCGGTCGATGGCCACGCCCGCGTTGTGCAGTGCCGGCAGGATGGTCGACAGCGGCGGCACCTTGTTGGCCGAGTACAAACGGATCGTGGTGACGGCGCCCGTCTCGATGCGCACGGCCACGTGCGACGGATCCGTATTGCGCAGGATGGTGTCGAGGTCGCGGAAGGCGACGGCCGGCGCGGTGGCGGCCACGTAATCGAGCGGTAACGTGGCGCACAGTTTGCGCAGGCTGGTGCGCAGGTCCACGTCGGGCACGGCGTCGGCCACGGCGGCAAAACCGTTATGCCAGCCGTCGAGCACGCTCAGCAGCGGCTGTTCGATATCCGTTTCCAGGTCCAGCGGGTAGCGCGCGGCGTGGGCGATCAGGTAGACGCGCGCCAGAGGACCGTCGGCCACCAGGGTTTGCATGCTCACATGCGTGGCGCCGGAACTGGCTTGCAGGGCTTTTGCCAGGCTCGAAGCGACGCTGGCGCTGTAGCGCTCGCGCGGCAGGTAGACCAGCACGTTCAAGTGGCGCGCATACACGTCGCGGCGCGCGAAGACCTTGGTGCGCGGCTGCTTGTACAGCGAAACGACGGAACCGCACACTTGCGCCAGCCAGTCGAGATCCGCTTCCAGCGCTTCCGTGCGCGGCAAGGACTCAAGGATTTCGCGGAATTTCTCGGCACGGAAGCCTTGCTGGCGCACGCCGGCCAGGCTCAAAACCTTGGCCACGCGGCCACGCGCAAACGGCAGCGCCGCCAGCGGGGTGGAATTGCCGGCGCGAGTGAACAGGCCGACGAAGCAATGCTCGCCCAGGATCGCGCCTTGCGCATCCATGTCGCGCACGCCGATGAAGTCCAGCTGCTGGTCGCGGTGCAAAGTGCCCGCCACGTCGGCCTTGACGATGGACAGCGCCGAATCGCGCTTGGCCAGGGTGTCGAAGTCGCCCGGGATATTCGCCAGGCAGGTGCCGTAGACCGGGTGCGCCGTATCCTGCAGCACGCCGACACGGCTCGGAATGTCGCGTTCGAGTTCGCGCACGCCCGGCTTGACGCGGTAGTAGGCGTAACCAAATACTTCAAAGCCGCCGCTGCGGGCCCACTCCAGGAAGGCCGCCACCTCCGCGCCTTCTTCGCCATGCTGCGATGCCGCCGTGGCGACGGCGGCCAGGCGCTCGCTCATGGCGGCGCTATCGCGGCGCACGACGGCCGCGTCACGCGCGACCGTCTCCAGGGCGGCGACCAGCGCGGCCTGGGCTTGCGGCGCCAGCTCTTCGTCGAGCAGCACCAGCACATACGATTCGAGCGGGTCGCCCGGCTGGCGCACCGCTTCGACGCTGCCGTCGGCGGCGCGGCGCACGGGCAGCACGGTGTTCATCACGCCACGCACGGCCAGGTGCTGGCGGCGCATGGCCATGACGATGGAGTCGACCAGGTAAGGCATGTCTTCGTTCAGGATCAGCAAGGCGCTCGCCATGCCGCCACGTCCATCCGCATAACGCAGGGTGGCGATCTGGCAGCCGTTGCCGGTGCGCTTGGCCGCTTGCGTGAAGCCCTCGACCAGCACGGGCGCCAGGCTGTCGGGCGCGATATCGGCCAGGTCTTCGGCGTCGAGCGAGTCGAGCCATGCCTGCACCAGCTGCACGACAGGCGCTGCCGCCTTGCCTGCATTGCCAGCCGCGTTAATCAACTCCAGCGTTTGTGTACGCAAATCTTGTGGCGTGTGATTCATCTTGCATCTCCATTACGGTAATGTGAATGTCCAACGCTGTCGTTCGGGCTTGTGGCTGGGCGGCAGCGGTGTCAAGAGACGGGGGTCGCCCGTCCAATTCTGTCTGTGCTACGGATAGTTGTCTCGGATGTTCTGTGTGTTTTTCTATCGCCTACAAGTCGTACAATCCAGGTAAGTTGAGGATGATCGTCAATTCTTCAAGCGCCGCATGCACTTCCAGCGCCAGCTGCGGGTCGGCCAGGTCGCCCGGCTCCAGATGGTCGCGGTAGTGTTTTTCCACCCACTGCACCAGCCGATGGTACAGCGTTTCCGTCATGATCACGCCCTGGTGCATGGCGCGTGCCTCGGTTTCCGTCAGCGCCACGCGCAAACGTAGGCAGGCGGGCCCGCCGCCATTGCGCATGCTCTGGCGCAGGTCGAAATGTATCAGTTCGTCGATCGGTCCACCGCTGGCCACCAGGCCTTCCAGGTAGCGCGACACGGCGCGGTTTTCCTGGCATTCCTGCGGTATCACCAGCGCCATCTTGCCGCCCTCTTTCGTCAGCAGCTGGCTGTTGAACAGATAGCTGGTCACCGCATCCTGGATCGGCACCTGGCCCGTATCCACGCGCAGCGCGTCCAGTTGCGCGCCCGTGGCGGCGACGGCGCGGCGCAACTGTGACAGGCTTGCTTCTTCATCGGCAAACGCCTGCTCGTGATAGAACAGCACATTGCCATTGCCGACGGCGATGACGTCGTTATGGAACACGCCCTGGTCGATCACGTCCGGGTTCTGCTGCACGTACACGGTGCGCTTCGCGTCCAGGCCATGCAATCGCGCCACGGCTTGCGACGCTTCCAGGGTCTGGCGCGCCGGGTAGCGCTTCGGCGATGGCGCGGACGGGTCGAACTCCACGCGACCATACACGAACAACTCCACCGATGGCGCGCCGTGACTCGCGCCCAAGCGCGTGTGGTTGGCCGCGCCCTCGTCGCCGAAGGCCGGTGTCGACGGCAGCGCATCGTGCACGGCGAAGTGCTTGTCGTCGCTGAAAATGGCGCGCAGGCTGCGCGCCGACTGCGCGTGCTCGAAGGCGCGGTGCAGCTTGTTATTCAGATTGGCGGCCGTGAAATGCACGCGGCCATCTTGCGTGTCCGCCGACGGGCTGACCGTGGCGGCATTCGCCGTCCACATGGGCGAGGCGGAATACGCGCAGGCCAGAATCACCGGGGATTCCTTGTAGGCGCGCGCCAGCACCTCGGCGTCCGTGCCCGTGAAACCGATGGAGCGCAGCAGGCGGAAATTCGGCCGGTCCTGCGGCGGCAGCAATGCTTGCGCAAAGCCGCGCGCGGCCAGGGCGCGCATCTTCGCCAGGCCCTGCAAGGCGGCCTGCTTCGGATTCGAAGCGCTTTTCACATTGCTGAACGAGGCCACGTTGCCGAACGAGAGTCCCGCATAGTTATGCGATGGCCCGACCAGGCCGTCAAAATTGTATTCGCGCGTGCTGTGCATGGGAGGCATGTCCTTAAAATTTAAAAATTCAGGCCGGGCGACAGCTTGGCCGGCATTTCCAGAGCGCCGTTCTCGATCGAGGCGACCGGGTAGGCGCAGTAATCGGCCGCGTAATAGGCGCTCGGACGGTGGTTGCCCGACTTGCCGATGCCGCCGAACGGCGCCGTGCTGGCCGCGCCCGTGGTCGGACGGTTCCAGTTGACGATGCCGGCGCGCGCGCGCGTCTGGAACGTTTGCCACAGGGCCGGATCGTCGGACAGCAGCGCTGCTGCCAGGCCGAATTCCGTGGCGTTGGCCACCTTCAGGGCCGCATTGAAATCGGCCACGCGGATCACTTGCAGCAGTGGGCCGAACCACTCTTCGTCGGGAATGCCGGCAGCATTGGTGACGTCGACGATGCCGGCCGTGACAAAGCCCGCCTCGGGATTCAACTGGCGCATCTGCAGCAAGGTGGTGCCGCCCTTGGCGACCATGTCCTCCTGCGCCTGCACCAGGCGTTTTGCCACGGCACTCGATACCACTGGGCCCATGAACGGCTGCGGCTGGGCGTCGGACGCGCCGATACCCAGTTTCGCGGCCACTTCCACCAGGCGCGCGATGAAGGCGGCACCGGCGGCGTTATCCTGCACCACCAGGCGGCGCGCGCAGGTGCAGCGCTGGCCGGCCGACACAAAGGCGGAGAAGATCGCGTGGTGCACGGCCGCGTCGACGTCCTTGACGTCCCACACGACGAGGGCGTTGTTGCCGCCCATTTCCAGCGCCAGCATCTTGCCCGGCTGGCCGCCGAACTGGCGATGCAGGCTGATGCCCGTCTGGCACGAACCCGTAAACAGAACGCCGTCGAGATGCGGATTGGCACCCAGGGCCACGCCCGTGTCGCGTCCGCCGTTGACGAGGTTGACGACGCCATTCGGCAAGCCGGCCTGCTGCCACAGCTGCACGGTTTTGATGGCCGTGCGCGGCGCATATTCGCTCGGTTTGAAGACGATGGTGTTACCGGCGATCAGGGCCGGCACGATGTGGCCGTTCGGCAGATGGCCGGGGAAATTGTACGGACCGAAGACGCCGAACACGCCATGCGGACGGTGGCGCAGCACGGCGTCGCCATCGGCGATCTTGCTTTGCGTGATGCCCGTGCGCGCGTTGTACGACTGTACCGAGATATCGATCTTGTTGGCCATGGTGGCCACTTCCGTGCGCGACTCCCACAGCGGCTTGCCCACTTCTTCCGAGATCAGCAGCGCCAGCGCTTCCGCATGCTCCTTCAGCAGTTCGCGAAAGCGCACGCAGATGGCGATGCGCTCTTCGACAGGCGTGTCGGCCCATGCTTCAAAGGCGGCGCTGGCGGCCTGGCAAGCCTGCTCGACTTCGTTCTCCGTCGCTTCCAGGCTGGCCCAGGTCTGCTTGCCGTTCGACGGATCGATGGTGACCAGTTCACGGCCCGTGCCTGGCAGCCAGGCGCCGTTGATGAAGTTCGATGCTGCGCTAGATGGATTCAATACGTTAGACATGGGGATGCTTCCTCGGGTTGAGTGACAAGGTGCGCACGGTGTCGCCGTGATGGCAGCGCAGCAGATGCAGTTCATCGTCATCGAGCGCGATCTTGCCGCTGTGCGGATTGGCGCTGGTGACGATCATGCGGAAATCTTTCAGATCGGTGTTCGACACCAGGTAAGGCTCGGCCTGGGACGCGTCGCCGCACACTTCCGGCGCAGCGTCGGCGTCGAGCACGGCCGGCATGCTGTCGCGCATGGCGCGCAATTCGGAGACGCGCGCCTGCAGCACGGGACCGGCGTCGAAAATATCGACATAGCCTTCGAAGTGCAAGCCTTCCTGTTCCAGCAGGCGGCGCGCGGGCGCCGTGCTCAGATGCACCTTGCCGATGACTTCCTGCGCTTCGTCGGGCAGGTAGGCCACGTACATGGGCTGGCGCGGCATCAGTTCGGCGATGAACGATTTTTTACCCAGGCTCGTCAAATCGTCGACGTGGTGGAAATCCATCTTGAAGAAATGGCGGCCCAGGCCTTCATAGAACGGCGAGCTGCCGTCCGGCGCCTGGTAGCCGCGCATTTCCGCGATCAGCTTTTCCGTGAACAGCTGCGGGAACTGGGCGATGAACAGGAAACGGCTTTTCGACAGCAGCTTGCCGTTGTTGCCGCTGCGGTAATCGGGGTGCAGAAACAGCGAGCACAGTTCCGTGCTGCCCGTCAGGTCGTTCGACAGGTACAGGGTTTCCATGCGCGTAAACACGTCGAGCTCGCGGCTGGAATGGACCAGAGTGCCGATGCGGTAGTTATAGAACGGTTCGTCCAGACCCACGGCGCCCTTGATGGCGCACACGCCAGCCAGGCGGCCCGTATCGGTATCCTCCATGACGAACATGTAATCGCGCTTTTCTGGCGGAATGGTTTCGGCGAACGAAGCGCAGGCGATGGCCAGGCGGTCGCCCAGCATTTTCATGTCCGGCTTGAGGGTGGTCATGCCGGTGCCGACCTGGCTGGCCAGGCCATACAGGGCATCGAGGTCATTGGCGTTGATGGCGCGTACTACTAGCATAAAATTGACTCCCTTAGATACGCACGCAAATGACGCTATCGCCTTCGGCCACGGCCAGCGCCTCGAGCAGGTCTGCCGGCAAGCCGACGCTGTCCTGCGCTTCGAGCGCATCGCAGGCGAAGGTCACGGCGCGGAAATTGCGCTCGGCGCCGGAAGCGACCGCATAATTGACTTTCAGGCCCGTGCGGCTGGGCGTGACGCCGGCGACGACGCGGCGCGTGAGCGAGCCCGTAAACGAGCGCAGCGCATGCTTGTGCGCCTGCAGGATCGGGCCGCCATCGAAGATGTCGATGTAATCGTCGGCTTCAAAGCCTTCTTCCGTCAGCAGATTGAACGCCAGTTCGCCGCTCGGGTGGATCTGGCCCATGGCCGCCTGCGCGTCGCCGGGCAGCAGCGGCACGTACACGGGGTAATGCGGCATCAGTTCGACGATCAGGGTGCGGTTGCGCGCACCGCCGATGACTTTTTCGGCATCGAGGAAATCCATCTGGAAGAACTTGCGGCCCAGCGCATCCCAGAACGGCGACTGGCCATTGGCGTCCGTGATGCCGGCCAGCGGCACGAAGAAGCGGTCGCCAAAACGGTGCGGCGCCAGCACGGCGAACAGCAGCCGCGCGCGCGACAGCAGGGCCGCTTCCAGGCCCGCCTGCTCCATGTTGCGCACATAGAAGCCGGACAGCTGCGAGTACGCCGTCAGCTCCGAGCACAGGGTCAGCGCATGCACGCTGTGGCTGATGTTCAGGTCGCGCGAGACTTGCTGGATGACGTCGTTGCGGAAGGAAAAATAGGTGCCGTTCGAGCCGGCCGAGGCGAAGATGGCGGCCGTACCAAAGATGCTCTTGTCGAGCAGGGATTCAAGCACGAAGAGATACGACTCTTCGCTGGGGATGTCGACATGGGCGGCAAACGAGGCGATGGAGCGCTCGACGGAGGCGGCGATTTTTTCGCGCGTCTTCGGCAGGGTATGGACACCCGGCATGGTGACTGCGGCCAGCGCTTCGAGGGCTGCAATATCCGCAATTTCTACCGGACGGACAACATACATGGGTACTCCTTCAATGCTGACGATGCTGGGGTAGAACCAAGCCGGCCCGCAGCAAAGCGGCGGGCCGGTGATCAAACAGGGAGCGGGGCTAGCTTCAGGCTTTCAGCATGCCGTCGATGGCGGCGCGCAGCAGACGGCCCGCTTCGGCGATCTGCTCGTCCGAGACGATCAGGGCCGGCGCCAGGCGCACCACGTCCATGCCGGCGATCAGCACCATCAAGCCTTGCGCTTCGGCCGCTTTCTGGATGTCTTTCGCGCGGCCTTTGTAGGCATCGGTGACGACCAGGCCCAGCAGCAAACCGCTGCCGCGCACGATGGAGAACACTTGCGGGTAATCCGTGATCAAGCCTTGCAGCATGGCGATGGTGTTGACGCTCGCTTCTTTCACACGCGCCAGGAATGCCGGCGTGTTGATCGTGTCCAGCACGGTCAGGGCCACGGTGGCGGCCAGCGGGTTGCCGCCGTAGGTGGTGCCGTGGGTGCCGACGGCCAGCGTTTGCGCCAGTTCATTCGTGGTCAGCATGGCGCCGATCGGGTAGCCGTTGCCCAGGGCCTTGGCGGCCGTCAGGATGTCCGGCGTGACGCCGTAGCCCATGTAGGCGAACAAGGCGCCGGTGCGGCCCATGCCGCTCTGGACTTCGTCGAAAATCAGCAGGGCGCCCGTCTTGTCGCACAGGGCGCGCAGCTCCTTGAGGAACTCCGGATTGCCCGGCACCACGCCGCCTTCGCCTTGTACCGGCTCGACGATCACGGCGCAGACATCATCGCCGATGGCGGCACGCGCCGCTTCGATGTCGTTGTAGGCGATGTGGTCGATCGATGGCGGCAGCGGCTCGAAGCCTTCCGTGTACTTGGCCTGACCGCCGACGGAGACCGTAAACAGGGTGCGGCCGTGGAAGGAGCTGAAGCACGAGATGATGCGCGACTTGTGCGCGCCGAACTTGGTATGCGCGTACTTGCGCGCCAGCTTCAGGGCCGCTTCGTTGGCTTCCGCGCCCGAGTTGCAGAAGAAGGCGCGGTCGGCGAAGGTCGCTTCCGTCAGGGCCAGCGCCAGGCGCAGCACGGGCTCATTGGTGTAGCCGTTGCCCAAATGCCACAGATTATTGATTTGCTTGGTCAGCACGTCGACCAGGGCCGGATGGCAGTGGCCCAGGCTGTTGACGGCGATGCCGGAGGTGAAATCGAGGTAATGCTTGCCTGACTGGTCCCACAGGTCCAGACCGGAACCGCGCACGGGCACCATGGCTGCAGGGGCGTAGGTAGGAACGAGGACCTGGTCAAAGGTTTCCCGGGTGACTGGACGAGCCGTTACGGTCGAATCAAGCTTGGCATTCATAGCATTTCCCCATCAATATGTTAGGTACTCCGCAGCTACGACAGCTACGTGTGTACTGCATTATAAAAAGCGGGATGCTAAAACTCTTTTGAATCTGCGACAAGGATTTTCACAATTCATCACAGCCGGGCTTGCTTTAATCACGCAGGCGGCATCAGCTTTCTTTGCCGCTCTTCCCGGGGCGTATTGCCAAACAGGGTGCCAAAGGCCGTGGAAAAGTGCGAGCCCGAGGAAAAGCCGCACATCAGGCCAACTTGCACAATGGAATAATGTGTATCGAGCAACAGTTGCCGTGAGCGCCGCAGGCGCAGCTCCAGGTAGTAGCGCGATGGCAGACTGCCCAGGTATTGCTTGAACAGCCGCTCGAGCTGGCGCCGCGAAAGGCCCACCAAGCTGGCGATATCGTCGGTCGACAGCGGTTCCTCGATATTGGCTTCCATCAAGGTCACCGCTTCGGACAATTTCGGCTGCAGCACGCCGAAACGCGCCTGCAGGGCCACCCTCTGGCGCTCTTCCTTGCCGCGCACCTTGTCCACGCACAGCGCTTCCTTGACGAGCGCCTGCACGTCGGCGCCAAAGATGGTCTCGATCAGGGTCAGCGAAAAATCGATGCTGGCCGCGCCGCCGCAGCAGGTGATGTGCGGACCGTCGATGTCGAACAGGTGCGGTGTCAGGATGGCCCGTTCGGCCTTCGCTTCCGCATCGGCATACAGGGCCCACGGCAAGGCGATGCGCACGCCATCCATGACGCCCGCGCCGGCCAGCCACAGCACGGCCGCGCCCACGCCGCCCCAGAACGGCGCCGAACGGCAGCGCTCGATCACGGCCCGGCACAGCTCGGCGCGCAGCGGCGCCTCCGTCTCGTCGGCCACCAGCAGCGCAATATGCCAGTTACCGCCCTGCGCGGCCACCTGTTCCGGCGTGCGCACGTCCAGCTGCAAGGCACCGGGTCCCAGCGCCCGCGCGCACAGGCGCAGCGGCTGCACCAGGCCGGCCCAGGTGATCGACTCGGCATCGCCGGCATGGACCAGCAGCAAACGCAGCGGTTTGTCGAGGCCGATACGGGAAAGATTAGCGAAGGACATCGGCGAGGCGGACCAAGGGCAAGGGCTGAGTTGCCCACATGATACCGGACTTCCGCCCCGTCGCCCCCCTCATGCAAGGGCGCATCCGGGCGCGGCGGAAAAAAGCGGAGCGGAAGGATATAATCACCCCCATGGGTGAACGATATTTAAAAAGTATCCGGCTGCTGGCCGAATGCATGCAAGGCTTCGAGCGGTTTTCTGGCGACTTCGTGCGCCAGTACGGCTTGACGCATGCGCAATTCGACATCATTGCCACGCTCGGCAACACCCGCGGCATGTCCTACAAGGAACTGGGCCAGAAAACCCTGATTACCAAGGGTACTTTGACGGGCGTGGTGGACCGACTGGAACAGAAGGGGCTGGTGATACGCGAACGCTGTCCACGCGACAAGCGTTCCTATTACGTGCGCCTGAGCTGCGAGGGCGAACAGGTGTTCCATGACGTGTTCCCCAAGCTGACAACGCAGGGCCAGCGCCTGTTCGACGGCTATACCGAAGACGATTTCATACGCCTGGAAAGCACCCTGGCGGGACTGAAACAGGCAATCGCCAACGGCTGACCATACACCAGGCACCGACATTCAAACAAGACAAAGGAAACCAAGTTGAAAACCTCACTGCTCGAAGGCAAAAAGCCTGCTCATTTCGATAAACACATCATCGGCAACCTGCTGCTCAACGCCAGCACGCCGGAACTGGTGCGTCAGGAAAAACTGATCATCGGCGTGCGCAACGAAGACGGCGAAATCTATCGCCTGATCGGCGCCACCAAGCACAACAGCTTCATGAACGCCGTCGAGGAACTGTTCGACCTGGGCTTGACGGATGAGCTGGAAGACAGCGATGAACTCGTTGAAGGCTGCGACGCGATATTTAGCGAAGCAGACTGATAACGCTCGTATGATCCCAAAAGGGCATGCTGCTGATCAAGTGGCATGCCTTTTTCCGTTTACCGGGCTTTGCTTGCCTTTTGCTAAGCTGTTTGCGAAAAGATCATGCTTAAAAAGTTCCGTACGGAAATATTGCGAGTATAATTTTTTCAATGAACAGACTCGACGCCTTTAAAAGCATCGCCGCACAAGCCGCTCGTGGCGAGCTGACCTTTCCTGCCAATGTGGACGCTTCGCTCAAGCTGCAAGAGGCGCTGGCCGATCCCGACTGCCATATCGAGGCCGCCGCCAAGCTGGTGCAGGCTGACCCGCTGCTGGCCGCGCGCACGGTGGCGATCGCCAATTCCGTGGCGTTCAACCGTTCCGGCAATGAAATCACCAGCGTGCGCAACGCCGTGCAGCGGCTAGGCGTGCGTACCCTGCAGTCGGTGGTAGCATCGCTGATCGTGCGCCAGCTGGGCAGCACCATCACCGATCCCGTGCTGCAAGCGAAGGCCAACCAGCTGTGGGAGCATACGGCCCACGTGGCGGCCCTGTCGCAGGTATTGGCCCGCCGTGTCACCAAGGTGGACCCCGATACGGCCCTGTTTGCAGGCATCATGCATGAAGTGGGCGGGTTTTATCTGCTGTCGCGCGCGGCCGAATTCCCCGGCATCCTCGACGGCGAACCGGAAGACTGGGTCGAACATGGCGAACAAGCCATCGGCCACGGCGTCCTGGCCAAACTGAAGGTGCCGGAAGCGGTCAGGGGCGCCATCGATGCGCTGTGGGAAGGCTTGCGCGCCATCCCTCCCGAATCGCTGGGCGACACCCTGCTGCTGGCAAATGACCTGGCGCCCGTCTCGTCACCGCTCAACGAAAGCCCGGCCGCCATCGCCGTGCGGGCCGCCCGCGCCGCGCGCAGCATCGATTGCCTGATCGGCGACGATGCGACCTTGTCGAGCATCATGGAAGAATCGGACGATGAAGTGCAGTCGCTGCTGAAGGTACTCGTGCACTAGGCTGCCTGCCGCGCCGGATGCGAGCACTCACTATCAGCGCCAGGCTTCCATAGCGGCAAACAAAAAAAACCCGCTCGAAAGCGGGTAAAGTCCAAAGCTAGGGATGTCCTGAAAGAGACAGCCCTATCTTATGCGCTGTGCCGCGCCAGCTCCGTGCGCTGGCTCACTTAGCGCACACATTATCCCGGCAACAGTTTCACGTCCGTTTCCTGCCAGGCGCGCAGCTGGCGCACGCGGGCAAACCACGCCTGGATGTGCTGGTACTGCGCCAGCGGCAAGCGCACGGCCTCGCTGTACATCAGCGGCGCGGCGACGGCGAACTCGGCCAGGGTCAAGGCATCGCCGCAGAGCCACTCACGCTGCGCCAGATGCGCATCCAGCACCACGGCACAGGCATGCAGTTCGTGCTCGCCGCGCGCCTCTTCCAGCGGGTCCGCAGGACCATTGCCCGTCATGCCTTTCCAGGCGCGTTCCCAGGCCAGCACGCTGATGGCGGGCGCAAAGTGCTGCGCGGCCCAGAACAGCCAGCGGTTGACGTCGGCGCGCGCTTGCGGCGCCTGCGGGTAAATCGTCTGGCCCGGCACCTGCTCGGCCAGGTATTGCATGATGGCGCACGATTCCCACAGCAGGAAATCGCCATCGGCCAGCACGGGCACTTTGCCGTTCGGGTTCAGTTCGGCCAGGCGGCGGCGGTCGTCCGCATTCATCAGGTCGACTTCGGCCAGCTCCAGAGGCAGGCCGAGGTGGATCGCCGTCATCAGGGCACGGCGGGCATTCGAAGACATGGGGTGGTGGTACAGGCGCATGATGGATAGCTCCGGTGAGTGAGGAAGCCACCATCGTAGTCGCCGTCACTGACAGTTTTTGTCAGGAGCGCATCTGAGGATTCCGGGTCGCTAGCTTTCCGGATCAATCTCGTGCGCTTTGCGCCAGGCATCGAGCAGTACATGGCGCCGCGTGGGATAGCGCTCCGCATGCTGCAGCACGTCGGCGATGCGGTCGATGCGGAAATGCCGGTAATCGCCGCGCAGTTCGCACCAGGCGGCCAGCAGGCGCTTGCCTTCGAAAAAAGCCAGGGCGAACGGCCACACCGTGCGCGAAGTGGCGCTGCCATGCTCATCCTGATAGGCGAGCGTGAGCTTCTGTTCATAGCGGATCGCCTCGCGCACGGGCTGCACGTAACGGTCGGCCGGCTGCGTGCCATCGGCGGGACGCCCCAGCGGCACCCACAAGCTGGTCTCGGCCATGCTGTCGCGCAGGTCGCGCGGCGAAGCGGCCGCGATCTTGGCCAGGGCATTGCTGGCCGCCTGCGCCAGGCCCGCATCGCCCTGCCGGCGCACCCAGCGCGCGCCCAGCACCAGCGCTTCCAGTTCATCGGGACCGAACATCAGCGGCGGCAGGAATGCGCCGCGGCGCAGCACATAGCCGATACCGGCCTCGCCCTGCAGGGGCGCGCCCAGTTCGGCCAGGGTCTGGATATCGCGGTAAATCGTGCGTTCGGAAACACCGAGCTGCTGCGCCAGCTGGGCCGCCGTAACGGGCACGCGCCTGGCGCGCATGGCGTCCATCAGCAGGAACAAACGGCCGCTGCGGCTCATGGACAAGCCTGCAAAGCCTGGTCGCCCATGACGAGGGCCGACAGGGCCGGCACATACAGATAGCCGTCGGGCAGCATGCGCGCCACGCGCGTCCCCTCCTCCACGCCAGCGATGCCGTAGCAGTGCCGCAGCCGGGCGGCGGTTGGCCACCAGTAGACGGCCGCCTCCTGGTCGGGAAAGCGCTGGCGCACGCTATCGGCCTGCGCCGCCACTTGCCGGAAGTCGCGGTAAAAGGCGGGGGCGATACCCAGCTCCGCGGCAAACGCCGCTTCCTGCGCCGCCGTCTCTGCCAACCGGGCCGCCAGCGCCACCGTTTCATCGTTCAGATCCTCGGCCGCCACACCCGCTTCAACCAGGATGCGCCGCATCTGCGCCCTGTCGACCTGCGCGCGCAGGAACGCCGACTCCTGCAGTGCCAGCACGGCGCCGTCGGGTATGCTTTTGTGCCGCGCGGCCGGGAACACATACAGGGCGCAGCTGCCGGCGCACAGCGTGTCGATGGCGAGACGCCATTGCTGCTGGCGCAGATAGCGGCCCAGCTGCATCGCCGCCTGCGGATCGCCTGCATCGCTATTGACGCGCAACAGCGCGGTGCCCGGCGTAGCCAGCAGCCGCAGCTTGTCCACGTCGCCCTCGGCAATCGGGCCGCGCATGGCGATGCTGCCGGCATCGGCACGACTGAAATCGGCGGCGCCCGCGCATGCCGTCATGCCCGCCATCAGGCCTACCCATAAAAAACGCTTCATCGTCATCCGTTACAAAAAAAAACGACCACCGCAAACGGTGATCGTTCTTTCATTCAAGCTGCAAAAAACCTGCGCTTACACCACGGCGCCGTCGGTTTCGTCTTTTTCCTTGACCGGCTTGATCAAGTCTTCGCGCTTGACGCCCAGCCACATGGCGATCGAGGCCGCGACGAACACGGACGAGTAGATACCGAAGCAGATACCGATGGTCAGCGCCAGTGCGAAGTGGTGCAGGGTCTGGCCGCCGAAGATCAGCATCGACAGCACCATCATCTGGGTAGAGCCGTGGGTGATGATGGTACGCGAAATGGTGCTGGTGATCGCGCTGTCGATCACTTCATGCACGGTCGCCTTGCGCTGCTTGCGGAAGTTTTCGCGGATACGGTCAAAAATCACCACCGATTCGTTGACGGAATAACCGAGCACCGCCAGGATGGCCGCCAGCACCGTCAGCGAGAATTCCCATTCGAAGAAAGCGAAGAAGCCCAGGATGATCACCACGTCATGCAAGTTGGCGATAATGGCCGAGACAGCGTATTTCCATTCGAAGCGGATGGCCAGGTAGATCATCACGCCGATAATCACCACCACCAGCGCGTTCAAGCCATTCTGCGCCAGTTCCTCGCCCACTTGCGGGCCGACGAATTCAACTTTCTGCAGGACGACCGCTTCGCTGCCGGCAGCGTCCATACACGCGCTCTTGAGCACATGCTCGCCCTTGTCGGTGACGGTGTCGATGGCCTTGGTCGAGCCTTGCTCGGCCTTGCACAAGGCTTCAAACACGCGCTGCGAGGTGTTCGCGGCGCTGACGCCATTTTCCACCGGCAGGCGTATCATCACGTCGCGCGCCGTGTCGAAGCTGGTCACGCCCGGCTCTTCATAGCCCATGGCGATCAGGGTGCCGCGTATGCCTTCCAGATTGGCCGCCTTCGGGTATTTCACCTCCATCAGGGTGCCGCCCTTGAATTCGACGGACAAGTGCAAGCCCTTGTGCACCAGGAAGAAGACGGCGGCAAGGAAGGTCACGGCCGAAATCACGTTGAAAATCAACGCATGGCGCATGAAGGGAATATCTTTTTTGATCCGGAAAAATTCCATGAAATCCTCTGAGTTCTATTCTGTGCGTCCGGCGGCTGTGCCACCGGACGCGATCGCTGTTGTCGCTATGGAGTGAGTCGGGGCCACCGCTTATTTGCTGGTGCCCGGCACCCACACCGTGCCGATCGACAAGGTCGTCAGCTTTTTCTTGCGGCCATACCAGAGGTTGACCACGCCGCGCGAGACGAACACGGAGGAGAACATCGAGGTCAGAATACCCAGGCAATGCACAACAGCGAAGCCGCGCACAGGACCGCTGCCGAAGGCCAGCAGCGCCAGACCGACAATCAGGGTGGTCACGTTCGAGTCGAGAATCGTGGCCCAGGCGCGGTCGAAGCCGGCGGCGATCGCCGCTTGCGGCGTATTGCCGGCGCGCAGCTCTTCACGGATACGTTCATTGATCAGCACGTTGGCGTCAATCGCCATACCCAGCGCCAGCGCGATAGCGGCGATACCGGGCAAGGTCAACGTCACCTGGATCATCGACAGCAAGCCGACCAGCAACAGCAGGTTGGTGGCCAGGGCCAGCACGCTGAAGGCACCGAACAGCATGTAGTAGGCGATCATGAAGACGGCGATGGCGATGAAGCCGTACAGGGTCGAGTGGAAACCCTTGGCGATATTTTCCGCGCCCAGCTGCGGTCCGATCGTGCGTTCTTCGATGACGGTCATCGGTGCCGACAGGGCGCCCGAGCGCAGCAGCAGCGCCAGTTCGTTCGCGTTTTCCGCGCCGCCCATGCCGGTGATCTGGAAGCGCGAACCGAGTTCCTGCTGGATGGTGGCAACCGACAGCACTTCCGGCTTGCCCTTTTCAAACAGCACGATGGCCATGCGCTTGCCCACGCGTTCGCGCGTCGCTTCGCGCATCTTGCGGCCGCCGTCGCCGTTCAGGTCGATCGATACGGCCGCCTGCTGGTTCTGGTCAAAGCTGGCTGTGGCGCTGGAGATATAGTCGCCCGTCAGGATCACGTCTTTCGCCAGCACGACAGGTACGCCCTTGCCGACGGTGAACAGTTCCGAGTTGAACGGAATGGCGCTCGACAGTTCGGTGCCGGGGACGATGGACTCATCGACCAGGCGCACTTCCAGGGTAGCCGTGCGGCCGATGATGGCTTTCGCGCGGGCCACGTCCTGCACGCCAGGCAATTGCACCACGATGCGGTCAGGGCCTTGCTGCTGGATCAGCGGCTCGGCCACACCCAGCTCGTTGACGCGCTTGGACAAGGTGGAGATATTCTGTTTCACGCCTTCATCGATGGTTGCCTTCAGGGCGGCCGGCTTCAGGGTGATGTTCAGTTTCAAATCGCTGCCTTCGCCCGCATCGGCGAACGCCAGTTCCGTCATCTGGTCGGACAGGACATTTTTTGCCTTCACGCGCGTTTCCGCATCGCGGAAGTTGATCTGCACGCTGTCGCCCACGCGTTCGATGCCGGCGTGGCGGATATTCTTGTCGCGCAACACGCTACGCGCGGCGGACTGGACGCCCTGCACTTTCTTGTTCAGTACGGCTTTCGCATCGACCTGCATCAGGAAGTGCACGCCACCGCGCAAGTCCAGGCCCAGGAACATGGGCAAGGCATGCAATTTTTGCATCCACAATGGGGTATTGGCTTGCAGATTGACCGTCACGATGTAAGCGGGATCGCTAGCATCGGTGTTCAGGTCTTTTTCCAGCACCAGTTTCGCCTTGAACTGGGTATCGGGATCGGCGAAACGCACGCGCACGGAGGCGAGGTTGCCGGCGCCATCCATGGTGACACCTTCCGACTTGACGTTCTCTTTCGTCAATATTTGCTCGACTTGCGTCATCAGCTCGCCCGTCACTTTGACGGTCGACTTGCCGCTGGTTACTTGCAGCGCCGGTGACTCACCGAAATAGTTGGGCGCCGTATAGAGTGCGCCCAGCAATAAGGCGACGACGATGATGATGTATTTCCAGGCAGGATAGCGATTCATATTGATTCAGCGTTCAGTGTTGAGCGTCGGAGGCGTCGCGAGGGGCGGCGGGTAGCCGCCCCATTCAATCATTGCTTTGGCAATGACAGCGAGGAATTACAGCGCCTTCAGGGTGCCTTTAGGCAGCAAGGTGGTGATGGAGCTCTTTTGCACCGTGATTTCGGTGCCGGTCGCCACTTCGATGGTGACGTAAGCGTCCACTACCTTGACAACACGGCCCAGCATGCCGCCGGCGGTGACGACTTCGTCACCCTTGGCCAGCGCGTCCATCATCGCCCGTTGTTCTTTGGCGCGTTTTTGCTGTGGGCGGATCATCAGGAAATACATGACCACGAACATCAATACCAGCGGCAGGAAGCTGGTCAGGTTGCCGCCGAGGCCCAGGGCGTCGGTTGGGGCTTGCGCATAAGCGTTGGAAATGAAAAACACGGTGACTCCAGTTCTAATCAGTTTGAAAAAATAGCGCTGTATTCTAGCATTGGCAATCCGCCAAGCCTCCAATTGCAGGCATGGCAGCTTCAAATGGGGCTAAAAAGGCATTATGCAATGCTTTATCGCCCCAGTCCAAGCACCAATACACAAAACTTCAGGCCATGCTGCGGCCAGGGCGCCAGATAAGGTTTTCTTAAGTTCCGCGTGCGCGTTCCGCGTGGAATTGCAGGGTAAACGCGTGGAAACGGTCTTCGTCCAGCGCTTCGCGCATCTGGCGCATCAGGTCCAGGTAGTAATGCAGGTTGTGGATGGTATTCAAACGCGCGCCGAGGATTTCCTTGGAGCGGTGCAAATGGTGCAGGTAGGCGCGCGAGAAATTGCGGCAGGCGTAGCAGCTGCAGGTCTCGTCCAGCGGCGCCTGGTCTTCCTTGTACTTGGCGTTCTTGATCTTGATGTCGCCAAAACGGGTGAACAGCCAGCCATTGCGGGCGTTACGTGTCGGCATGACGCAGTCGAACATGTCGATACCGTTCGACACACCGGCCACCAGGTCTTCCGGCGTGCCCACGCCCATCAGGTAATGGGGCTTGTTGGCCGGCAGGCGCGGGCCCACGTGGGCCAGCATGCGCATCATGTCTTCCTTCGGCTCGCCGACGGACAGGCCGCCGATGGCGATGCCGGGGAAATCGATTTCTTCCAGCTTGGCCAGCGACTCGTCGCGCAGCATTTCGAACATGCCGCCCTGCACGATGCCGAACAGCGCATTCGGGTTTTCACCGCGGTGGAACTCGTCCTTCGAGCGCTGCGCCCAGCGCAAGGACATGCGCATGGACTTGGCCGCTTCCTCGATGGTGGCCGGACGGCCCTGGATTTCGTACGGCGTACATTCGTCGAACTGCATGACGATGTCGGAATTCAAGACGCGCTGCACCTGCATCGACACTTCCGGCGACAGGAACAATTTATCGCCGTTGATCGGCGAATTGAAATGCACGCCCTCTTCCGTGATCTTGCGCATGGCGCCCAGCGAAAACACCTGGAAACCGCCCGAGTCCGTCAAGATCGGCTTGTTCCAGCCCATGAAACCATGCAAGCCGCCGAATTTTTCCATGACGGTGTTGCCAGGACGCAGCCACAGGTGAAACGTGTTGCCCAGAATGATCTGCGCGTCGATCTCGTTGAGTTCCAGCGGCGACATGGCTTTCACGGAGCCGTAAGTGCCCACTGGCATGAAGATCGGCGTCTGCACGACGCCATGGTTGAGTTTCAAGGTGCCGCGGCGTGCCTTGGTCAGGCCGCTCGTGTCGGTCTTGAGTAATGTAAATTCCAGCATGTCAGTCTTTCACGGGAGTATCAAGGTTCAGCGCAGCGCGCGATTGCGTGGTGAGCAGCATCGCGTCGCCATAGCTGAAGAAACGGTAATTCTGCGCAATCGCATGCGCGTAGGCGCTGCGGATCGGCGCATAGCCGGCAAAGGCCGACACCAGCATCAGCAGGGTCGACTTCGGCAAATGGAAGTTGGTGATCAAACGCGTCACCGTTTTAAACGCATAGCCGGGCGTGATGAACAGGGCCGTATCGGCGCTGCCCGCCACCAGCTGGCCGCTTTGCGAGGCCGATTCCAGCGCGCGCAGGCTGGTCGTACCGACGGCGACCACGTCGCGCCCGGCCAGCTGCGCGGCGCGCACGGCATCGACGGTTTCCTGCGGCATGGTGTACCACTCGGTATGCATCTTGTGTTCGGCCAGCACCTCGGTGCGCACGGGCTGGAAGGTGCCGGCACCCACGTGCAGGGTCACATAGGCGAAGTTGACGCCCTTGGCCTTCAATTGATCGAGCAGGGCCTGGTCGAAATGCAGGCCGGCCGTCGGCGCGGCGACAGCGCCGGGCACCTTGTTGAACACGGTCTGGTAGCGCGTCTCGTCGAATGCATCCGCATCGTGCTCGATGTACGGCGGCAGCGGCAGCCGGCCATGCGCCTCGATCAGCTCGAACACGTCGGCCTCGAAGTGCAGGGTAAAGAACTCGCCGGCGCGCTGGCCGACCGTCACATCAAAGGCGTCGGCCAGGCGGATGCGGCAACCGGGCGGCGGCGACTTCGACGCGCGCACCTGGGCCAGCACGGTGCGGTCATCGAGCACGCGCTCGACCAGCGCCTCGATCTTGCCGCCGCTTTCCTTGACGCCAAAGAAGCGCGCCTTGAGTACGCGCGTATCGTTCATCACCAGCAGGTCGCCCGCCTGCAACAGCCCGACGATGTCGGCGAACTGGCGGTCGACCAGAGCGTCGCCGTCCAGATGCAACAGGCGCGAGGCGCTGCGCTCGGCCAATGGAGTTTGCGCAATGTTTTCTTGCGGCAAATTAAAATCGAAATCGGAAAGCGAATACATGCGTTTTGCTTCAAAAGTACGTCAAAAATGATTAGGAGTGCGCAATGGAACATCTGGCACTATACTGTGCGCCTATACAGGCATTACAATAATCCGCCGCAACAATTTACGACTGCGGTACGCACAGGGTGTGCCGGACAACCCTCTATTTTACGCTAGCGGCACCAAAACCTTGCATATGTCCGATCCAAAGCCCGATCTTCCTCCCACGGCCAAGCCGGCCACCAAGCCGAAAGCCGTCAAAAAAGTGGTCAGCACGGAAAGCCGGCTGGCCAAACTGGGCTTGCGCACGGACATGGACCTGGTGCTGCACCTGCCGATGCGCTACGAGGACGAAACCAAGGTCTACACGATACGCGACGCCTGCCTGCGCGGCGGCGAGTCGTGGCAAGTCGAGGGCATCGTCACCAAATGCGAAGTCAATTTCAAGCCGCGCAAGCAGCTGCTGGTGACGATCGCCGACGAAACGGGCAATTTGCTGCTGCGCTTCATGAATTTCTACGGCAGCCAGGTCAAGCAGCTGGCCGAAGGCACGCGGGTACGCGCGCGCGCCGAGCTCAAACACGGCTTTTTCGGCGCCGAGATGGTGCACCCGACGTATAAAGTGGTCAACGAGGGAGCGCCCCTGCCCACGGCGCTCACGCCCGTGTACCCGTCCGGCGAAGGCCTGTCGCAGCACGTGCTGCGGCGCGAGATCGCCGACGCCATGCGCCGCATCGACTGGCAGGACACCTTGCCCGACCAGCTGCTGCGTGAAATGCAGCTGTCGCCGTTCCGCGCCGCCGTGCACCTGCTGCACTATCCGCCGCAGGACATCGATGAAAGCGCGCTGATGGACCGCTCGCACCCGGCCTGGGTGCGCATGAAGTTCGATGAACTGCTGGCGCAGCAGCTGTCGCTGAAACGCGCCCAGCGCGCGCGCCGCTCGAAAGGCGCCGCATCGCTACCCATCGTCGGCACCCTGTCGAACGCCTTCGGCGCAGCCCTGCCCTTCAAGCTGACGGGCGCACAGGCGCGCGTACTTGAGGAAATCCGCGCCGACCTGCGCCAGCCGTATCCGATGCAGCGCCTGTTGCAGGGCGACGTCGGCAGCGGCAAGACGGTGGTGGCGGCATTGTCCGCCACGCAGGCGATCGACAGCGGTTACCAGGCCGCGCTGATGGCGCCCACGGAGATCCTGGCGGAGCAGCACTTCCGCAAGATCGCCGCCTGGATGGAGCCGCTGGGCGTGAAGGTGGCGTGGCTGACGGGCAGCCTGAAGAAAAAGGAAAAGACGGCCGCGCTGGCCCTGATCGAATCGGGCGAAGCGCAGCTGGTGATCGGCACGCACGCGCTGATCCAGGATAACGTGCTGTTTGCCAAACTGGGCTTGGTGATCGTCGACGAGCAGCACCGCTTCGGCGTGGGCCAGCGCCTGACCCTGCGCAACAAGGGCGACAGCGCGGCCGTTCCGCACCAGCTGATGATGTCGGCCACGCCCATTCCGCGCACCCTGGCCATGACGTATTACGCCGACCTGGAAGTGTCGGTGATCGACGAGCTGCCGCCAGGGCGCAGCCCCATCGTCACGCGCGCCATCGACCAGAACCGGCGCGACGAAGTCATCGCCCGCGTGTATGCGGCCGCATTGGAAGGCCGGCAAGTGTACTGGGTCTGCCCGCTGATCGAGGAATCG
This sequence comes from Janthinobacterium sp. TB1-E2, assembly GCF_036885605.1. Lineage (NCBI taxonomy): Bacteria > Pseudomonadati > Pseudomonadota > Betaproteobacteria > Burkholderiales > Oxalobacteraceae > Janthinobacterium > Janthinobacterium aestuarii. The sequence continues at coordinate 6,241,018 of NZ_CP142523.1, forward strand.
GAAGCGCTGCAGCTGCAGACGGCCACCGACACCTACATGATGCTGGCCGAAGCCCTGCCCGCGCTGCAGGTGGGCCTCGTGCACGGCCGCTTGAAACCGGCCGAAAAGCAGGAAGTGATGGACGCCTTCATCGCCGGGCATATCCATGTGCTGGTGGCCACCACCGTCATCGAGGTGGGCGTCGACGTGCCGAACGCCTCGCTGATGGTGATCGAACACGCCGAGCGTTTTGGCTTGTCGCAGCTGCACCAGCTGCGCGGGCGCGTGGGCCGCGGTTCGGCAGCCAGCGTCTGCCTGCTGCTGTACCAGGGCCCCCTGGGCGGCGTGGCGCGCCAGCGCTTGATGACCATGCGCGAAACAACGGACGGCTTTGAAATCGCCCGCCGCGACCTGGAAATCCGTGGCCCCGGGGAGTTTCTTGGCGCGCGCCAGTCCGGCCAGGCCATGCTGCGTTTCGCCGACCTGGAAACGGATCAATGGCTGGTCGACCAGGCCCGCGACGTGGCGCACGATTTGCTGCACGCCACCACGGCGGCTGCAGCAGCCACCGTGGAAGCGCACTTGGCGCGCTGGCTGGGTGGGAAAGAGGAATTTTTGAAGGTGTAAATCTGGGATTGTTTATTTCCCGGTGTTGTCGGATTACGGCCTTCGGCCTAATCCGACCTACGCAAAAAATATGCCGTGGTAGGTCGGATTAGCGCGCAGCGCGTAATCCGACAACATTGTTAGCGCCCCTCACTCCCGCCCAACACCCGCCACATCCACACCATCCCCGCCCCAATCGGCGGCGCACCATCCCTGCTTTACATACCGGTGAAAACTGGAATACGGCCAATCGATGACTTTACTCACAAGGCCATGCTTGACGGGGTTGTAATGGATGTAATCGACGTGGTTTGCGAAGTCGCTCTCGTCACGCAACACATGCTCCCAATACCGCTGCTGCCAGACATTTTCAAGATCGCAGCGCTTGCTGAACCATGTCTTGATCAACCTCCAGCGCGTCATGAAATCGGCATCACTATCTGGCAAGGTCCAGATGCAGTGCAAGTGATCAGGAAGGATAACGATGGCGTCGATAGCGAATGGCCGTTGATGCCGCACGGCGCGGAAAGAATCACGCAGCAAATCCACGGCATTGGCAGCAGAAAAAACGGGCCGGCGATGGGCAGTCACCACCGTGAAGAAAAAGCTGCCACCTGGCTGGAATGCGCGTCGGTATCGCATGGTTTCGGATGTTGTCGGATTACGCGAATCCGTCGCAGCAGGTCGGGTAGGTCGGATTAGCGTAGCGTAATCCGACTTCTAGCGTAATCCGACTTCACGCAAACCACCTTGCGCCCACGCAGCCTACATGCACATCCAGAAGCGGTTCGCCAGGTCGAGCATGAAGTCGGGCCGCAGATAGGCAAGGAAGACGATGGCCAGCAGCGCGGCGCCAGCCAGGCGCCATAGCCATGTGCGCCAGCTGGCCATTACGCGGCCACCGCCACGCGCTTGACGGCGCGCTCGTCGATGGGCAGGTTGATCAGCGCGGCCAGCAAGCCCAGGCCGATGGTGATCATCCACACGATGTGGTAACTGCCCTGGTGCTCGTACAGATAGCCGCCCAGCCAGGCGCCGAGGAAACTGCCCACCTGGTGCGAGAAGAACACCATCCCGGCCAGCATCGACAGATGCTTCACGCCGAAGATGCCGGCGATGATGCCGTTCGTCAGCGGCACGGTCGACAGCCACAACACGCCCATGCCGGCGGCGAACAGATACACGGACCACGCCGACAATGGCGCCAGCAGGAACGCGGTGATGACCACGGCACGCGTCACGTAGATGGCCGACAGCAGGTAGCGCTTGGCGATCTTGCCGCCGAGTTTGCCCGCATAGTAGGAGCCGACGATGTTGAACAGGCCGATCAGGGCCAGCGCCGTGACGGCGACGTTCGGGTTCATCAGGCCCTGGTCCTTCAGGTAGGCCGGCAAGTGCACGCCGATGAAGACCAGCTGGAAACCGCAGACAAAATAACCGGCCAACAGCAGCCAGAACGAGCGGCTGGCGATCGCTTCGCTGAAGGCGGCGCCCACGCTTTGCTGCGGGCCGCTGGCGTGCGAGACGGGCGGCTCGCGCAGGTAGAAGGCCATCGGGATCATCGCCAGCAGCACCAGCGCGGCCAGCACATAAAAGGCGTTTTGCCAGCCCACGGCGGAGATCAGCTGCTGCTCGACGGGCATCATCAGGAACTGGCCGAACGAGCCGGCCGCCGACGAAATGCCGAAGGCCCACGAGCGCTGCTCGGGCGGCGCGCTGCGCCCGATGATGCCGCTGATGGCGCCAAAAGCCGTACAGGCCAGCGCCAGGCCGATGAAGATGCCGGAGCCGACGATGAACAGGGTGGGCTGCGTCACGAGCGCCATCCACACGAGGCCCGCCATGTAGCTGATGGCACCGACGATGACGACGCGCATGGTGCCGAAGCGGTCGGCCGCCATGCCGGCGAACGGGCCGAAGACGCCCCACATCAGGTTTTGCATGGCCAGCGCCAGCGAATACGTTTCGCGCGTCCAGCCATTGGCTTGCGAGATCGGCTGCATCCAGAAGCCCAGGCCGTGGCGCACGCCCATCGCCAGGGTCAGGACGACGCCGCTGGCGATGAGGACAGTTTTCAGGCTGGGACGGGATGAGTGCAATGTCATGGGATTCCTGTTCACGCCTGGTCGGCTTGGTAGACGAGGCCGATCTGGCCGCGCATGGTGTCGAGATTGCGCATCAGCGCCACGCTGTCGGCGTGCGGCATGAGGGGGCTTTCCAGCAGGCCGGCGCGGATGCAGCGCATCGCCTCGATGGCCTCGTGCGCATAGCCATTGCCCAGGTGGGGGGCGGCGACGACGCGGCGTTCGCCGTCCATCATTTCGACAATCAGGTGATCGGGCTTGTAAAAACGGTTGGGCAGCCGGATGCGTCCCAGGCTGCCGGAAATGGTCATTTCCGTCGGCGTCTGCGCGCGCAGGCTGCAGGCGCAGGACGAGGTGCCGCCGCCCGCATGCAGCAGCGAGAACACGACCTGCTCGTCGACGCCGGTGGCGCCCATCTCGGCCAGCGCCTGCACCTGCGATACGGGGCCGAGGAAGAAGGCCGCCATCGACAGCGGATAGATGCCCACGTCGAGCAGCGCGCCGCCACCGAGCTGCGGATTGAACATGCGGTGCTCGGGCGGGAAATTGGCGACAAAGCCGATATCGGCCTGCACCTGCCGCAGCACGCCGATTTCGCCGCTGGCGATGATGCGTTGCGCTTCCTGCACGGCGGGCAGGAAACGGCTCCACATGGCTTCCATCAAAAACAGTTTTTTCTCGCGCGCCATATCGACCACGGCCTGCGCTTCGCGCGCATTCATGGTGAACGGTTTTTCGCAGACGACGTGCTTGCCGGCGGCCAGGCACAGCAAGGCATTTTCCGCATGCAGGGTGTGCGGCGTGGCGATGTAGATCACGTCCACGCCAGAATCGTCAGCCAACGCCTGGTAGGAGCCATGGCAACGTTCGATGCCGAATTCGGCGCCGAAGGCCTGCGCACCGGCGCTGCTGCGCGAGGCGACCGCCACCAGTTGCGCACCGGGCGCATCGCGCAAGCCATTGGCCATCGCGCGGGCGATCTTGCCGGTGCCGAGGATGCCCCAGCGGACGGTGTTTTCCATGCTATTGATCTCTTTCTGCGCCAGCCACCTTGCGCTTCGGGCGGAACACCGCCGCGTCATTGTAAAAATCGTCGTCCTGGTCTTCACACCAGCCGGGCAAGCCAAGCACGGGCAGCGGCGTGAAGTCCGCCGTGGTCAGGCCTTGCTGCGCCAGGTCTTGCGCCACCCGCTCGTCGAGCCAGGCGCGGCGTGCCGCATCGTCGAGCGCAAAGTAGGCGTCGCCGGCAAAGATCACGCGCGTATGCGCCGTGATGGCCTTGCGCGGCGCCACCAGTTTTTCCATCAGCGCGTGGCCGAACAGCCAGACATCGGCGTCGCCGCCCGCGCCAAATTTCTCGCGCTGCGCAATGAACGCGCTGCGCCAGTCGTGCCCGCGCAAGGCCGCGTCCAGCGCGCGCCCCGCGTCGCTGTCGCGCAGCACCAGCAAGGCGGAATTCTCGTCAAAAATCGTCGCGCCATCGCGCGCGGGACCGCGCGATTTGCCCACGCCGGACAGGGCGATCTGCGCGGCCTGCAGCGCATTCAATTGGCGCTTGATGCGGGGGAAGGTCAGCCACACGAGCGCGTTGAAAAAATCGTGCAGATTGTCGCGCGTGGGCACGCCGCCCGTCGCGCCGATGAACTCCTCGTAGGCCACGCCTTCGGGCAGGTCCGCTTGCGGCACGAAGGCCAGCGGCAGGCCCGATGGATTGCGCAAATCCAGCGCCCGCGCCCGTCCATTGAGCGCGGCAATCACCGTGTCGCGCTGCAGGTCCAGCTGCCGTCGCGCCGGCAGCACCGTGGCAAACCAGGGGCGGGTCCAGTCTATCGATGGCAGCATGAACGCTTAGACCATTTTCCAGTTGATCTGCTCGCCCGCGTTGAGCGGAATCACGTGGCTGTCGCCCAGCGGCAGCGAGGCCGGCAAGGTCCAGCTTTCGCGTTTCAGAGTGATGGTGTCCGTGTTGCGCGGCATGCCGTAGAAAGCCGGGCCGTGGAAGCTGGCGAACGCTTCCAGTTTATCGAGCGCGCCGGCCCGTTCGAATGCTTCCGCATACATTTCCATCGCATGCAGGGCCGTGTAGCAACCGGCGCAGCCGCAAGCCATTTCCTTGGCGCCTTGCGCATGCGGCGCCGAGTCCGTGCCGAGGAAGAAACGCTCGTCGCCGCTGGCGGCCGCCGTCATCAGTGCCAGGCGGTGCTCTTCGCGCTTCAAGATAGGCAGGCAGTAGTAATGGGGACGGATGCCGCCCTTGAAAATCTCGTTGCGGTTGTACAGCAGGTGATGCGCCGTGATGGTGGCGGCGATCGGGCCTTCCGCTTCGGCCACGTACTGCGCCGCATCCTTGGTGGTGATGTGCTCGAACACGACGGACAGGGCCGGGAAGGCGCTGCGCAGCGGGCGCATCACGCGCTCGATGAAGACGGCTTCGCGGTCGAAAATATCGATTTCCGGGTCCGTCACTTCGCCATGCACGAGGAAGGGCATGCCCACTTCCTGCATCACTTCGAGCACCCTGTAGCAATTCTTCAAATCCGTCACGCCCAGGTCCGAGTTCGTCGTGGCGCCAGCCGGATACAGTTTCACGGCCTGCACGATGCCGCTGTCCTGCGCGCGGCGGATTTCATCGGGCGACGTGTTGTTCGTCAGGTACAGCACCATCAGCGGATCGAAGTTCACGCCTTGCGGCACGGCGGCCAGGATGCGCTCGCGGTAGGCACTGGCATCGGCCGTGGTGGTGACGGGCGGTTTCAGGTTCGGCATGACGATGGCACGGCCGAACTGGCGCGCGCTGTGCGGCAGCACGCTGGCCATGACGGCGCCGTCGCGCAGGTGCAAATGCCAGTCATCCGGACGGGTGATGGTGATGGAGGCTGGGGTGTGATCGAGTGTGGACATGGCGGCTGCTCTCAGGCGGTCATTGCGAATAGCGCCATTTTACCAGTCGCGGGGCGGCCTCGCAGGCTGCGGCGGCTACTGCCCGATGCTTGCCGGACGATCAAACGGCCGGTTCGCACCGGCCGTTTTCAATCTCGGGAGCGCACAAGCATCAGGACTTGCCCGGTGCAGTCTCCTGCTTCGCCACCCAGGCGCGCAGTTCCGCCAGCATCCGGTCCAGCGCGGCGCGGTCGTAGACGTGGCCACGGCTGACCACCAGGCGGATCTGGCGCGTGGCGCCGATATCCTGCAGCGGGTTCGCGTCGAGCACCAGCAGGTCGGCCGCCTTGCCGGCCGCCACGCTGCCGTAGCGGTCCAGCTTGCCCAGGAAGCGGGGACCGTTAATGACGGCCGACTGCAAGGCTTGCTGCGGCGTCAGGCCGTACTGCACGTACAGGCCGATTTCATCGTGCAGGGCCTGGCCCGGATAGTCGAAGGAATTCAAGAAGCCCGCATCGGTGCCGGCGATGATGCTCACGCCCTGCTGCTGCAAAAGGGGCAGCAGCTTGGCCGATTGCTCGAACTGCGCGTGGCGCTGGACGATCGCTTCCGGGCCATCCTTGGCGGCGCGCTGCACGCGCCAGTCGTAGGTGGCGCGCAAGCCCTTGCCGATGTATTGCAGGGCCGTGTCGTGCGTGTGGTCTTCGCGGTCCAGGTACGCCGTCACGCGCGAACCCCACAGGGTCGGCACGATGGCCGTGCCGCGCGCGGCCAGATAGCTGAAAGCCTTGCGCGCCGTCGGCTCGTCGTAGCTTTGCACGCTGGCCTGCATGGCTTCCTTGCCCGTCATCGCGCCGGCCGCCACCTTGGCCGTCAGCTCCTGCTCGCGCGGCGTGGTGGCGCGCAGCAAATACGATTGATGCTCGATCGTGCCCAGGCCCGCATCGGCCATCTGCTCCAATGTGAGCTGCACGGGGATATGGCCCGACGTGCGCATGCCCCGTTCGCGCGCCTGGCGCAACGCTTCCAGGTACAGCTCCGGCTTCAGGGTGTTTTCCGTGATCTTCACGAAGTCGACCTGCTGCGCCTGCAGGCCGTCGAGCGCGCGCGTGACTTCCTGCGGCGTACCCACTTCGATGGTGCCCTTCCACAGCGGCTTGATGCCTTCGAGTTTGGCGCCGGACGTAAAAATCGTCGGGCCCTCCAGCTGGCCCGCGTTGATCTGCTGGCGCCATGCCAGCACCGTGTCGGGCAAGTCGCCCGAGCAGTCGCGCACCGTGGTGATGCCGTGCGCCAGGTACAAAGGCAGCAGCTGCTTGTTCTCGTCGATCAGCTCCGGGCCGCCGCCGAAATGCACGTGCGTATCCCACAGGCCCGGCATCAGATATTTGCCGGGCAGGCGAATCGTCCGCTTCGGCGCGTAGCTGTGCAGCTGCGCGTCATCGACGACGGCGACGATGCTGTCGCCCTTGAGCAGCACGGTCTTGCCCTTGACCGCCTTGCCTGCGGCCACGTCGATCACGGTGGCGCCGCGCAGGGCGATGTCGACGGCGATCTTGTCGGCCGCATGGGCATGGGCGAGCAGGCCCAGCGCCAGCATGGCGCCGGCTAGTTGTTTCATGTCAGGCATTCGTACTCAACTTCAACGTGATGAAAAATTAATGGATGATCTTGGCGAGGAAATCGCGTGCGCGGTCCGAGCGCGTCGTATTGAAGAAGTCATCCTTGCTGCAATCTTCGATGATTTTTCCCTGGTCCATGAAGACGATGCGGTTGGCCACGCGCTTGGCAAAGCCCATTTCGTGCGTGACGACCATCATCGTCATGCCTTCTTGCGCCAGGCCCACCATCACGTCAAGCACCTCGTTGATCATCTCCGGATCGAGCGCCGATGTCGGTTCGTCGAACAGCATGGCGATCGGGTCCATCGACAGCGCGCGGGCGATCGCCACGCGCTGCTGCTGGCCGCCCGACAGCTGGCCGGGGAATTTGTCCTGCTGCGACAGCAGGCCCACGCGGTCCAGGTATTTCAAGCCCTTGGCATTGGCTTCGTCGGCGCTGCGACCCAGCACCTTGATCTGGCCGATGGTGAGGTTTTCGCGGATCGACAGATGCGGGAACAGCTCGAAATTCTGGAACACCATGCCGATGCGCGCGCGCAGTTTCGACAGATTCGTCTTCGGGTGGTTGACGCTGATGCCGTCGACGATGATCTGCCCCTGCTGGATCGGCTCGAGGCCGTTGACGGTCTTGATCAGGGTCGACTTGCCGGAGCCGGACGGGCCGCAAATGACCATCACGTCGCCCTTGGCAACCTCGGTGGTGCAGTCGGTCAGTACCTGGAACTGGCCATACCATTTGCTGACGTTATTGAGTTCAATCATCTTGTTCTTTCTTTTACGGTTAGCGAATGATGGCGACGCGTTTCTGCAGGCGTTTTACCAGGAACGACAAGGCATAGCACAGCACGAAATACACGACGGCGACAAACACGTACATCTCCACCAGGCGGCCGTCGCGCTGGGCGATTTTTGATGCGGCGCCGACGAAATCGGGGATCGACAGCACGTACACGAGCGACACGTCCTGGAACAGCACGATGGTTTGCGTCAGCAGCACGGGAATCATGTTGCGGAACGCTTGCGGCAGCACGATGAAGGCCATGGTCTGCGAGTAGTTCATGCCCAGTGCCTGGCCGGCCCATACCTGGCCGCGCGGGATCGACTGTATGCCGCTGCGCATGATCTCGCAATAGTAGGCCGCCTCGAACATGATGAAGGTGATCAGCGCGGAAGAAAACGCGCCCACTTTCACCGGCTCGTTGGCGCCGATGATCCAGGCGGCGATATACGGCACCAGGAAGTAGAACCAGAAGATCACCAGCACCAGCGGAATCGAGCGTATCAGATTGACGTAGCTCGACGCCACGCCCGAGATGAGGCGGCTGCCGGACAAACGCATCAGCGCCAGCAGGGTACCGAGCACGATGCCGCCGACCATGGACAGCGCCGTCAGTTTCAGTGTGAACACCATGCCGGTCTGGAACAGGTAGACCCACGAGCGGGAGATGACATCGAAGTCGAAATTGCCTAACATATCAATGTCCTCCCGTCTTGGCGCCAGCGACGATGAAGCCCGGGATGGCGACCTTTTTCTCGATCAGGTGCATCAGCACCACCACCAGCAGGTTGACGACGACGTAGATGATGGTGGCGGCCGAAAACGCTTCGAACACCTGGAAGGAAAACTCCTGGATGGCGCGCGCGCTGGCCGTCAGCTCGATCAGGCCGATGGTCAGGGCCACGGAACTGTTCTTGATGATGTTCAAAAATTCGCTGGTCAGCGGCGGCATGATGACGCGCGCGGCCATCGGCAGCAAAATGAAGCGGTAGGTTTGCGGCAGGGTCAGGCCCAGCGCCGTGCCGGCCAGTTTCTGCCCGCGCGGCAGCGCCTCGATGCCCGTCGTCACCTGCACGGCCACGCGCGAGGAGGTAAAGAATCCCAGGCACAGCACGGCCGTGACGAACGGCGCATTTGGCAGCGACTTGACCCAGGCGCCGAGATCCGGCGGCAGCAGTTCCGGCATGACGAAATACCAGAGGAACATCTGCACCAGCAGCGGCACGTTGCGGAACAGTTCGACGTAGGCATTGGCCACGCCCACCAGCCATTTGTTCGGCAAGGTGCGGATGGTGCCGATCACCAGGCCCAATATCAGCGCCATGATCCACGCCGCACCGGCCGTGGCCAGGGTCCAGGTCAGGCCGGACCACAGGGTGTCCATATACGTGCCCACGCCATCGGGAGAAATCTCCCAGAAAATGCGCCAATTCCAGTTGTAATTCATGATCATCCTTCGCATGCAGCCCGAGGACAGCGGCCAGCCGGCCACCCGTCCCGCAAATAAATCGGGAGGCTTGCGCCCCCCGGTTTGTTACGCAATCTTTACTTTTTCCGCTTGTCCGACGTCTTCTGCGCTTCCGGTACGGCCGCATACGCGGCAGGGTCGCCGGAGTCGGTCGGATTGGCAAACACGGCCTTCAATTGCGGCGGCATGGGGAATTTCAGATTGATGTTTTTCGGCGGGATCGGCGAGGTAAACCATTTCGCGTAAATGCGGTTGATGTCGTCGCTCTTGTACAGGCGGATCAGCGCATCGTCGACCACTTTCTTGAAGGCCGGGTCGCCCTTGCGCAGCATGATGCCGTACGGCTCGACTGACAGCGCTTCCTTGGTGATTTCGTAGTCGTTCGGGTTTTTCGAGTTGGCCACTTGCGACGCCAGCAAAATGTCGTCGTTGGCTTCGGCCACCGCGCGGCCCGTTTCCAGCATCAGGAACGACTCGGGATGATCCTTGCCGACGGCGATATTCATCCCCAGGTTCTTTTCCTTGTTCAGGATCGTCATCTGCTTGATGGTCGACGTGCCGGCCGTGGCGACCAGGGTCTTGCCGCGCAAGTCTTCCAGGGTCTTGATGTTCGAGGATTTTTTCGCCAGCACGCGGTTGCCGATGACGAACATGGTCGGGGCGAATGCCACTTGCTGCTGGCGCTCCAGGTTGTTCGTCGTCGAGCCGCATTCGAGGTCGATGGTGCCGTTTGCCATCAGCGGGATGCGGTTGGCCGACGTGACGGGGCTCATCACCACTTTCAGTTCGCTCAGACCCAGGTGCTTTTGCAGGGCCGTGACGACTTTCATGCACAGGTCGATCGAATAACCCTGGTATTGCTGCTTGTCGTCGAGATAGGAGAAGGGCACGGAGCCGTCGCGCACACCGAGGGTGACGGAACCGGCTTTCTTGATCTTGGCCAAGGTGCCGGTCAATTCCTGAGCCTGGACTGGCGACATGCTGCTGATGACACCGACGCTGAGCAGCGTGGCGATGATTTTGGTCAATTTCATAAATTCTCCTGGGCGGACAAACCGGATGGACTCCGAACGAAACAACTGTGGTGCAGACGCCACCATTGGAATTAATTTTATTTCATTTTCAGCACCCGACCAGCCATTTTCTGCGATTGCCCGCAAATAGGCGCTATACGCGCGCTGGAATCAGCGCGGCTGTAGCATTTTTCCTACTGATTTCACATTCCCGATTTATTTTGCCGGCGCCAGACCCGCCAACTCATCCTCTTGCGCCTCATCGTCCATGTTCGCCTGCTGGCGTTGCCACATCTGCGCGTACAGGCCGTCGAGCGCCAGCAATTGCGGATGCGTGCCCCGCTCGACGATGCGGCCGTGGTCGAGCACGAGGATTTGCTGGGCGTCGGCCACCGTCGACAAACGGTGCGCGATGACCAGGGTGGTGCGGTTCTTGGCGATGTCCTTCAGCTGCGACTGGATCGCCTGCTCGGCCTTGGAGTCGAGCGCCGAAGTGGCCTCGTCGAAGATCAATATCGCCGGGTCTTTCAGCAAGGTGCGGGCAATCGCCACGCGCTGCTTTTCGCCGCCCGACAATTTCAAGCCCCGCTCGCCCACCATGGAGTTGTAGCCATCTGGCAAGCTTTCAATAAAATCATGGATCGATGCCGCTTTCGCCGCCGCCACGATGGCCTCCTTGCTGGCGCCCGGCTTGCCGTAGGCGATGTTGTATTCGATGGTGTCGTTGAACAAGACCGTATCCTGCGGCACGATGCCGATGGCCGCGCGCAGGGAATCCTGTGTGATGTTGCGCAAATCCTGGCCATCGATGGTGATGCCGCCGCCATCGACTTCATAGAAGCGGAACAGCAAGCGCGACAGGGTCGACTTGCCCGAGCCGCTGTGGCCCACCACGGCTGTCGTCGTGCCGGCGGGGATCTGGAAATCCACGTCGAACAGGATTTGCCGCTTGGCTTCATAGCTGAAATCCACGTGCGCAAAGCGCACGGCCGCGCCCCGCGTGACGAGCGGCTGCGCTTCCGGCGTGTCGGCGATTTCGCGGTTTTCGTTCAGCAAGGAAAACAGGCGTTCCATGTCGGCCAGGCTTTGCTTGATTTCGCGGTAAATCACACCCAGGAAATTGAGGGGGATATACAGCTGGATCATGAAGGCGTTCACCAGCACCAGGTCGCCCAGGGTCATCGTGCCGGCGATCACGCCCACCGTCGCGCGCCACAGGATCAGGGTGACGGCCGTGGCGATGATCAGGGACTGGCCCGTGTTCAGCAGGGACAAGGAAGTCTGCGATTTCACGGCCGCCGATTCATAGCGCTGCAAGCCTTCGTCGTAGCGCTTCGCTTCGTAATCCTCGTTGCCGAAATATTTGACGGTTTCATAGTTGATCAGCGAATCGATGGCCTTGGTATTGGCCTTCGAATCGAGGTCGTTCATGGTGCGGCGGAAATGCGTGCGCCAGTTCGTCACCAGCACGGTAAACGCGATATACGACACGAGCGCCACCGCCGTGATGACGGTGAACCAGATGTCGTAATGCAAGACCAGGTAGCCGAGCACGAGGGTGATTTCCACCAGGGTCGGCAGGATGTTGAACAGGGTGTAGGAAATGAGCGAGCCGACGCTGCGCGTGCCCCGTTCGATGTCGCGCGTCATGCCGCCCGTCTGGCGGTTCAAATGAAAACGCAGGGACAAGGCATGCAGGTGGCGGAACACTTGCAGCGCGATGGTGCGCACGGCCCGCTGCGTGACCCGGGCGAACAGGAATTCGCGCAGTTCCGTAAACAAGGTGGTCGACAGGCGCAGCAAGCCGTAGGCCACCAGCAAGCCGACGGGCAGCACCAGCAGCGCTTGCGGATGGGCCGCCGTGATCGTCATGGCGTCGACGAGTTTTTTCAGGATCAGGGGCACGCCCACGTTGGCCAGCTTGGCGCCCACCAGGCATAGCAGCGCCAGCAGCACCCGCCATTTGTAGACCCAGAGATACGGCAGCAAGGTCTTGATGGTGGCGAAATCGCTGTGGCTGGCGGAAGCGGGCGAGCGGGGCGGAGGGGAAGTCTGGGAACGGCGCATGGCGAAGGTCGGCTTTTTATGGTTCAATCGGGGCAATTGTAGCCTTTCATGAGAATAAAAGATGAGCACCTCCCCAGACCGTCCCGACAACTGCCTCGCCTCCGGCCTGCCCGCCGGAAAAATGCCGGAATTGCGCATGATGCCCGCGCCGTCCGATGCCAATGTATACGGCGACGTCTTCGGCGGCTGGATCATGGCGCAGGTCGATATCGCCGGTTCCCTGCCGGCCACGCGGCGCGCCAACGGCCGCGTCGCCACCATCGCCGTCAATTCCTTCGTCTTCAAAAACCCCGTCTTCGTCGGCGATCTGCTCTCCTTCTACGCCGACATCGTCAAGGTCGGCAATACTTCGATCACTGTCAATGTCGAGGTATATGCCGAGCGCAACCGCCTGCAGGCGTGCATCGTGAAAGTCACGGAAGCAACCCTGATCTACGTGGCGACGGACTCCGACCGCAAGCCGCGCAAGGTGCCGCCGATCGAGACCTTGCTGTCGTCTTGATTGTTGCAATCATTCCACACCATGGATAGCCAGCGCCGCATCTTCCTGCAAAGCGCTGCGCGCATCATGGCACTGGCCGCGGCCGGCAGCGTGCTGTCCGGTTCCAGCGCGAGCGCCGCCACGCGCATGAATGGCGCCGGCTATCCGTTTGCGCTCGGTGTCGCTTCCGGCTCACCCTTGCCGGACGCCGTCGTGCTGTGGACGCGCATCTGCCACGACCCGCTGCACGCAGCCGCCACGCCCGCCATCGCCCTGAACGTGCGCTGGGAAGTGGCCGAAGACGAAGCGTTTCGCCGCATCGCCGCCAAGGGGCAAGCCACGGCCATGCCCGCCCTCGCGCACAGCGTACACGTCGACGCGGGCGGTCTCGCGCCCGGACGCTGGTACTGGTACCGTTTCATGCTGGGCGACGCCGTCAGTCCCGTGGGCCGCACGCGCACGGCGCCCGCGTCCGGCGCCATGCCTTCCTCGCTGAAACTGGCCGTCGCCTCGTGCCAGCACTGGGAATTCGGCGCGTATGCGGCGCACCGGCACATCGCCGCAGCGGCGCCCGACCTGGTGGCCTTCCTCGGCGACTACATCTATGAGTGGGGGCCGTACCAGTTGCAGCACCCGGGCCGGGCCGTGCGCACGCATGAAAGTTTTACGCTGGACGACTACCGCGCCCGCTACGCGCAATACAAGAGCGACCGCGACTTGCAGGGCGCGCACCTGGCCGCGCCGTGGATCGTCACCTGGGACGACCATGAAGTGGCCAACGATTACGGCAATGACCGCGACGAGTTGCTCACGCCCACCTTTTTGCAGCGCCGCGCGGCCGCCTACCAGGCGTTTTATGAACACATGCCGCTGCGTTTGCTGCCGCTGGGGCGGCGGGGCTTTGTCGACATGCGCATCTACCAGCGCTACGACTGGGGCCGCCTGGCGCGCTTCCACATGCTGGACGACCGGCAATACCGCGCCTATCACGCGTGCGCCAGGCCGGGCCGCGGCGGCTCCAATTCCGTCACCACGCGCAATTGCCCCGACCTGCGCAAACCGCAACGCACGATGCTGGGCGAAGAACAGCAGCGCTGGCTGCAAGCCGGTCTCGATGATTCGCCCGCGCGCTGGAATATCCTGGCCCAGCAAACCCTGATGGCGCAATCGAGCCAGGTGCCGATTTTGCGGCCCGGCGACGAACGCGTCTGGACCGATGGCTGGGATGGCTATCCGATGGCGCGCCAGCACCTGCTCGACGCCTTGCAAAGCAGCAAGGCCAGCAACCCGCTGGTGCTGTCTGGCGACGTGCACACCTTTTATGCCACCGAACTGAGCCGCAACGCCATGCGGCCCACCGGCAAGAACAATCCCGTGCTGGCCACCGAGTTTTGCGGCACCTCCATCACGTCCAGCTCGCGTCCACAGGCGCGCACGGAACAGTACGTGGCGATGAACCCGCACATCCGCTACGGGCGCAGCGACAAACGCGGCTATATGCTGATGGAGATCACGCCGGATAAAACCACGACCTTGTTCCAGGGCCTGGAGAACGTGCGCGACAGCGCATCAAGCATCGCGACACTGGCGCGCTTTACCGTCCAGGACGGCAAGGCGGGCGTGCAACGCAGCTAGCAACTACTTTTCAAGCCATCGCGGTAGCGCCGGCTGACGGGCACCTCGCCGCCCGTGGTCAGCACGGCGCGCGCATCGCCCGATTCCAGTGGTGCGATTGCCTGCACGAAATCGAGGTTGACGATATAGCTGCGGTGCACGCGCACGAACCGTTTACCGTCCAGGCGGCGCTCGATGGCGGCCATGGTCGAGCGCAGCGGGTAATCGTGGCCACGCACGTGCAAATTCACATAATTGCCCCAGGCCTGTATCCATTCGATGTCGCCGGCGGGCAGCAAAAAATCCTTGCCCAGCTTGCGCACGAGGAAGCGTTCCGGCTGCTCTACCGGTTCCACGGCCGGCCCTTCATCGGGTTCGCCGAGCAGGGTCGCCTCGCCTTGCCAGCGCATCAGCAGCAACTGGTAAAAGCCCACGGCCAGCAAGACGAGGAAGTAAGCACGCACATCTTTCAGGTATTCATACGGCAGCTCGCGCCACCAATTACCGAAATCGTAATCGCTGCCCTGACTCCAGTACGCCAGCTTGCGCAAGGCCACCATGGCCGCCACATGCACGAGGCTGTAGACGACCGACGCCGCCAAGTGCCAGCGCAGGTTCTGGCGCTGGAATACCAGGTGCAGGGGCCGGTACTGTCCCGCCAGCACGACCACAGGCACCAGCGCCAGCAGCACGAGATTGCTGCTCCATTCCCACACGGCCACTTCCCAGAACGGTGTATTGACCCCGGTGCGCCGCAGGTCCAGCCACACGAGCCAGCTGTTGACGCTGGCCTGCAACAGGGTCAGCATGATCCAGAATCCTGGCTCGGCCACGCGGCGCCAGCGTTGATAACGTTGCAACAAGTCAGTGGAAGCGATGTGCATGGGCTCGGACGATAAATTGGTTACATGATTGTAAGGTCCCACACCCGTCCCAGGCGATCCATTCGTCCCAGCCAGCCGTCCACTGGTCCCATTTTGCTGGCTGGCAGCCCCGCCGCTGCCTATGCTGAGGCCTCCTTCATCAATCGCCCACGATCATGACCATGGACTCCCGCCGCCACGATATCGACGCCTTGCGCTTTCTCGTCTTCAGCCTGCTGATTGTCTATCACACCGCCCTGCTGTACATGGATGGATGGAATTTTCACATGCACAGCAGCTACGCCACCGATGCCTTGAACATGCCGCTGGTCTTCCTCAACCGCTGGCGCATGGAAATCGTCTTCCTCATCTCCGGCGTCTCGTGCGCCATGATGACGCAAGCCTCGCGCGGCGCCTTCCTGTGGCGCAGGACCAAGCGCCTGCTGCTGCCGCTGCTGTTCGGCATGGCCGTGATCATTCCCGTCCAGCCATATTGCGAAGGCGTCAGCAAGGGCCTGGTCGAGCCTGGTTATGGACAATTCCTGCTCCATTATTTTGGCGGCTACGCCTGGCCGGCAGGCGCCTTCGATGGCTGGCAATATGGTTTTACCTGGAACCATCTGTGGTATCTCGTGTATTTGCTGCTGTACATCGTCGTGCTGGTGGCGCTGCAGCCGCTGCTGGAGCGGATGAAACCGTACTTCCAGCGTCTGCGTGGCTGGCGTTTGCTCGTCCTGCCGGCCCTGCCCGCACTGGCCGCGACAGTCTTCCTCAAAATGCGCTATCCGGAAACCCATGCGGTAGTGCACGACTGGTATGCGCACGCCATGTATTTCACGCTGTTCGTGTATGGCTGGTGGCTGGGCAATGACATGGGATTGTGGGCGGAACTGGCGCGCCTGCGCTGGCATACGCTGTGGCTGGGCCTGGGCGCGTTTGCCGTGTACATGGCGTTCGACCAGATTTATTCGGAGAATCTGCTGACCTGGGCCTCGTTCGGCTCCTGGCCCATGCGCAACCTGTATATGTGGCTGGCCATCTGCGCCATTCTGGGCTGGTCGCACACCTTGCTGAATAAACCATTTGCCTGGCTGCCATGGGCGCGCCAGGCCGTCTTTCCCTGGTACATATTGCACCAGAGCGCAATCATCGTGCTGGCCTACTGGCTCGTGCCCCTGAAGCTGGGCCCCGTGGTGGAGCCGCTACTGATACTGGCCGGCACGGTGGCGACTTGCTGGCTGGGGACGTCGCTGCTGATCAGCAAGGTGAACTGGCTGCGCCCCTGCTTCGGCTTGCCCGCCCGGCCAGGCCGGAAGCTGGCGGCGGAGACAAGCCTGGCGGCGAACTAGGCAACCTTCTTTTCATCGCGCAATTGACGGCGCAAGATCTTGCCGACATTGGTCTTCGGCAATTCATCGCGGAACTCGATGTATTTCGGTTTCTTGTAGGCCGTCAATTCATGCTTGCAATGCTCACGGATCTGTTCCACCGTCAGGTTCGGATCCTTGCGCACGACAAACACTTTCACGGCTTCACCCGCGTTGGCGTCCGGCACGCCGATGCAGGCGCACTCGAGCACGCCAGGGCAGGAAGCGACCACGTCTTCCACTTCGTTCGGATACACATTGAAGCCGGACACGATGATCATGTCCTTCTTGCGATCCACGATTTTTACATAGCCGCGTTCATCCATGACGCCCACGTCGCCCGTCTTGAAAAAGCCGTCTGCCGTCATCGACTTGGCCGTCTCGTCCGGACGCTGCCAGTAGCCGGCCATCACTTGCGGGCCGCGCACGGCGATCTCGCCCGGCTCGCCCAGCGGCACTTCGACGCCATCGTCGTTGAGAATCGCCACTTCCGTCGACGGGAAAGGCAAGCCGATGGTGCCCGTAAATTCCGTGATATCGACGCGGTTGCCCGTCACCACGGGCGACGTTTCCGACATGCCATAGCCTTCGATCAGCGGGCAGCCCGTCAGTTTCAGCCAGCGTTCGGCCACGTTACGCTGCAAGGCCATGCCGCCGCCATTGCACACTTTGTAGCTGGAGAAATCGAGCTTGGCGAAGTCCGCATTGTTCAGCAGCGCGTTGTACAGGGTGTTGACGGCCGGGAAAACAACGATCTTGTGCTTGGACAATTCCTTGACGAAACCGGGGATGTCGCGCGGGTTCGGGATCAGCACGTTCAAGCCGCCCACGCGCATGCCCATCAGGGCGCTGACCGTCAGCGAATAGATGTGATACAGGGGCAAGGCGCACATGAATCCCATCGAGGTGGCGCGCATTTCCTTGGTCATCACGGGCGAAATCCACGCCTCGTTTTGCAGCACGTTGGCGATCACGTTACGGTGCAACAACATCGCCCCTTTCGACACGCCCGTCGTGCCGCCCGTGTATTGCAGGAAGACGATATCGTCATGCCCCTGCTGCACCGGCGTCAGGCTCAAGCGTGCGCCTTCGGCCAGCATCTTGTTGAAACTGATGGCGCCCGGCAAGGAAAACGCGGGCACCATTTTCTTGATCTTGCGCACGACGAAGTTGACGATGGTGCCTTTCAGTCCGCCCAGCATGTCGCCCATGGTGGCGACGATCACGTGCTTGACCTGCGTGTGCGGCAGCACCTGCTCGACCGTGGTGGCGAAGTTTTCCAGCACGATGATCGCTTCGCTGCCCGAATCGATCAGCTGATGCTGCAATTCTCGGGGCGTGTACAGCGGGTTGACGTTGACCACCGTGTAGCCGGCGCGCAAAATCGCCGCCATGGCCACCGGATACTGGAGCACGTTCGGCAGCATGATCGCCACGCGCGCGCCCGTCTTCAGGCCCTTGCTTTGCAGCCAGGCGCCCATCTGCAGCGACAGCTTGTCGAGCTCGCGGTAGGTGAGGAATTTATCCATGCACACGAACGCGTTGCGGTCCGCATATTTCTGGAACGACTCTTCCAGCAAATGCGTGACGGACCGGTATTGCGTGCAATCAATCTCTGCGGGAATGCTGTCCGGGTACGACTTCAACCAAATCTTGTCCATCTATGCCTCATCTTTATCTGTAAAAAGGGTGTGCAGCCTGATGCGCACACCCTGCACTGTTTATGCTGCTGTCTTCGTTTCGTCACGCAGGGCGCGACGCAAAATCTTGCCAACGTTGGTCTTCGGCAGTTCATCGCGGAACTCGATGTATTTCGGCCGCTTGTAGCCTGTGAATTGTTCCTTGCAATACGCGGCCAGCACCGCCTGGGTCAGGTTCGGATCCTTGCGCACGACAAACACTTTCACGGCCTCGCCAGAGTGTTCGTCCGGCACGCCCACGCAGGCGCACTCGAGCACGCCCGGATGGGCCGCGATGACGGCCTCGACTTCGTTCGGATACACATTGAAGCCGGAGACGAGGATCATGTCTTTCTTGCGGTCGACGATCTTCACATAGCCGCGCTCGTCCATGATGCCCACGTCGCCCGACTTGAAGTAGCCATCAGGCGTCATGACCTTGGCCGTTTCATCGGGACGGTTCCAGTAGCCGCTCATCACTTGCGGGCCACGGATGGCGATTTCGCCCGTCTGGCCCAGCGGCACTTCCTTGCCGTCATCGTCGAGGATGGCGATCTCGGTCGACGGCACGGGCAAGCCGATGGTGCCGGAAAACACCGTGGTATCGGCGCGGTTGCAGGTGGCGACGGGCGACGTTTCCGACAGGCCATAACCCTCGATGATGGACACGCCCGTCACTTGCAGCCACTTGTCATTGACGGCTTGCTGCACCGCCATGCCGCCACCATTGGCGATCTTCAAGCCCGAGAAATCGAGCTTGGCGAAATCGGGATGGTTCACCAGCGCGTTATACAGGGTATTGACCGCTGGCAGCAGGTTGAATTTGTACTTGCCCAGCTCCTTGATCAGGCCCGGGATATCGCGTGGATTCGGGATCAGGATATTCAGGGCGCCCACGCGCGTGCCCCACATCGCGCACGCCGTCAGGGCAAAGATATGGTACAGCGGCAAGGCGCAAACGACGATCATCTGTTCCTTGCTGTTCTGGTCGAGCGCCGCGCCCGACCACGCTTCGCTCTGCAGCACATTGGCGATCACATTGCGGTGGCTCAAGGTCGCGCCTTTCGACACGCCCGTCGTGCCGCCCGTGTATTGCAGGAAGGCAGCGTCATTGATGCTCAGCTCGACAGGCGTGAGTTTCATGCGGCTGCCCAGCGCCAGCGCCTGCTTGAAACGCATGGCGTTCGGCAAGGAATACGCGGGCACCATCTTCTTGACGTTGCGCACGACAAAATTGACGATTGCGCCCTTCAAGCCGCCCAGCATTTCGCCCATGCTGGCAACGATGATGTGCTTGACGGCCGTCTTGGCCAGTACTTGCTCCAAGGTATGGGCAAAGTTTTCCAGCACGATGATCGCTTCGCTGCCCGAATCGTTGAGCTGATGCTCGAGTTCGCGCGGCGTATAAAGAGGATTGACGTTGACCACCGTGTAGCCGGCGCGCAAGACGGCGGCGATGGCCACCGGATACTGGAGCACGTTCGGCATCATCAGGGCCACCCGGGCGCCCTTTTTCAGGCCACGGCTTTGCAGCCAGGCACCAAGCTGGCGCGAATAGGTATCGAGTTCGGCATAGGTGAGAAATTTGTCCATGCAGACATAGGCATTGCGATCCGCATATTTTTGAAACGCTTCTTCCAGCAAGTGCACCAGCGAACGATATTGATCAGGATCGATGTCGGCGGGGACGCCGGGAGGATACGACTTCAGCCAAATTTTTTCCATCCTGTGCCTCTTGTCTCGAATAATCGTGGGGGAGCCGGCGCACCCTGCCGGCGCGGATCATTGCTGCGGATTCTGTTGTCCAGCAGTCAGTTTGAGCATTCTGACGAGCAATTGCTCTATGCTACTAATGCGATGCTATCGGGCGCCGCGCTTCCATGCAAGCGCTTTCAACAGTATTCGAGCGGCAACTCTAAGGGTATTTTATGCTGCAATGCAGCATGATAAATACACTGTTGCAGGATCGTCTGGCTCGGCGTACGGGACAATCTTTACGGGTCAGGGGCTGGACAATTGTTCCAGCGCACGCCTGCGCTCAGGCTTGTTCATCTGGGCCATTGTGTGCACTGCAGCATAAAAAGCACGAAAGTTCTTTTTTTCTTCCAGCAATTTTCTGAAGGCCGGCAAAAATTCATTGTAGGTAGACACGGAAGCCAGGTGTGCATTGCTCAATGGCTGCTCGAACCAGCGGTCGTAACCGGCAAAGCCACCCCAGTTTTGCTTGAGTACCTGATATGCATCTTGCAATGCCGCAAACACCTGCGCCTTGCGCGCGCGCTTCTCCGCATCGCTGGCGCCGCTCGCATACACGGCTTCCAGTTCGCCCCGGTATGTCAACAGCAGGGCCAAAAAATCCTGGCGCCGCGCCGCATACTGGTCGTACGCGGCGCGCATCGCGTCATTGCCCTCGCGCGCCAGCCAGCGCTGCACGCCCGCCTCTTCCACGGCGCTGGCAAACGACTCGTTGAAGGCCGAATCGCCGGGCACGTACACCACCTGGTGCGCCAGTTCATGGAAGATCAGGCGCGCCAGTTCCGCATCGTTGTAATTGATAAAGGTCGACAGCAAGGGATCGTCGAACCAGCCCAGCGTGGAATACGCGGGCACGCCACCCACCTGCACGTCGTAATGCTGGGCCCGCAGTTCGGCGGCATACGCGAGCGCCTCGTCCTTGCTGTAATAACCGCGGTAATTGACGCAGCCGGCGATGGGAAAACACCATTGCAGCGGCTGCAGCGACAGTTCCGGCGTGGCCACCACGTTCCACAGCACGAAAGGGCGCCGCAGCGAGGCGTAGTTCTTGTAGCTGCCATTGTCGGGCAAATCCAGCTCGCTGACGGCAAAGCGGCGAATTTGCTGCGCCTTGGCCAGGCGCACTTTCAGACGCGGCTCGGTGGCCGGGTCATCGAGCCAGTCGCCGATCGGGCGCGCGCCGGACCACAGCGCATATTGCCCCTGCGCCGCCTGCGTGTAGTAACGCAGCTGCGTGCAGCCGCCCAGCGGCAGGCACAGCATGCCGACAAGCAAGCGGGCCGGCCAGCGCGCCATGGTCAGCCAGCCTTTTCCACTTCGACCAGCGTATCGTAGAAGGTCGGCGCGCGGCCCATGTCCGTCAGGCGCTGGCTCGTCACTTCATTGGCGTTCTTGCCGTCGCTGGCCAGTTTCTTCCACCATACGGACAAGCCCACCACCAGGCCGCGTCTGGCCTTGTCCGTCACCCTGGCCTTGGCCACGAAGCTGCCGCGGTCGTTGAAGATGCGCACCATGTCGCCAGCGGCGATGCCGCGCGCGGCGCAGTCGTCAGGGTGGATATCGAGGTGCGGCTCGCCTTCGGCCGCGCGCAGGCTTTTCACGTTCACAAAAGTGGAATTGAGGAAATTGCGCGCCGGCGGGGAAATCATGGCCAGCGGATAACGGGCCGCCAGCGCGGGATTGCTGGCCAGCGATTCGTGCGGCGCGATATACGTCGGCAAGGGATCGAGTCCCGCCTGCGCCATGGCGCTCGAATACAACTCGCACTTGCCTGATGGCGTGGGGAAACCACCGTGGGCAAATGGCGCCTCGGCCGTGGCCAGCTTTTGCCAGCCCGTGCGTTTCAACGATTCCCAGTCGAAATGCACGGAGCGCGCATCGGTCGTATCGAACGCCTTGGCTGCCAGCGCGTCGTCGCTTTCCTGGAAGCACGGGTCATCAAAGCCCATGTGCTGCGCCAGCAAACGGAAGATTTCCGTATTCGCCTTCGCTTCGCCCAGCGGCGCCACGGCCGCGTTGTTCGCCATCATGTACAGGTGGCCGTAGGTGGAATGCGCATCGACGTGCTCCAGCTGCGTGGTAGCTGGCAACACGATGTCGGCGTAATCGACGGTATCGGTCTGGAAGTGCTCGAGCACGACCGTAAACAAATCCTCGCGGGCAAAACCCTGCGCCACTTTCGAGGAGTCGGGCGCCACGGCCAGCGGGTTCGAGTTATAGACGATCACGGCTTCGACTTGCGGGCCGAACTCGGCGGAACTTTCTTTCAATAAATCGTCGCCAATGGTGCTCATGTTGATCGTGCGCGGCGTCCCTTTCAGCAAGTCCGGGCGCTGCAGGGCCTTGCGGTTGACGGGGAAGGAGCCCGAGCTCGACAGCTGCATGCCGCCGGCCGGATGGCGCCAGGCGCCCGTCAGCGCGGGCAGGCAGGCAATATTGCGCACGGCCATGCCGCCGCCATGCACGCGCTGCACGCCGTAATTGGCGCGGATGGCGGCGCCCTCGCCGGAGCGGCATGCCTGGCCGTACAGCCGCGCCAGCTCCACCACTTCCGTGGCCGTGATGCCGCACACCCCGGCCACGCGCTCGGGCGGCCATTCCAGGGTCCGCTGTTTCAGTTCCGCATAGCCGATGGTGTACTGCGCGATATAGTCGTGGTCGACCAGGTCTTCGATGATCAGCACATGCATCAAGCCCAGCGCCAGGGCCGCATCGGTACCCGGCAGCAAGGCGATATGCTGGTGGCATTTTTCGGCCGTCAGCGAGCGGTAGGGATCGATGGCGATCAGGGTCGCGCCATTGCGCTTGGCCTCTTGCGCGCGCATCCAGAAGTGCAGGTTCGAGGCGATCGGGTTGCCGCCCCAGATGATGATCAATTTCGCGTTCTGGAACTGCTCCATGTCCGTGCCGATGCTGGCGCCCACCGTGTAGCGGTAGCCCGTGGCACCGGCCGAGGCGCAGATGGTGCGGTCCAGCAGGGAAGCGCCGAGCTGGTGGAAGAAGCGCGAGGACATCGATTCGCCCTGCACCAGGCCCATGGTACCGCAGTAGCTGTACGGCAAGATCGCCTGGGGATCGCGCGCGGCGATCGGTTTCAAGCGGGCGGCGATGGTCTGCAGCGCTTC
Organism: Janthinobacterium sp. TB1-E2; assembly: GCF_036885605.1. Taxonomy (NCBI): domain Bacteria; kingdom Pseudomonadati; phylum Pseudomonadota; class Betaproteobacteria; order Burkholderiales; family Oxalobacteraceae; genus Janthinobacterium; species Janthinobacterium aestuarii. The sequence goes on from NZ_CP142523.1 coordinate 6,264,399, forward strand.
TTCCCAGCTGATGCGCTCGAACTTGCCTTCGCCCTTCTTGCCTACGCGGCGCAGCGGGTGCAGCAGCCGGTCCGCATGGTAGGTGCGCTCCGTGAAGCGCGACACCTTTGTGCACAGCACGCCAGCCGTGGTCGGATGGTCGGGATCGCCCTTGACGGCCGTGGCCACCCCATCGGTCACGGTGACCAGCAAGGCGCAGGTATCGGGGCAGTCGAGCGGGCAGGCGGCGCGCACTTGGGTGGTGGTCATGGGGCAATCCAAAAACGTTGGGGGAAGGCGATACTGTAAACCATTCCGCGCGCTTGCTGTTGGCGCCGTGGCAAGCACGTCCGTGCGCTGGATTTCCCCGGCAAACAAGGGCTACAATGCACTATTAGCCGCGCCTGTTTTCGATCAAGCAAGCGCGGTCCGGCGCGCCATACATTGCTGCGTGCCAGCATCCACAGGAGAGTCCCATGAAACTAGTTGATCCGATCTTGGCGTTTCAATCCGAGCTGCAAGGTATCCGCCGCGACCTGCACGCGCATCCCGAGCTGTGCTACGAAGAACAGCGCACCTCGGACGTGGTCGCCGCCAAGCTGACGGAATGGGGCATCCCCGTGGTGCGCGGCCTGGGCCGCACTGGCGTGGTCGGCATCATCAAAAATGGCACGTCGACACGGGCCATCGGCCTGCGCGCCGACATGGATGCCTTGCCGATGCAGGAAATGAATACCTTTGAGCATGCTTCACGCCATCCGGGCAAGATGCACGCCTGCGGCCACGATGGCCACACGGCGATGCTGCTGGGCGCCGCCCATTACCTGGCGCAACACCGCCATTTCGACGGCACCGTGTATCTGGTCTTCCAGCCGGCCGAGGAAGGCGGCGCCGGCGCGCGCGAAATGATCGAGGATGGCTTGTTTACCCGCTTTCCCATGGATGCCATCTACGGCATGCACAACTGGCCAGGCGCCGAAACGGGCACCCTGAGCGTGGTGGAGGGGCCAATGATGGCCTCCAGCAATGAATTCCACGTCACCATCAAAGGCAAGGGCGCCCACGCGGCCCAACCCCACAAGGGCATCGACCCCGTCATGGTGGCCGTGCAAATCGCGCAAAGCTGGCAAACCGTCATCACGCGCAACAAGAGTCCGCTCGACACAGCCGTGCTGTCGATCACACAAATCCATGCAGGCAGCGCCACCAATGTGATTCCCGATGATGCCAGCCTGGTCGGTACCGTGCGCACTTTCACCAAGCCCGTGCTGGATTTGATCGAGGAGCGCATGCGCGAGATCGCCGTGCACACGGCCGCCGCCTTTGGCGCCGAAGTCGATTTCCACTTCAAGCGCAACTATCCACCGCTGGTCAACCATGCGAAAGAAACGGCGTTTGCCGTCGAAGTGATGAAAAGCGTGGTGGGCGCCGACAAGGTCAACGCGAATGTCGAACCGACCATGGGCGCGGAAGATTTTTCTTTCTTCCTGCAAGAAAAAGCCGGCTGCTACATCTTCATCGGCAATGGCGACGGCGAGCACCGCGATGGCGGCCACGGCCTGGGCCCGTGCGTCTTGCACAATGGCAGCTACGACTTCAACGACAATCTGCTGCCGATCGGCGCCAGTTTCTGGGTCAAGCTGGCCGAAGCGAGCCTGCCCATCGCTTGAATCAGCTCAGCTGATCCGGACCGGTGCCCAGGCGCTGGCCCGGATTCAACGCTTCCAGGGCCAGCAAGGCGGCCGCGTGATCGGCCGTCGGGTGGGTGCCGGCGAGGGCTTCATAGCGCTGCGTCACCAGTTGCGTCACCGGCAAAGTCACGTGCGCTGCTTCGGCCGCCGCAAGGATGTTGTGCATATCCTTGATCTGGCTTTTCACCTGGCCGCCAGCAACAAAATTGCGTTCCAACATGCGCTGGCCATGCACCTCCAGAATCTTGCTCTCGGCAAAACCACCGCGGATAGCCGCCCGTACGGCGCTCGCATCGGCGCCCGCCGCTTGGGCCAGCAACAGCGCTTCGGCCACGATATTCAATGTCGCTCCGACGATCAGCTGATTGCACAGCTTGGCCACTTGACCACTGCCGGCCGGCCCCACCAGGGTCGGGCGTCCCATGGCTGACAGAATCGTTTCAACCTTCGTGTAATCGCTGGCGCTGGCGCCAGCCATGATAGCCAGGGTGCCCGCCTGTGCGCCGCCGACGCCACCCGACACAGGCGCATCGATGAAGCCATGCCCCGCAGCGTGCAAAATGGCATGAAATTGCTGGGCTTCCGATTGCTTGGTGGAACTCATGTCGATCCAGAGCGCACCAGTGGACAAGGCCGGCAACGCCTCTTGCAGCACCTGCGCCACGATAGGGCCAGCTTCCAGCATCGAGATGACGACGTCCGCCCCGTTGACGGCCTCAGCCACTGAAACGGCCGGCTGCGCCCCTGCCGCACGCAGGACTTGGGCCTTGCTGTGCGTGCGATTCCAAATTGTGACAGAATATCCAGCGCGCAGCAGGCACCGGACCATCGGCCCTCCCATTAGGCCAATACCGAGAAATGCGATTTTTGTAGACAATGTCAATTCAACCTCTGAGATCAAACAGGTGGCGGGAGTAGTGTGCAAAACTAGGTGCCTGCGCTAACAAGACAAGCCTGACGGCCAATTTTACGATGAAAGTCTCTATGTCCTTCAAGAAGAATCTCCTCAAATCCATCGCCGCTGTTGCCGCGTTGATGGCGGCTAACGCCGGCTTTGCCGCCGACGACAAACTGATCGACTCCGTCTACGGCGAATATGCCAAGGGCGTGAAGGTACAAATGGTACGCGCCGGCGTGACCTCCAACTGGGATAAAGCCTGGTTTGTATCGAATGGCACGCAGCTGAGCGGTTACTGGGATGCCAGCATCGGCGGCTGGGATGCCAAGAGCTATCAGAATGTCTCTGGCCAGCATCAAAAGCTGTGGGACCTGGGTTTTACTCCCGTGTTCCGCTTTGAAAATACGAACAAGCTGGGTTTTTATGCGGAAGCCGGCATCGGCGTGCACATGCTGTCGAAACTGTACAACAACGACGATGACCGCCTGTCGACCCACTTCCAGTTCGGCGACCATATCGGCGTCGGCTATGTCTTCAATAACAAGTGGGAAGTCGCTGCGAAGATCCAGCATTTCTCGAACGGCGGCTACAAGAAACCAAATAGCGGCGTCAATTACATGAACGTCAAAGTCGCTTATCACTTTTAATGAAGGTGATAAATGAAAAAGGCAGCGCTTAACGCTGCCTTTTTTTGTCTGTTGCATTGGCTGCTGAGTTGTCGGATTACGCTACGCTAATCCGACCTACCCGCCATCCAATAAACGTAGGTCGGCTTAGCGCTGCGCGCGTAAGCCGACAAACACCCGCGGCGCCAAACAAAACCACCAGACGAAAAAAAACCCGCCAATTGCTTGACGGGTTTTTCTCTTACTGCGAATAACAAGCCTGACGATAACCTACTTTCACACTGGTTGCAGCACTATCATCGGCGCAAAGTTGTTTCACGGTCCTGTTCGGGATGGGAAGGGGTGGGACCAACTTGCTATGGTCATCAGGCATAACTTGTACTGGCATTTGTCCTCGATGGAGCGACAAAGCCTGAATCTGGAAGAAGCAAAGATTGGGGTAATGACTGGTAGTATCAACACACACGCAACGTTGTACCGTCTTATCCTCTGCACCTGCTAAGGTTATAGGGACAAGCCGTACGGGCAATTAGTACTGGTTAGCTTAATGCATTACTGCACTTCCACACCCAGCCTATCAACGTCCTGGTCTCGAACGACCCTTCAAAGAGCTCAAGGCTCTGGGAAATCTCATCTCAAGGCAAGTTTCCCGCTTAGATGCTTTCAGCGGTTATCTCTTCCGAACTTAGCTACCCGGCAATGCCACTGGCGTGACAACCGGTACACCAGAGGTTCGTCCACTCCGGTCCTCTCGTACTAGGAGCAGCCCCCTTCAAATTTCCAACGCCCACGGCAGATAGGGACCAAACTGTCTCACGACGTTTTAAACCCAGCTCACGTACCACTTTAAATGGCGAACAGCCATACCCTTGGGACCGGCTACAGCCCCAGGATGTGATGAGCCGACATCGAGGTGCCAAACTCCCCCGTCGATATGAACTCTTGGGAGGAATCAGCCTGTTATCCCCAGAGTACCTTTTATCCGTTGAGCGATGGCCCTTCCATACAGAACCACCGGATCACTATGTCCTACTTTCGTACCTGCTCGACTTGTCAGTCTCGCAGTTAAGCACGCTTATGCCATTGCACTATCAACACGATGTCCGACCGTATCTAGCGTACCTTCGAACTCCTCCGTTACACTTTAGGAGGAGACCGCCCCAGTCAAACTGCCTACCATGCACTGTCCCCGATCCGGATAACGGACCAAGGTTAGAACCTCAAACAAACCAGGGTGGTATTTCAAGGTTGGCTCCACGAGAACTAGCGTCCCCGCTTCAAAGCCTCCCACCTATCCTACACAGATTGGTTCAAAGTCCAATGCAAAGCTACAGTAAAGGTTCATGGGGTCTTTCCGTCTAGCCGCGGGTAGATTGCATCATCACAAACATTTCAACTTCGCTGAGTCTCGGGAGGAGACAGTGTGGCCATCGTTACGCCATTCGTGCAGGTCGGAACTTACCCGACAAGGAATTTCGCTACCTTAGGACCGTTATAGTTACGGCCGCCGTTTACTGGGACTTCAATCAAGAGCTTGCACCCCATCATTTAATCTTCCAGCACCGGGCAGGCGTCACACCCTATACGTCCACTTTCGTGTTTGCAGAGTGCTGTGTTTTTATTAAACAGTCGCAGCCACCAGTTTATTGCAACCCTTTCACCCTCATGGAGTAAACCAATCAAGCTACCGGGGCGTACCTTTTCCCGAAGTTACGGTACCAATTTGCCGAGTTCCTTCTCCCGAGTTCTCTCAAGCGCCTTAGAATACTCATCTCGCCCACCTGTGTCGGTTTGCGGTACGGTCTCGTATGACTGAAGCTTAGAGGCTTTTCTTGGAACCACTTCCGATTGCTTCGTGAACAAGTTCACTCGTCCCATCCCCTTGAATTCCGTACCCGGATTTGCCTAAGTACCTTCTATGAGACAGAAACTGACTATTCCAACAGTCAGACAACCTTCCGCGATCCGTCCCCCCATCGCATCATACGACGGTGCAGGAATATTAACCTGCTTCCCATCAGCTACGCATCTCTGCCTCGCCTTAGGGGCCGACTCACCCTGCTCCGATGAACGTTGAACAGGAAACCTTGGGCTTACGGCGTGGAGGCTTTTCACCCCCATTATCGCTACTCATGTCAGCATTCGCACTTCTGATACCTCCAGCATCCTTTACAAGACACCTTCGCAGGCTTACAGAACGCTCTCCTACCATATCTATTGCTAGATATCCGCAGCTTCGGTGACTGGCTTAGCCCCGTTACATCTTCCGCGCAGGACGACTCGATCAGTGAGCTATTACGCTTTCTTTAAATGATGGCTGCTTCTAAGCCAACATCCTGACTGTTTTAGCCTTCCCACTTCGTTTTCCACTTAGCCAATCTTTGGGACCTTAGCTGGCGGTCTGGGTTGTTTCCCTCTTGACGCCGGACGTTAGCACCCGACGTCTGTCTCCCAAGCTCGCACTCATCGGTATTCGGAGTTTGCAATGGTTTGGTAAGTCGCAATGACCCCCTAGCCATAACAGTGCTCTACCCCCGATGGTGATACTTGAGGCACTACCTAAATAGTTTTCGGAGAGAACCAGCTATTTCCAAGTTTGTTTAGCCTTTCACCCCTACCCACAGCTCATCCCCTAATTTTTCAACATTAGTGGGTTCGGACCTCCAGGGCGTGTTACCGCACCTTCATCCTGGCCATGAGTAGATCACTTGGTTTCGGGTCTACACCCAGCGACTGATCGCCCTATTCGGACTCGATTTCTCTACGGCTTCCCTATGCGGTTAACCTTGCCACTGAATGTAAGTCGCTGACCCATTATACAAAAGGTACGCAGTCACGGAACAAGTCCGCTCCTACTGTTTGTATGCACACGGTTTCAGGATCTATTTCACTCCCCTTCCGGGGTTCTTTTCGCCTTTCCCTCACGGTACTGGTTCACTATCGGTCGATTACGAGTATTTAGCCTTGGAGGATGGTCCCCCCATATTCAGACAGGATGTCACGTGTCCCGCCCTACTTGTCGTACGCTTAGTACCACCGGTCCGATTTCACATACGGGGCTATCACCCACTATGGCTCCTATTTCCAGAGGATTCTGTTATCGGTCCGACTATCACGTACAGGCTCTTCCCATTTCGCTCGCCGCTACTTTGGGAATCTCGGTTGATTTCTTTTCCTGCAGCTACTTAGATGTTTCAGTTCGCCGCGTTCGCCTTGCATACCTATGTATTCAGTATGCAATACCCTAAAAGGGTGGGTTGCCCCATTCGGAAATCTGCGGATCAAAGTGTGTTTGCTCACTCCCCGCAGCTTATCGCAAGCTACTACGTCCTTCATCGCCTGTAATCGCCAAGGCATCCACCATGTGCACTTATTCGCTTGTCCCTATAACGTTAGCCTCTGAAGACCGAAGTCATCAAAGAGCGCTACAGGGATAAGAAAGTACAACGTTGTTGCTTGTTTGTTGATACATACAATCATTACCCATCGGTTCGCTTTTTACGGCAAACCGATCAATAAATAATCTTTACTTCTTCCAGATTGTTAAAGAACGAAACAGCTTTGATCGCTAAAAGATCAAATCTAAACCGGGTCTGTTTGACTGGCTTACATTTGCACTTTCGAGTAAAACTTTGGTGGAGGATGACGGGATCGAACCGACGACCCCCTGCTTGCAAAGCAGGTGCTCTCCCAGCTGAGCTAATCCCCCGGGAATTTGTACTGGTAGGGCTGGTTGGACTCGAACCAACGACCCCCGCGTTATCAACACGGTGCTCTAACCAGCTGAGCTACAGCCCCAACGCGGAACTACTACGACTACTGTTTCTTCTTCATTTAACAGCCGATAAGTGTGAACATTTGATGCGTGAATCATTTACATGATTCGTGCAAACTCTAGAAAGGAGGTGATCCAGCCGCACCTTCCGATACGGCTACCTTGTTACGACTTCACCCCAGTCACGAATCCTACCGTGGTAAGCGCCCTCCTTGCGGTTAAGCTACCTACTTCTGGTAAAACCCGCTCCCATGGTGTGACGGGCGGTGTGTACAAGACCCGGGAACGTATTCACCGCGACATGCTGATCCGCGATTACTAGCGATTCCAACTTCATGCAGTCGAGTTGCAGACTACAATCCGGACTACGATACACTTTCTGCGATTAGCTCCCCCTCGCGGGTTGGCGGCGCTCTGTATGTACCATTGTATGACGTGTGAAGCCCTACCCATAAGGGCCATGAGGACTTGACGTCATCCCCACCTTCCTCCGGTTTGTCACCGGCAGTCTCATTAGAGTGCCCTTTCGTAGCAACTAATGACAAGGGTTGCGCTCGTTGCGGGACTTAACCCAACATCTCACGACACGAGCTGACGACAGCCATGCAGCACCTGTGTACTGGTTCTCTTTCGAGCACTCCCCAATCTCTCGGGGATTCCAGCCATGTCAAGGGTAGGTAAGGTTTTTCGCGTTGCATCGAATTAATCCACATCATCCACCGCTTGTGCGGGTCCCCGTCAATTCCTTTGAGTTTTAATCTTGCGACCGTACTCCCCAGGCGGTCTACTTCACGCGTTAGCTGCGTTACCAAGTCAATTAAGACCCGACAACTAGTAGACATCGTTTAGGGCGTGGACTACCAGGGTATCTAATCCTGTTTGCTCCCCACGCTTTCGTGCATGAGCGTCAATCTTGACCCAGGGGGCTGCCTTCGCCATCGGTGTTCCTCCACATATCTACGCATTTCACTGCTACACGTGGAATTCTACCCCCCTCTGCCAGATTCTAGCCTTGCAGTCTCCAATGCAATTCCCAGGTTGAGCCCGGGGATTTCACATCAGACTTACAAAACCGCCTGCGCACGCTTTACGCCCAGTAATTCCGATTAACGCTTGCACCCTACGTATTACCGCGGCTGCTGGCACGTAGTTAGCCGGTGCTTATTCTTCAGGTACCGTCATTAGCAAGAGATATTAGCTCTCACCGTTTCTTCCCTGACAAAAGAGCTTTACAACCCGAAGGCCTTCTTCACTCACGCGGCATTGCTGGATCAGGCTTTCGCCCATTGTCCAAAATTCCCCACTGCTGCCTCCCGTAGGAGTCTGGACCGTGTCTCAGTTCCAGTGTGGCTGGTCGTCCTCTCAGACCAGCTACTGATCGATGCCTTGGTAGGCTTTTACCCTACCAACTAGCTAATCAGATATCGGCCGCTCCACGAGCATGAGGTCTTGCGATCCCCCACTTTCATCCTTAGATCGTATGCGGTATTAGCGTAACTTTCGCTACGTTATCCCCCACTCCAGGGTACGTTCCGATATATTACTCACCCGTTCGCCACTCGCCACCAGAGCAAGCTCCGTGCTGCCGTTCGACTTGCATGTGTAAGGCATGCCGCCAGCGTTCAATCTGAGCCAGGATCAAACTCTTCAGTTTAATCTCTGTTACTTTGCCATTTTATTGGCACCGTCTTGCGACGGGTCGCTCACTCAAAAAACTGACAGGCCACTACTTTCGTAGCGCCTATTTCATTATTTCTTGTGAACATTTGATATTTTAAGTTTTACGACAATCCGAAGATCATCGCTGCACTTACATCAAATGCCCACACTTATCGACTGTTAATTGTTAAAGAACTGTATTCGGTACTGCTTATTTACTACTCTCGCGCTATCGACAAAGCGTTGTGTTTGTCAGCTGCGAAGAAGGAAGAGTATGAAGCATTTCGCTAAATCCGTCAACTCCTTCTTTTTACTACATCGCCGTTTCCGGTGATCCTCAACTGCCACAGTGACTGCGTCTCATTGGGGAGGCGAACTATAGCAAAGCCACCCACGGCCGGCAAGCTTTATTTGAGCAATTCGGCAACCGCCATGCCCACATCGGTTGTACTGGCGCTGCCGCCCATATCCGGCGTCCGCGGACCATGCTCAAGCACCTGCTCGATGGCGCGCACAATCGCGTCATGCGCCGCCGTGTAATTGGCATCGCCATTGCCGAGGAAGTCCAGCATCATGGCGCCCGACCAGATCATGCCGATCGGGTTGGCGATATTCTGGCCGTAGATATCGGGTGCGGAACCGTGCACCGGCTCGAAGACGGAGGGAAAAGTCCGCTCCGGATTGATATTGGCCGATGGAGCGATGGCAATCGTCCCCGTGCAGGCGGGGCCCAGGTCAGACAAGATGTCGCCAAACAGATTTGAAGCGACCACCACGTCGAAACGTTCGGGGCTCAATACAAAGCGGGCAGCCAGGATGTCGATATGGTATTTATCCCAGTGGACATCGGGAAAGCTCGGGGCCATGGCTTCCACCCGCTCATCCCAATACGGCATGCTGATGGCAATGCCATTCGACTTGGTGGCCGATGTCAGGTGTTTCTTGGGCCGGCTTTGCGCAAGCTCGAATGCGTATTTCAATATCCGGTCAACGCCCTTGCGGGTAAACACGGATTCCTGCAGCACCGTTTCGCGCTCCGTCCCCTCGAACATGCGCCCGCCTACGGATGAATATTCTCCTTCCGTGTTTTCACGCACCACATAAAAATCGATATCGCCCGGCTTTTTATTCGCCAGCGGGCACGGTACGCCCGGCATCAGCCGCACAGGACGCAAGTTGACGTATTCATCGAATTCACGCCGGAATTTTAATAAGGAGCCCCATAGCGAGATATGGTCAGGCACCTTGTCCGGCCAGCCCACGGCGCCAAAATAGATGGCGTCGAAATCCTTGAGCTGCGCAAACCAGTCCGAAGGCATCATTTGCCCGTGTTCCAGGTAATAGTCGCAGTTGGCCCATGCCATCGTCGTAAACTGCAGGTCGATATTGAAACGGCGGGCAGCCGCTTCCATCACACGCAAGCCCTCCGGCATGACTTCATTGCCAATGCCGTCACCGGCGATGACGGCGATTTTATGTGTGCTCATGGGATACCCTGTTGGAAATAGGCGATGGAAGCCTGTATTTACATCAGCTGCGCCACGTCCGGGTACAAACGCGCCAGCACATCGGCAGTGATCGCCGTGATGATGGGTTGCACACGTTCGGCCGCCAGTTCATTGGACTTCTCGCGGCGCACTTCTTTCCATAGCTCGGCCAATGCGCCCTCATGGCGCGCCACCGCCTGCTCGACTTCATCCTGCCAGAAGGCCGGCGCCTCGCTTTCAACAAAGTTGCCGCGACCACGGCCAAAGTGCGCCACCGCCAGGTAACGCAGCACGCCCGCCACCACCAAGGTACGCAGGAAGGCATCCGTAAATTGCATCGTGGGCTCATTACGGTCCGTGCCGGAATTAAAGCCCCAGGCTGCGCCCGCAAACGTGAGCGCACCGACCACGCCACCAAGCAGGGCGCCCGTGCCTAGGGTCAGGCCGCCGGAAATCAGGTCGGCTGACAGGCCCGTCGCGGCACCGGAAATCATGGCCCCCAGCAAACCCGCTTGCGCCTTGTCGATCGGCGCGCGCACGGCAAAGTTTTCCCGTATGCGGCTATTGATCTTATGCGCATCGGTCGGGTCGAGTTTGTGCAGTATCAAAAGCTCGCGCGTAGTGATACCGCTGTGCGTATTGAGCCGCGCCACCAGGCTGGCCATAGCCTTTTCCTGGCGCTGCTGCTCCGCGTTCTTGCCTATGCCCACGACCTGCAAGGCCGATTTCAGCAAGCCCTTGGAGACAGGCTCGATGGCTTCGCGATCCTGCCCGGCCACTGCCAGCTGCGTGGCGATCAAGTGCATGGCCTGCCGGAAACGCGCCGTATTCTGCTCTTTCCAGGCAGCAAACAAACGCGCATAGCCGGCTTGCTGCGACTGCGGCAATAATTTACCCACGGCTTCATAAAACACGCGCTCATGTACCCAGCAGCGGGCAAAGGCATCGAGCGCCAGAACGTCGCGCACGATCGGATACTGCTGCAAATGCTCGCGCCAGCGCGCCTGCTCGCTATGTTCCTCATTGCCTGGACGCGGCGGCCCCATCTGATTGAGCAAGACCACCACGGGCTTATCGAGCCAGGCGAGGATTTTCATTTCCGCCGGCAGATAACCCGCATCCTTGGGATGCTCCGAGGAACTCACCAGGTACAGCACCACGTCGGCGGAGTCCTTGGCAGTGCGCAACGCTTGCTGGCTGAGCCAGAACGGGCGGTCGCGGTAACGGTCCAGCACTTCGCGCAGAAACCAGCCGATGGGATTGCCCGACTGTCCCAAGCGTTTGAGCAGGCGCACGGAGTCGCCAAAACCGGGCGTATCCCACAGTTGCAAGGCATCGCCCTGTGGCGTGGCCAGCAAGGTATGCGATTCGGCAAACACGGTCACGTGGGCGGCGTCGCGCACTTCGCCGATATCCACACCCACCAGGGTGCGCGCCAGGGTCGTCTTGCCATTATTCGTGTGCGAAATCAGTGCGAATTGAATCTGCACCGCATCATCCTGCACATCTTTATTCACATTCACACTCATGCTGCTGCCGATACTTTCAAGCCGACACCTGCATCAAGCGGGTGCAAGGCAGGGTTGAGCAAATTGACCACGGTGGCCGTAGTTTTATGGAACTGGCAAAACTGCTGCCACAGGGCGACTCGTTCCGCCAGGCGCGCGCCGTTATCCGCCTGCTCGCCGGCGCGCTCCAGGTAGCTGGACTCGTCGATCAGGACGGCGATGCCGCGTGCCGACGATTGCACCAGATAATCGAGGAAGGCGCCGTGATTTTCCTTTTCAGGCGTCGCCGTCAGATTGAACAGTACGGCCGTGATATTGACTTGCGGATCGTTCAAGTCCGTGCCGCGCAAGACGTCCTGCGGCTCTTCGCCGTACGACATCGATGGACGCAGCATCATGCGCCCCTGCTCGCCGAACAGCATGATGGAAAGCTGGCCCAATCCCATGTGGCGTGCTTCATCGACAGTAAAGCTGTACGGCAAGACGCGCAGCATGCCACCCGTGGCCACGCCAATGCTTTCATTAAGCTTGCGGAAATACGGCTGATCGAGATCCAGCGGAAAGTTCCTGGCCAGGCGCGCGGCGCGCCAATTGTTGAACAGGGCCAGGATCAGGCGGGGAACGACGACCAACAGAAAGATGGTTGCCGCATACAAATGCACCCAGCGCGCGCCACCTTCGATGGTCGTCGTTTGCGGGAAGCGCAGTGCTTCGATTTCCGCCAGCGAAAAACCTTGCAAATGAAACAGGGCAATAGCCGGTGCAAACAAGGTCGAAAGCAGGCTGTGCACTTGGCCGGGATTTAAAAAGGTGCTTTCCCAGCCGGCCGCATATTGCGACAGAAAGCCGCGGGCATACAGTGAGGCAACGGCGCCGATGGCAAACATGGCGGCGCTCAGGTGGATGGTACGGCTCAGGCGCGCGGCCGTCAGCTTGGCGCTCAAGTGTGCCCATTCCCCCATGAAACTGAGCAAACCTGAAGACAAGGCGTGCGGCAGTTTGCGCGGCAGGGCCAGGCGGCCCACGCTCAGGTGACGCACCAGTCCCGCCTTCGGCCAGCCGAGCGAGTGCGAGGGAATGCATAGCCAGATCAGCAAGCCCAGGTAGACCAGCACATTCCAGGCGATGATCAGCAACAAGGGCGCAGACAGCAAGTCGACGCGATGGGGATCCGTGATGCGGTCGAGCCCGGCGCCCAGCAGCAAGGCCAGCAATGGCAAGGCCAGCGCCAGGGTCTTCATGCCGTTGCGACGCTTCGCGAAGGCAGCGAAAGCGGGGGTGCGCTCGGTGATGCGCTTGATGATCAGCTCGGAACGCTGCTGCAGGAAATCGTCACCTGTCACTTCGGCCTGCTTGCCCGAAGCTTGCCACTGCGCAAGCTCACGCGCGCTGCGGCTGGCATACATGCGGTCGTCCTCGCTGAGGACTTCTTTTTTCTGGTCGGCCGTCTCGATAGCACGGACCAATACCACTTCTCTCGCAATCTGCTCGTTCATGGTGCTCCTGTTTTTGTATGAAACGACAACTCGACAGGCAGATTGTGACGTACTTTCGTGTTTCAGGCCAACGCGTCCTCGGCCCGGAACAAATGATGCAGCAGATAGATCAGGAAAGAAGCGATCCAGGCAGACCACAAGGTGTGCGTAAAGAATTGTGTACCTTGCAACTGTTGCTGCCAGCTTGCCGCCAAACCGCACAGCAGCATGATGCAGGCGAACAGCAGCGCCGTGCGTGGCCGTCCGGGCAGGCAGAACAATGGCAAGGCCAGCATCCACCAGGCAGCGTTCGCCTGGGTAGCGGGCAGACATGCCATGGCAGATGCGCTGGCCGGCAACGTTTCCAGCAGGCGCGTGTATGGTTCCAGTCCGCCGTAACGCAACAAATCCGTGGGACAGGGCACGTCGCTGAAGGAAGAGAGCAAATAGATGCTTAATGGCACGAAGATAGCCGACAATGCCACTACGCACAAGGCGCTGCGGCGTGATGCCAGCCAGGCCAGCGGATGCAAGGTGTCCCAGACGGCCAAGCAGATCAAGGCGGCGCCAAGCAAGATCATGCAGAGCTGGAAACTGCTCGCCCACGCGCTGTCAGCACCGGCAAATTGCCCGCGCGCGCGGTCGAACATACTGTCGGCGATCATGAGGTCGACGTTGCTGTAGTTACCGATCCAGAGTATCAGCATGGCCGAGAGCATCAGGACGCTATCGATGCCTTTGGGAGTTTTGACGAGTTTAAGCTTGGCCAGCATGGGTGCACACACTACTTGATGAGAATGGAAGTCATCGTACAGTGTCAATATGAAGAGAACATGACGATGCCCGCCGTGCACAACATGTGGTGATAAATGACAAAGGCAGCGCGTAGCGCTGCCTTTTTTTGTCTGTTGCATTGGCTGCTGAGTTGTCGGATTACGCTACGCTAATCCGACCTACCGGCCATCCAATAAACGTAGGTCGGCTTAGCGCGCAGCGCGTAAGCCGACAAGCACCCGCGGCGCCCAACAAACCACCAGACGTAAAAAAACCCCAACCGGATCACCGGAAGGGGTTTTTTCGAATAACAAGCCTGACGATAACCTACTTTCACACTGGTTGCAGCACTATCATCGGCGCAAAGTTGTTTCACGGTCCTGTTCGGGATGGGAAGGGGTGGGACCAACTTGCTATGGTCATCAGGCATAACTTGTACTGGCATTTGTCCTCAATGGAGCGACAAAGCCTGAATCTGGAAGAAGCAAAGATTGGGGTAATGACTGGTAGTATCAACACACACGCAACGTTGTACCGTCTTATCCTCTGTACCTGCTAAGGTTATAGGGACAAGCCGTACGGGCAATTAGTACTGGTTAGCTTAATGCATTACTGCACTTCCACACCCAGCCTATCAACGTCCTGGTCTCGAACGACCCTTCAAAGAGCTCAAGGCTCTGGGAAATCTCATCTCAAGGCAAGTTTCCCGCTTAGATGCTTTCAGCGGTTATCTCTTCCGAACTTAGCTACCCGGCAATGCCACTGGCGTGACAACCGGTACACCAGAGGTTCGTCCACTCCGGTCCTCTCGTACTAGGAGCAGCCCCCTTCAAATTTCCAACGCCCACGGCAGATAGGGACCAAACTGTCTCACGACGTTTTAAACCCAGCTCACGTACCACTTTAAATGGCGAACAGCCATACCCTTGGGACCGGCTACAGCCCCAGGATGTGATGAGCCGACATCGAGGTGCCAAACTCCCCCGTCGATATGAACTCTTGGGAGGAATCAGCCTGTTATCCCCAGAGTACCTTTTATCCGTTGAGCGATGGCCCTTCCATACAGAACCACCGGATCACTATGTCCTACTTTCGTACCTGCTCGACTTGTCAGTCTCGCAGTTAAGCACGCTTATGCCATTGCACTATCAACACGATGTCCGACCGTATCTAGCGTACCTTCGAACTCCTCCGTTACACTTTAGGAGGAGACCGCCCCAGTCAAACTGCCTACCATGCACTGTCCCCGATCCGGATAACGGACCAAGGTTAGAACCTCAAACAAACCAGGGTGGTATTTCAAGGTTGGCTCCACGAGAACTAGCGTCCCCGCTTCAAAGCCTCCCACCTATCCTACACAGATTGGTTCAAAGTCCAATGCAAAGCTACAGTAAAGGTTCATGGGGTCTTTCCGTCTAGCCGCGGGTAGATTGCATCATCACAAACATTTCAACTTCGCTGAGTCTCGGGAGGAGACAGTGTGGCCATCGTTACGCCATTCGTGCAGGTCGGAACTTACCCGACAAGGAATTTCGCTACCTTAGGACCGTTATAGTTACGGCCGCCGTTTACTGGGACTTCAATCAAGAGCTTGCACCCCATCATTTAATCTTCCAGCACCGGGCAGGCGTCACACCCTATACGTCCACTTTCGTGTTTGCAGAGTGCTGTGTTTTTATTAAACAGTCGCAGCCACCAGTTTATTGCAACCCTTTCACCCTCATGGAGTAAACCAATCAAGCTACCGGGGCGTACCTTTTCCCGAAGTTACGGTACCAATTTGCCGAGTTCCTTCTCCCGAGTTCTCTCAAGCGCCTTAGAATACTCATCTCGCCCACCTGTGTCGGTTTGCGGTACGGTCTCGTATGACTGAAGCTTAGAGGCTTTTCTTGGAACCACTTCCGATTGCTTCGTGAGCAAGCTCACTCGTCCCATCCCCTTGAATCCTGCGCCCGGATTTGCCTAAGCGCCTTCTATGAGACAGAAACTGACTATTCCAACAGTCAGACAACCTTCCGCGATCCGTCCCCCCATCGCATCATACGACGGTGCAGGAATATTAACCTGCTTCCCATCAGCTACGCATCTCTGCCTCGCCTTAGGGGCCGACTCACCCTGCTCCGATGAACGTTGAACAGGAAACCTTGGGCTTACGGCGTGGAGGCTTTTCACCCCCATTATCGCTACTCATGTCAGCATTCGCACTTCTGATACCTCCAGCATCCTTTACAAGACACCTTCGCAGGCTTACAGAACGCTCTCCTACCATATCCAATAAAGGATATCCGCAGCTTCGGTGACTGGCTTAGCCCCGTTACATCTTCCGCGCAGGACGACTCGATCAGTGAGCTATTACGCTTTCTTTAAATGATGGCTGCTTCTAAGCCAACATCCTGACTGTTTTAGCCTTCCCACTTCGTTTTCCACTTAGCCAATCTTTGGGACCTTAGCTGGCGGTCTGGGTTGTTTCCCTCTTGACGCCGGACGTTAGCACCCGACGTCTGTCTCCCAAGCTCGCACTCATCGGTATTCGGAGTTTGCAATGGTTTGGTAAGTCGCAATGACCCCCTAGCCATAACAGTGCTCTACCCCCGATGGTGATACTTGAGGCACTACCTAAATAGTTTTCGGAGAGAACCAGCTATTTCCAAGTTTGTTTAGCCTTTCACCCCTACCCACAGCTCATCCCCTAATTTTTCAACATTAGTGGGTTCGGACCTCCAGGGCGTGTTACCGCACCTTCATCCTGGCCATGAGTAGATCACTTGGTTTCGGGTCTACACCCAGCGACTGATCGCCCTATTCGGACTCGATTTCTCTACGGCTTCCCTATTCGGTTAACCTTGCCACTGAATGTAAGTCGCTGACCCATTATACAAAAGGTACGCAGTCACGGAACAAGTCCGCTCCTACTGTTTGTATGCACACGGTTTCAGGATCTATTTCACTCCCCTTCCGGGGTTCTTTTCGCCTTTCCCTCACGGTACTGGTTCACTATCGGTCGATTACGAGTATTTAGCCTTGGAGGATGGTCCCCCCATATTCAGACAGGATGTCACGTGTCCCGCCCTACTTGTCGTACGCTTAGTACCACCGGTCCGATTTCACATACGGGGCTATCACCCACTATGGCTCCTATTTCCAGAGGATTCTGTTATCGGTCCGACTATCACGTACAGGCTCTTCCCATTTCGCTCGCCGCTACTTTGGGAATCTCGGTTGATTTCTTTTCCTGCAGCTACTTAGATGTTTCAGTTCGCCGCGTTCGCCTTGCATACCTATGTATTCAGTATGCAATACCCTAAAAGGGTGGGTTGCCCCATTCGGAAATCTGCGGATCAAAGTGTGTTTGCTCACTCCCCGCAGCTTATCGCAAGCTACTACGTCCTTCATCGCCTGTAATCGCCAAGGCATCCACCATGTGCACTTATTCGCTTGTCCCTATAACGTTAGCCTCTGAAAACCGAAGTCATCAAAGAGCGCTACAGGGATAAGAAAGTACAACGTTGTTGCTTGTTTGTTGATACATACAATCATTACCCATCGATTCGCTTTTTACGGCAAACCGATCAATAAATAATCTTTACTTCTTCCAGATTGTTAAAGAACATACAGCACTTGGTCTCGAAAAGACCAAACCTAAATTCAATCACCGATGTGATTAACTTACGTTTGAACTTTTGGTGGAGGATGACGGGATCGAACCGACGACCCCCTGCTTGCAAAGCAGGTGCTCTCCCAGCTGAGCTAATCCCCCTGAGATTTACTACAGAAACTGGTAGGGCTGGTTGGACTCGAACCAACGACCCCCGCGTTATCAACACGGTGCTCTAACCAGCTGAGCTACAGCCCCAAATGCTGTTCTTTATATTAACAGCCGATAAGTGTGAACATTTGATGCGTGAACCATTTACATGATTCGTGCAAACTCTAGAAAGGAGGTGATCCAGCCGCACCTTCCGATACGGCTACCTTGTTACGACTTCACCCCAGTCACGAATCCTACCGTGGTAAGCGCCCTCCTTACGGTTAAGCTACCTACTTCTGGTAAAACCCGCTCCCATGGTGTGACGGGCGGTGTGTACAAGACCCGGGAACGTATTCACCGCGACATGCTGATCCGCGATTACTAGCGATTCCAACTTCATGCAGTCGAGTTGCAGACTACAATCCGGACTACGATACACTTTCTGCGATTAGCTCCCCCTCGCGGGTTGGCGGCGCTCTGTATGTACCATTGTATGACGTGTGAAGCCCTACCCATAAGGGCCATGAGGACTTGACGTCATCCCCACCTTCCTCCGGTTTGTCACCGGCAGTCTCATTAGAGTGCCCTTTCGTAGCAACTAATGACAAGGGTTGCGCTCGTTGCGGGACTTAACCCAACATCTCACGACACGAGCTGACGACAGCCATGCAGCACCTGTGTACTGGTTCTCTTTCGAGCACTCCTCAATCTCTCGAGGATTCCAGCCATGTCAAGGGTAGGTAAGGTTTTTCGCGTTGCATCGAATTAATCCACATCATCCACCGCTTGTGCGGGTCCCCGTCAATTCCTTTGAGTTTTAATCTTGCGACCGTACTCCCCAGGCGGTCTACTTCACGCGTTAGCTGCGTTACCAAGTCAATTAAGACCCGACAACTAGTAGACATCGTTTAGGGCGTGGACTACCAGGGTATCTAATCCTGTTTGCTCCCCACGCTTTCGTGCATGAGCGTCAATCTTGACCCAGGGGGCTGCCTTCGCCATCGGTGTTCCTCCACATATCTACGCATTTCACTGCTACACGTGGAATTCTACCCCCCTCTGCCAGATTCTAGCCTTGCAGTCTCCAATGCAATTCCCAGGTTGAGCCCGGGGATTTCACATCAGACTTACAAAACCGCCTGCGCACGCTTTACGCCCAGTAATTCCGATTAACGCTTGCACCCTACGTATTACCGCGGCTGCTGGCACGTAGTTAGCCGGTGCTTATTCTTCAGGTACCGTCATTAGCAAGAGATATTAGCTCTCACCGTTTCTTCCCTGACAAAAGAGCTTTACAACCCGAAGGCCTTCTTCACTCACGCGGCATTGCTGGATCAGGCTTTCGCCCATTGTCCAAAATTCCCCACTGCTGCCTCCCGTAGGAGTCTGGACCGTGTCTCAGTTCCAGTGTGGCTGGTCGTCCTCTCAGACCAGCTACTGATCGATGCCTTGGTAGGCTTTTACCCTACCAACTAGCTAATCAGATATCGGCCGCTCCACGAGCATGAGGTCTTGCGATCCCCCACTTTCATCCTTAGATCGTATGCGGTATTAGCGTAACTTTCGCTACGTTATCCCCCACTCCAGGGTACGTTCCGATATATTACTCACCCGTTCGCCACTCGCCACCAGAGCAAGCTCCGTGCTGCCGTTCGACTTGCATGTGTAAGGCATGCCGCCAGCGTTCAATCTGAGCCAGGATCAAACTCTTCAGTTTAATCTCTGTTACTTTGCCATTTTATTGGCACCGTCATTGCTGACGGGTCGCTCACTCAAAAAACTGACAGGCTACTTCCGAAGAAGTATCCTATTTCATTATTTCTTGTGAACATTTGATATTTTAAGTTTTACGCTGCTTGCGCAGCGCTGCACTTACATCAAATGCCCACACTTATCGACTGTTAATTGTTAAAGAACTGTATTCGGTACTGCTTTCGCGCTATCGACAAAGCGTTGTGTTTGTCAGTTGCGAAGAAGGAAGAGTATGAAGCATTTCGCTACGTCCGTCAACTCCTTCTTTTTCTCTACTTTACTCAGCATTTGCATGCGTCGTTCAGCGAGGGGGCGAATTATAGCCAAGCAACAGCCTGTCCGCAAGAGACATTTATGGCAAGACAAACGATTTCACCAGGGTCAGCTCGCCCGCCGCCCGCATCGGCACCTGGAAGCTTTGCAGCTTTTCGCGCGGCGTGCCTTCGTTGGTGATGATCGATATGCGCGCGACAGTCAGCATGGCGGTGTTTTCGCCGCTGCCGTAGTAATTGACATAGGCGTGATAGTTGCCCTTCACGGGCGCCGCGCTGGAAAAGATTTCCGGACCATAGCCAGTCGTCACGTCCACGTCCAGCGCGCCGCCATCTTTTAATACGCGGTTGCCATACCAGGCGTGGCCACCATCCGGCGTGACCACATGCAGATCGAGGTCGGTGCCGGCACTGTCCCAAGACAGCACGATGCGCAGGCGCGCCTGGGTCTTGCCCTGGTAGCTGTCGACAAACTGGGTGCGCGCGCGACTCCTGCCATCGGGCGAGCGTACTTCCACGCTGTTCGAGCCGCTGCCGAAACCGTAAGGCCGGCCATAGCTGCCATCCTCACCAACTTCCATCGGCATCGCCACGCCGTTGACCACCAGGGTAGCGGGCTTGCCCTTGACGGCGCCCGCGATACGGCCCCGTATCTGCGCCGTTTCAGCCTGGCCCGGCTGCAGGTTGACCGACGCGGCGGGGTAATTGACCGCTTGCGTATAGTCCTCGCGCGCACCGGCCGAATTGCGCCAGCCGCTCTTCGGTGCGTCGATGGTGACCTGGGCCTGCGCCCATAGTGGCAATAGCATTAGCGGAATCGCGCAACGGATATAAAAACTCACAGGGCCTCCAGGTTAAGGTCGACGAGCCGGCGTGCCAGCCGCTCGACATATTCTTCGTCCTGGCCGCGCGGATGATTGCGCAGGCCAAGGTGTAAATATTCATGGGCCAGGGTGATGCGGTCTTCGCGCGTGGCCAGCGGCCGCATATAAATGCGGTTGCGCGACTGCTCCGAATATGGCGCGCCGCTCTGCAAGGCGCAGACCAGCGGCGCTTGCGGCGGCGCTTCATAACCGGCCTCGCGCAGCAGCACGCGCTGCCAGCGCGGCACGGACCGCGCCAGCCAATCCTCGTTCTGCGCCAGGCGCCGGCAACGCGCGCCCGTATTGCCGAAGGTGCTCAGGGCGCCGCCGGGATAGGCCGCCGCCAGCAATTCATCATAGTGCTTGCCCTGTCTGGCCTGGCGCACCGCCTCGCTCCACGCCATCGTGCCCTCGGACGCCTGGTTACTGTGATAGCGCACGGTGACGCCATCGACAATCAGCTGGTCGGTCCAGCGCGCAATCGCCAGGGCCGCTGGCGTGGCGGGGCTGGGACTGACACGCTGGGTCGCGCTGCTGTCGGCGATCTGCTGGCAGCCCGCCACCGTCACCGCGTTCTGCTGCAGATACGTGCGCGCGGCAATCGCCAGCGCCTTGGCCGCTTCCGGCTCGTTGGCATTCGCTTCGCGGTCGAGCACGCGCGCCACATATTCATTGACGCCGAAGCGGCCACGCAATTGCGGACGGCCGCCCTTCTCTTGCAGCAGCATCAGCTCGCCGGCGCTGCGCAAGGCCAGGTTCTGGCCATTGTCGAATTGCACATGGTAGCGGCCATTGAGCGGGCCAGGTGCGGCCACGCCACGTTCGCCGCGCACGGTGCGGATCGGATAGCGCTTGAAATAATCGACCACCACGCAACCGCCATCGTCGGCCGCGCCTACCGGCGGCAAGCTGGCGGCCAGCCTGGGCGCCCACTGCTCGAAGACATTGCTGCTGCCGCCCGCGCCGCCGAACCAGATCGGCGTGCCGTCGGCCAGCCAGCCGGCCGCGCCGCCGATACGTTCGTCCGTCCGGCGCCGCTCGTGCCAGGAATACGTTTTGACGCGCAACTGGCTGCCGAACCAACGCGCCGTGCCGGCGCCGCGTCCATCGAGCACCACGCGCAGTAGCGCCGCTTCGGCGTCCGCGCGGCTGGCGGCCGGGATGCTGTCCAGCGCGCGCAGCAGGCTATCGAGGCGCACCGTGCGCGCCGGCGCCAGTTGCGCGGGGTCGGACAGCCAGCCAAGGTCGCCTGCGGGCGCCGCGCCCAGGCGGCCGGTCCAGTACTGGCGCCATGAAGCCGGCGCGATCATCAGGCGCTTGGGCGAGAAAAATGGACCGCACGATTGCGCCAGCGCCGCGTCGTGGCCGATGCTCTGGCCTGCATCGCAGCAATACACCTCTTCCGGATCGCGGCCGCCGCAGCGGTAGTCCGGCATCGCCACCTTGTTATCGCTCGCGTACACATACACGAACAGCTTCCACAAGCTGGCCAGCGGTACTTGCCGCGCGCCGTCAAACGGCGGCGACGCCGTGCCACCCTGGCGCAACTGGCGCACTTCCATCTTGCCGTCACGCCACCAGGCCACATCCAGCGATGCAGACCAGGCAGGAGCGGCCAGCAACAGAGTCGCCATGAATGCAGGAAGTGCTACGCGCATCACTCGACCTTCAGCGCGCGCGTGGTCTTGCCGCCGCCTTCGAAGGCTTTCTGCTCCGGCTGATACATGCGGTAAAAGCGCGCCGGCGGCAGCACATAATTGCCCTTCTGCGCAAAGCGCAGCAAGTGGCGCACGGTCACGTCACCTTCCAGTGGCTCGATCGGCACGGCGTAGCCGTCGCGGCGCTCGGTGTGGCGCGCGCGTTCCAGCGCAGCCGGCTTGTCGCCCGCCATGACCATGCCCCAGGTAGTCGATTCGACCATGGCACCGGGCGGCAGCGCCGCTTCCAGCAAGCCAAAACGGTGCTTCGCACCCGGCGCCGCTTTCAAGGTGATTTCATCGAGGTAGAGCGCGTCCGTGCTGAGCGCTTCACCCGGCTTGACCAGCTCCGTCGTGTAGCCGCCCTTGCCCGCCTTCATGCGCAGGATGCGCCGTTCGACGGCAACCGGCAAGGTTGGCGCTTCGGCCGCGTGACTGTCGTACTGCAGCACGGCCACCGTGCCGGCCGGCGCCACGGTCGATGCGGCGAAACGCAGTTTGTCAGGCAAGCCCTTGGCGTCGGCCCAACGCCAGACCGGTTGGCCGCTGCGGCTGTCGCGTTTTTGCCAGGTGCCGTCCAGCGTGACGGCCGGCCCCTTGCCGAACGATGCACCGCCCAGCTTCTTTTGCACCCACATCAAGGTCATCGCGCGGTCCAGTGTCGGCATCTCGGCGCGCACTCCGGCCAGCACCGCGTCGGCCTGGGTAGCCGGCATTTCGCCTGCCAGCATCAGCAAGGCTTGCGCCACCGGCGCTTTCGATACACTCAACACCTGCCACGAGCTGGCCACTTGCAGCTGCAGCGAATGCGGCAGGGCGATGCCGTTCTGGGCGGCCACCAGCGCCACCAGACCAAGGCCCATCGCTTGCGCTTCGCGGTCAGAGGCTCCGCCCAACAGCAGGCTGCCGCTGTCGCCCGCCTGGCGCGGCTTGCCGCCCAGGACGGCGATGGCGCTGTCGTCCACGAGGCCCGCCGCCAGCGTCTGCGTGGGCAGGCCCATCTCGCGCGCCATCCACAACACCAGCGCGCGGTCGCCCATCGCATCCTTCAAGCCATGTTCGCTGTAGACGGCCAGCAGCTTGTTCCAGTGCTCGGGCGGCAGCTCGATGCGCAGCGCGCGCGCCGCGTACCAGTCCGCGTAATAGGCGTACGCCGTCATCAGGGCATTGCCGGCCGTGGCATTACCCCACCAGCCGAAGACGGCGTTCGGACCGGCCATCGATACCAGGCGCAGGCGTTGTGCCGTGAGCAGTGTTTGCAGGCGTTCGCTTGCAGCACCCGCGTCCGGCCCCAGGCTTTGCGTGGCCAGCGCGAGCGGAATCAAACGGCTGGCCGTCTGCTCCACGCAGCCATATGGATAGTCGATCAGATCGTCGGCAATGCGCGCGAACTGGCTGGCCGCTCCTTGAGCGAACGAGACGCGGATATTGCGCGCGTCCGCCGGCAGCTTGAGTGGAATATCACCCGTGACGCCATCAAGCGGCAGCACCAAGGAGCGCGGGCTGCTCCAGGCCGCGGGCAGGGTTTGCATGGCCGTGTCCAAGGCGTCGACCAGTTTGCCATTCTGTTTTACTTCCAGGCGCAGCGGCCCACCGCCAGCCGTCAACGGAAATTCGACGTAATTGACACCCGGTTTGGCGGACAGCTTTTCCGTCTTCGGCTGCACCCCGCCAGAGAGAACAATGTCGAGCGCCTGCTCCTTGCCCGTCTGGTTGAATACGGCCACCGAGGCGCGCGGCGCATCGCCAGCGCGCATCCAGTCGGGCGCCGTCCACTTGGCATAGAAGTTTTTATCGGAACGCAGATAGACCGTGCGCTGGCCGACGCGCCCCTGTTCATCCATCGCGCGGCCCGTGATCCTCCAGCGGGTCAGCGCATCGGGCATGGTGAAACTCACGCGCGCATTGCCATTGACGTCGGTCTTCAGCGATGGCGCCCAGTAGGCCGTATCGATATTGTCGCGGCGCGGACGTTCGAGCACCTTCACGCCACGCTCGTTGTAATTGTGTCGCGCGGGCGCGCCGGCCGTGCGGCCCTGCGCCATGTCGTAGCTGATGAAGGACAGGCTGGCCGTCGTGCGCACGTTGTTGCGGCGCGGGTGATAGAAAAAGTCGCCGATGTCCGGCGCAATTTCCGGCTGCAGCACATAGATCATTTCATCGACCACGCCCAGCGCCACCATGGTGCTCAAAGGCTTGCCATCGAGCGTCGCCGTCACATCGAGCGTGACCTTCTCGCCCGGCTGGTAGACCTCCTTGTCGCTCTTGAATTGCAGCGCGATGCGCGGCTCGATCACTTGCAGGCCCGCGTTCTCGAAGACGAAGTCGCCATTGCGCGTGTACGCCACCGAGAACGTCATGTTCGGGCCATGCTCTTCTTTTACCGGGATGCGCACTCTCCACTGGCGCGGCGCCACGCGCTTCGCCTGGTACCAGTTGGCGGCGCCGGCCATCAAGCCATATTGCTCCACCTTGTCGCGCTCGAGCGTCAACAGCGCCTGGTCGACCTTGTCGGAGAACGTGATCAAGGCTTCGGCCGTGTCGCCCGGACGATAGCGGGCGCGGTCCAGCACGATCTCGATGCTGCCCGGCGTCGTTTGCACGCCATCGCCGGCGACCCAGTGGCTGGCGGCGGCCAGCAGGTTGCCGCGCTCGTCGCGCAGCGCCAGCTGGTACGAGCCGGAGGCGGGGAACGTCACGTCCCAGCCCTTGGCATTTGGATCGAACGCGCCGTCGGTCTTGCTCTGTTTTTCCAGCTGCACCATCTCCCAGCGCACGGGCTTGGCCGCGCCCTGTCCATCGGCCAGCAAGTCGAAATGCACGGCCTGGCCAGGGTCGGAAAACTGGCGCGCCGCCTTCAACTGGTAGCTGCTGCTCGAGCGTTCTATCATCAGCTCGCGCGTCGCCTTGACGCGGTAGGCCGCGCCATCGGTCGCCAGCACGGTCAAGATGTAGCGCGAGGGATCGGCGGTGGGCGGCAAGCTGAAGTCCACATTGCCGCTGCCGTCGCTCGTCACTTCCTCCGTCTTCAGGGCCACGGGGAACAGGCCGCTGTAACGCAGCTCGCCTTCGACCATGGTGTTTTGCTGGCCACGCAAGGACAAGGTCATCTTCGCGTTTTTCACGGGTTTGCCATCGGGGTAGCGCAGCGCGATGCTGCCCTTGACGGCCTCGCCCGTCTTGAATTCCGGCTTCGAAGGCTGGACGTTGATTTCAAAGTGCGGCTTGACGTATTCAGCCACGCGGAAGGCCGCGCCATACACGCCATCCTTGTAATTGAAACGCAGTTCATAGCCGCCGGCGGTCGCTTCCGTGGGCAGGCGGAAGCGCGTGTCGGCGCCCGTCTCGCCAGACAGCTGCAGCGTTTGCGTCAGCAGCGGCGTGCCATTCGGATTGAGCACGCTCAAGCTGATCGGCGCCGCGCTTGCTGCCTGCGAGTTGCGCGCGGAGGTAAATTCGCGGCCCAAAAACTTGACGTTGACTTCATCGCCGGGCCGGTACAGAGGCCGGTCCGTCACGGCATAGATCTTGGTGTTATAGATCTCGCTGTCATAGTAAAAATTCTCGGACACGAACACGCCGCCGGCGCCGTCCTGGCCCAGCACATACGTGTGTTCGGGGCTGCCGCGCTCGAGCGAGGCAACGCCGTCGGCGCCTGTGACAGCCGACTGCAGCACGCCCGTGCCATCGGTCCACGCCACGTTGGCGCCAGCCACGGCGGCACTGTTGTCGCGCCGCGCCGTCCATACGAGCATCTGGCCGGACGAGACCTTGGTCACAGCCACCGTGTCCGACACGAATACCAGGGTGGTGGCGCGGTGTTCGCCGATGATCGCTTCGACCAGGTACAGGCCCGGCTTGCGCTTGCCCAGCGGGATCATCACATTGCCGGCGCCAGCGACGATGAAGTCGCTGCTGGAGCCATCGAGCTTGACGCCTTTCGGCGGCGCGATGGCCTTGGCTTGCCAGATCGGATAGCGGAAGCTGTCGACCAGTTCCATGCCCTTGATCGGCTTGTACTGCGGATGGCTGGCGAACACGGTGCGCCGGCGGATCGCGTCATTGGTCGCCAGCTGCGGCTGCTCTTTCGTGACGGCGAGGCGCGCTTCGCTGGAAAACAGCTTGCGCCAGGCCAGGCGCGACTGCTTCCACCAGCTATCCCACAGAAAACTCAAAGTGTTGGCCAGGCCTTCGCCCTGGTAATTGCCCTCGACCTGGATGCGGTGCAGATTGCGCTGCTTTTTCAGGAACTCCATCGGTTCGGGCACGCGGTAGACGACGATGTCGGCGCCCGAATATGCTTCCAGGTTCATGCGTCCCATGTCGCGGCCCGGCACCTCGAGGCGCACGCGCGCTTCATCAAGACTGCCATAACTGGCGTCCGACAGCAGGAAGAACGGTTCACCCTTGAAGGTCGTGTAATTGCTGGGCTCGCGCTGCTGCGCGGAGGCGCTGCCCAGCATGAGCAGCGCCAGAAAGCCCATGAAGAGCAGCTTCATGACAAAAATCGGCTTCATGATAAAAACGCCAGCCGGAACACCCCGGCGAAATTGGGATTGTTGACCACAGGTTGCCACCGCGTGTCCTTCCAGCTCGTGAGTTCTTTGATATCGACGGTCCGCAGACCATTGTCGTCGGGGGTGACGGTGCCGGTGTGGTAGGCGATGCGCGCCCCCATCCAGACCATCAAGTGCTGTTCGTCGCCCTGGTCGAAAAACAGCAGGTCGCCGGGCAGCGCCTGGCTGATTTCGCGGGCGATGAAACGGCTGTTGTGCTGCACCAGCGCCAGTGCCGTGACGAAGTGGCCGACATTGCCGCCCGTTTGCACCCAACGGTTGCGCAAGGCGGCCTGAGCCGCGCTCAGTTCCAGCTCGGGCGGCAGGCGCCGGTCGCTGGCGATGCCGTTCGCATGCAGCCACTTCGCGTCATGCACGGTGAGCGCCTCATTGACGGCAAAGCGCACCAGGCCGGCGCAATCGCGGTGCGTCCAGCGCGGCGACGGGCCACGTTCGATTTGCGCGTTGACGATGCGCAGCATCCAGGCCTGGAAGGCGCGGCTCTGTGCCTGTGACAGCTGCACCTGAGGGTCGGCAGCCGCGCGCAAGGCCCAGGCGGGCATTGCCACGGTGGCGGCGCAAGCCGCCAGCCAGCGCAAGGCGGCACGGCGTCCATGCCGTCCATGCCACAGCGTCATCGCGCGGCCTCTTGCCATTCCAGCGTTTCCCATGACGTACCGCTGGCTGGCTGCCGCTTGAGCACCATGCGCAGCGGCGGATATTTTTTCAAGGCGTTCAGGCGCGGCACCAAGTGTTCGTTGGCGGCCGCGCGCAAGACCGGTTCGTTATTCGCCGGCAGGGTATCGAAGGCTTCCAGCTGGATCAGCCGGGCCAGCGACGCCGGCGCGATCAGGCCGATCGTGCGCGAAGCATCGGGCAGCAGGTCGCTGGCGGCCGGCGCCTGCTTGCGGCGCACGGCCAGCACCTGGTCCACCAGCTTGCCGTCGGTGGAAAAGACAACGGTATTGCCGGCCACGGCCAGCGCCGGCTTGGATTGGCCCAGCGCCGTGGCGACGCTGCGTTCCCAACGCGTGGCGCCATCTTTCCCTGTCGTTTTGCGCACGGGGTCCTTGCCGGCGATGGCCGCCTCGAACAAGCTGCCATACAGAGCGTCATCACCGGCCTGCGCACTGCGCGTGGCGACAAAAACCGGTGTATGCAGCCGCGAACTGCCATACCAGCACGCGGCGGCCGGGCCTTGCAAGTGCCCGGCCAGCGGCGCCACCGGCTCCGATGTCTTGCTATCCAGGCGTTTGAGCACGGGCTGCAGCGCGGTCCAGTCGACCGGCACGCTGAAACAGGCGCTCGGGTTGTGCGGCAGCTGCGGCCACAAGGCGCTGCTGTCATAGCCGCCGTTTTTCAGTTTATCGGCATTGAGCAGCACCTTCGATTGCCAGGCGCCCTGTTGAAAATCGAAGCGCAGCGCCTCTAACGCGCCAAAGAAAGGCTGGTAGCCGAAGGACAGGAAGTCCGCCTTGACGGCGATGCTGTGGCCCTCGGGCGCGGCGCCGTCGAGATGGAATTGCGCATGAAAGACGTTCTGTTTGGCCGACTCCGGCGCCAGCAGGCTGGCCACGGTTTTCTCGGCCGTGCCATCGCCATGCTTTCCGTCGCTGCCGCCATACAGCATGCCGGGATGAGACAGGATGACCAGGCGCTGGCCATGCGCGGCAAACAGCAAGGTGCGCTGGTAAGCGTAGTTCAGCGCATACACGGGCACCTGGCCGCCATCGACGCGCAAGCTGCCGGCCACGCGCATCTGCGTATCCTTCAGGGCGATCTTGCCCGCTTCTTCCAGCAAACGCGTCAGCTGGCTGCGCGACACGGCGATGGCGAAATGCTTGAGCGAGCCGTCGGCGTCGCGCCACAAGGCCACTTCCGCCGGCTGGTCCAGCACCATGCGCAGCAGCTGGTCACCCCAGCCCAGCTCATGCTCGTAAGCGATGCGGCGCAAGCTGCCCTTGAGCCCCAGCCGGTCTTCGCTTTGCTCGTAATAGAACAGGAAATCCTCACGCAACACGTCGCGCGCCAGCGGCACCGTCAGCAAGTCGCGCGGCAAGGCCGACAGGCTTTTCGTGCGGACCAGCGCGTCGGGCCGGGATAAATCGAGCTTCAGGCCATTGACCGGCCCCATCGCGCCCCAGCCAAAAACCCGATAGCCGACCAGTGCGGCCGCTACCACGGCCACGCCGGCCAGCGTCCCGAGCAGGACTTTTTTATTGAGTACTTTTTTCGCCAGCACCTTGTATCCCTTTTAGCCTGCCGTAGCATTGACAAGTTAGTAATTATTGACAAATGGTAACATGGCATTTGTTGCCGCAGCGCACAGATGATGCGACAGCGTAAAATAGCGGTTTCGCCGTTTTCATCGCCTCCCATGACCATCCTGCTCTCCACCCTGAACGCCCGCTACACCCACGCCTCGCTGGGATTGCGCTATCTGCTGGCCAATATGGGGCCGCTGCAAGCGCAGACGCGGCTGCAGGAATTCGTCATCGGCACGAAAACCACGGAACTGGTCGAACGCATCCTCATCAACAAACCGCGTATCATCGGTTTTGGCGTGTATATATGGAACGTCGAGGAAACAACCAAACTGGTGGCCATGCTCAAGCGCGTGGCGCCCGAAGTCATCATCGTGCTGGGCGGGCCGGAAGTGTCGCATGAGGCGGGCGAGCAGGAAATCGTCAAGCTGGCCGACTACCTGATCACGGGCTGGGGCGACGTCACCTTCCCCAAGCTGTGCGGCGAGATCCTCAACGGGCCGAAGCCGCTGATGAAGATCCACGCGGGCGTGCAAGCGCCGCTGGCGGAACTGCAACTGCCCTACTCCTTGTATACAGACGACGATATCCGCCACCGCACGATTTACGTGGAAGCGTCGCGCGGCTGTCCGTTCAAGTGCGAATTCTGCCTGTCGGCGCTGGACAAGACGGCCTGGCCCTTCGCGCTGGAGAACTTCCTGGCCGAGATGGAATCCCTGCATGCGCGCGGCGCGCGCCTGTTCAAGTTCGTCGACCGCACCTTCAATCTGAACATCAAGACCAGTTTGAAGATCATGCAGTTCTTTCTCGACAAGATCGAAGCGAATCCGGACGATCCGATCTACGCCCACTTCGAACTGGTGCCAGACCACTTGCCTGACGCCTTGAAGGAAGGCATCAGCAAATTCCCGCCCGGCGCGCTGCAGTTCGAGATCGGCATCCAGAGCTTCAATCCGGACGTGCAATCGCTGGTCAGCCGCAAGCAGGATAATCAAAAGGCGGCCGACAACATCCGCTGGCTGTGCGAGGAATCGAACGCCCACTTGCACGTGGACTTGATCGCCGGCTTGCCGGGCGAGGATGAAGCAAGCTTCGCGGCCGGCTTCAACAAGCTGGTGGCCTTGAAACCGCATGAAATCCAGTTCGGCATATTAAAGCGGCTGCGCGGCACGCCCATCATCCGCCATACGGAAAACTATGGCATGGTGTTCGACCCGCACCCGCCGTACACCATCCTGGCCAATAAACAGCTCGATTTCATGAGCATGCAGCGCCTCGTGCGCTTCGCCCGCTACTGGGACCTGGTGGCCAACTCGGGCCGCTTCGCCAATACAGTGCAATGGATGCTCGGCGATGCGCCATTTGAAAATTTCATGGATTTTTCGAACTGGCTGTATGCCCACACGGACGCCACCCACCGCATCGCCATGGAGCGCCTGGCCAAGCTGGTGGCGCAATGGCTGCAGACGCGCGGCATGAGCGCGCTGGAGGCCAACGCCCTCGTGGCCAGCGACTATGCGGGCGGCGCGCAAGCGGCCGCGCACGCCAAGCCAGCCGAAGTGAATACTGGCAGCACCAAGGTGCGTCCGGACGTCGCCCTGCCGCAGCGGCAGGCGCGCCACCTGGCGTCCTGAGGGGCCGGCGATTGAACAGCGGTGGCGGTCTGCGCCATTCTCCCTTAAACTGGCATGATGCCGACTGTACAATCGCCGAAACTGACCCTCTCCCAGACCAGCTCCCAACAGGGAGCCCTTGTCACTGCCAGCGGCACCTGGCAGGTGCACGCGCTGGCGCATGACAATGCCATCAAGGCCATCGACGCCCAGCTCAAACCCTTGCAGGGCGATGCCAAGGCGCAATGGGACCTGTCGGCCATCGACAGCATGGACCATATCGGCGCCCAACTGTTCTGGAATGCCTGGGGCAAGCAGCGTCCCGCGCAGCTGACCCTGGCGCCATCGCAGGAAGAGTTTTTCCGGCGCATCGAAGAAACGGGACCGTTGACGACGCCGCCCTCGCGCGCCAACCGCCTCACGCCCGTGATGAAACTGGGCATGGCCATTTTGCTGTTTTTCGAACATTTGAAGGGCTTTATTGCCTTGGTCGGCCAGGTGACACAGGATATCGGCCGTTTCGCGCGCCATCCGATGCGCGGGCCATGGCGTGAAATCTCCGCCAATATCTTCCATGCGGGCTTCCAGGCGCTGGGCATCACGGCCCTCGTCGGCTTTCTGATCGGCGTCGTGCTGTCCTACCTGTCCGCGCAGCAGCTGCGCGCGTTTGGCGGCGACATCTACCTGGTCAACCTGCTGGGCATGAGCGTCATCCGCGAACTGGGGCCGCTCTTGGCCGCCATCCTCGTGGCCGGGCGCTCCGGTTCATCCATCACGGCCCAGCTGGGCGTCATGCGCGTCACGGAAGAACTCGACGCCATGCTGGTGATGGGCATTTCGCACGGTTTCCGCCTGATCATGCCGAAAGTGCTGGCCCTGGCCATATCCATGCCCCTGCTCGTCATCTGGACGGACACGGCCGCGCTGATCGGCGGCATGGTGGCGGCCAAGGTGGAATTGAACCTGTCGGCGCGCTATTTTATACAGAAGCTGCCCGACGCCGTGCCGCTGGCCAACTACATGATCGGTCTGGGCAAGGGCGTGATTTTCGGCATGCTGATCGCCCTTGTCTCGTGCCACTTCGGTCTGCGCATCAAGGCCAACACGGAAAGCCTGGGGCGCGGCACCACCACCGCCGTCGTCACGGCCATCACCGTCGTGATCCTGGCCGACGCCGTGTTCGCCATCGTCTTCAATGGAGTGGGCTACTGATGGCAGACGACACCAATATCGCCTGCGGCACCGGCAAGGACGGCCAGTTCAACCTGCACGGCAGCGCGCCCGTGGTGGACATCACCAATCTGTGGACCAAGTTCGGCCGCACCGTCGTGCACCAGGACTTGAACCTGGAAATCGAACGGGGAGAGATCCTGTCCATCGTGGGCGGCTCCGGTACAGGCAAGACGGTGCTGCTGCGCCAGATGCTGGGCCTGGAACATCCGGCGCGCGGCTGCGTCAAAGTCTTTGGCGAAGATATCAACAAGGCAAGTTCAGACCAGCTGCAACAGTTGCGCAACCACTGGGGCATGCTGTTCCAGCAAGGCGCACTGTATTCGGCGCTGACCGTGTTCGACAATGTGGCCCAGCCGATGCGCGAATTGCGCGTGCTGCCCGAAGCGCTGGTGCACGACGCGGTATTATTGAAGATGAATATGGTGGGCCTGGGCCCGGAGCATGCGCTCAAGATGCCGTCGGACTTGTCGGGCGGCATGATCAAGCGCGTGGCCCTGGCCCGCGCCTTGGCGCTGGAACCGAAGCTGTTGTTCCTCGACGAACCGACGGCGGGCCTGGATCCGGACCTGTCGGAAAGTTTTGTCGCCCTGATCCAGTCGCTGCACCGCGAGCTGGGCTTGACGGTGGTGATGGTCACGCATGACCTCGACACCTTGTTCGCCCTGTCCACGCGCATCGCCGTGCTGGCGGAAAAACATGTGATCGCCATCGGCCCCACGCGCGAGGTGATCGAAGTCGACCACCCGTTCATCAAGCAATTTTTCCTCGGCGACCGCGGCAAGCGCGCGCTGGCCGTCCTCGATGAGAAACAGGCGGCGGCGGGCAAGGCGGCGCAGCCAGGCGACGACGCCGGCACAGACACGAAAGCGGAGAAGTAATGGAAAACAGATCACATGCCCTGATGACGGGATTTTTTACACTGACCCTGCTGGTGGCCGCCATCCTGTTCGGCGTCTGGTTCAACCGCGACCGCGTGGAACGGGTGCCGTATCTGCTCGCCACCACCCTGTCCGTACCGGGCCTGAACCCGCAGGCCACCGTGCGCTACCGGGGCCTGGAAGTGGGCAAGGTCGACGCCATCGATTTCGACACGCAAAAGGCGGGGCAAATCCTCGTGCACATCAGCGTGGCGCCCGACACGCCCGTTACCAACACCACGTTTGCCACCCTCGGCTACCAGGGCGTGACGGGCATCGCCTACATCCAGCTCGACGACGAGCATGTGGGTTCGAAACTGCTGGGCACCAGCAAGGACAAGCCGTCGCTGATCCCCCTGCGCGCCGGCTTGCTCGACCAGCTGGAAAAACGGGGCAAGCGCATCCTCGACCAGGCCGAACAGATCACCAACAAGGTCAACAACCTGCTCAGCCCCGACAACCAGGCGGCCATGCTGGGCGCCTTCACGGAAGTGGGCAAGGCCGCCAAGGCTTTTGGCGCCATTCCGCAGCAACTGGAACCGACCCTGACACAATTGCCGCAACTGACGGAACAGACGCGCCAAACCCTGACGGCCGTGAGCACGGCCAGCAAGAATGTGTCGGACTTGACGGCCACGTGGAAAAAACTGGGCAACGATATCCAGGCGCCAGGCGGCGTGCTCGACAAGGTCAATGGCACGGTCGACCGGGTCGGCAGCTCGGTGGAAACGGTGGCCAATGGCGTGTCGCTGGAAGTCTTGCCGCAAGTCATCGAGCTGAGCGGCGAAGCGCGCTCCTCGATGCGCGCCCTGAAAACCACCATGAGCACGCTCAATGAACAGCCGCAGAGCATCTTGTTCGGCGCCCCAGACATCCCGCCCGGCCCGGGCGAGCCCGGTTTTTCGGCACCGGGCAAATAAGGAGAACACCGCATGCCTACCCCACGCAATCTCAGCGCACTCATCCTGGCCGCCGCATTCCTGCTGGGCGGCTGCGCCAGCCGCGGCCCCGTCCCCACTTTCTATGATTTCGGCCCGGCCGCACCGCTGGCAGACGCGCAAGCAGCCGCGCCAGCCGTGCCCGTGCTGGTAATCGCCGACGCCAACGGTCCATCCTGGCTCGACAGCCAGCGCATGTATTACCGCTTGCTGTACGCCGATGCGCAGCAATCGCGTCCGTACGCCTACAACCGCTGGAACACGCCGCCGCTGCAACTGCTGAGCCAGCGCCTGAAAACGCGCGTGGCGCAAAGCGGCGTGAAAGTGTTGTCGACCACGGACGCGGCCGCCGGCATGCCCCTGCTGCGCATCGACGTCGATGATTTCTCGCAAAACTTCGATACGCAGACGCAGAGCAGCGGCCACGTGTCGCTGCGCGCCTCGCTGTTTCGCGGCCACCGCCTGATCGACCAGAAAACCTTCAGCCGCAGCGGACCCGCCGGCAGCGCCGATGCGCAAGGCGGCGCGCAGGCGCTGGCGGCGGCATCGGACGCCATCGCCGCCGACCTGCTCACTTGGCTGGGCACGCTGAATATCACGAAAGAATGACCGACCCCGCATCCCCCGCCAGCCCGGCGGCGCCGCTGCCGCCCGTCCGTTCCTCGCCCGTGTCGCGCGCGACCCTGCTCGCCTACGTCTTCCTGATCGTGTATGCGAGCTGGTTCCCGTTCACGGGCTGGCACAGCAATGGTTTGTCGCCGCTGACGTTCCTGGAAAACACGCGCATGCCCCGCTACTGGACGGGCTTTGACGTGGGCATCAACGTCGTCGGCTACATTCCGCTGGGCGCGCTGATCGTGTATTCGCTGTTTCCGAGGATCACGGGTTTCTTTGCCGTCATCGTCGCCAGCCTGTGCGGCATGTTGATTTCGGGCAGCATGGAAGCCGTGCAAACCTATTTGCCCAGCCGCGTCTCGTCGAACCTCGATTTTTATACGAATGCGGCCGGCTGCTGCATCGGTTCCATCATCGGCGCCCTGACGGCGCGCAAGCTGCTCGACCAAAGTCATTTGTTCCGCTTGCGCCAGCGCTGGTTTGCCCAGCACGCCAGCCAGGGCTTGGTGCTCGTGGCCCTGTGGCCGCTGGCGCAAATCTATCCGCAAGGCTATCTGTTCGGCCTGGGCCAGCTGCTGCCCATCCTGTCGGACTGGCTGTCGCAGCTGGCGGGCATCGACATCGACCTGGCCGCGTATCTGCGTCCCGACGTCGTCTTGACGGTCGAGCAATATTGGCTTTCGGAAACCATCATCACGGCTTGCGGCATGACGGGCGCCGTGCTCACCCTGCTGTGCCTGCTGCGCCGCGCCGCGCCGCGCACCATCTTGATGCTGGTCCTGATCGCCGCTGCCTTGATCGTGCGCTCGATGGCCAGCGCGCTGCTGTTTTCACCGGAAAACGCCTTCGTCTGGATCACGCCGGGCGCCCAGGGCGGCTTTTTGATCGGCCTGATCATGCTGGGCGGCCTGGCGTTCGCGCCGCACGTGGCGCAGCGTCGCATCGCGGCCGCCACCTTGCTGCTGAGCCTGGTGATGGTGAATACGACGCCGATCAACCCATACTTCATGTCAACATTGCAAGGCTGGTTTCAAGGCAAGTTCCTCAACTTCAATGGCGCGGCGCAATTTTTGGCTTTGCTGTGGCCCTTCATGGCCCTGTGGTTCCTGTGCCTGCCCTCGCACCGCCTGAACCGGCAAGAAGATGTGCAGCGCCAGCGTCGCGAAGACCACCCATAAGCGTTATCATGGCGCATTGATGATTCCGCAGGAGCATAGTATGAGCGACGCACCGTATTTTGAACGCCACGTTTTTTTCTGCATGAACAAACGTGAAGACGGCCGCAACAGCTGCGGCGACCATGGCGCGGAAGCGGCGCAAAAGCATTGCAAGCGCCGCATCAAGGAACTCGACATGAATGGCGCGGGCAAGATCCGCATCAACCAGGCCGGCTGCATGGACCGCTGCGAAGAAGGCCCGCTGCTGGTGATCTACCCGGAAGCGACCTGGTACACCTACGTCGACACCAGCGATATCGATGAAATCATCGATACGCACCTGGTGGGCGGCAAGATCGTCGAACGCCTCAAGATTTAATGCCAATTTAAGAGATACCCACCAGTATGAGCATCATGAACAGAAACTCGGAAAAATTTACCCTCGCCGGCCATGCAGGCAGCATGGAAGGCTTGCTCGATTTCCCGGCAGACACTCCGCGCGGCATCGCCCTCGTTGCCCATCCGCATCCGCTGTACGGCGGCACGATGGACAACAAGGTCACGCAAACCCTGGCGCGCGCGTTTGTCGCGCTCGGTTACGTGGTGGCGCGCATCAACTTCCGCGGCGTCGGTGCTTCCGAAGGCGTGCACGACCATGGCGTGGGCGAAACGGACGACATGCAGTTGCTGTATGAACACATGCGCGGCCTGTACCCGGGCTTGCCCGTGGCCTTGTCCGGTTTCTCGTTCGGCACCTTCGTGCAATCGGAACTGCAGGAACGTCTGGCCGCCGCCGGTACGCCCGTCGAGCGCCTGGCGCTGATCGGCAGCGCGGCCGGCAAATGGGCCATGGCCGACATTCCCGCCGACACCATCTTGATCCACGGCGAACTGGACGACACGATCCCCCTGTCCGCCGTCTTCGACTGGGCCCGTCCACAAGACATTCCCGTGATCGTGATCCCCGGCGCCGACCACTTTTTCCACCGCAAGCTCAATCACATCAAGAACCTCGTGATTGCCCTGTGGCATGGTGACAAACCCGCAATCGCAGCAGATGATCATTGAAGTGTGGGCTTACTAGCGCCTCCACGGCTATAATTGATCCGTTTTTTCCACGCGGCCATGCAAGCAGCAACAGCATGGCCCTCAGCCTTCATCTTTTTCTCGCAGACCAGCCTCCATGAAAAAACTTTTAGCGGCACTGGCCTCCAGTGTATTTTTCTTTTCCGCCGCCTACGCCCAGAGCGTTCCAGCCCCGACCATCGCCGCCAAGTCCTGGCTGTTGCTTGACGCCACCAGTGGCCAGATCATTGCTTCGCAAGATCCTGACGCGCGCATCGAGCCGGCCTCGTTGACCAAAATCATGACGGCTTACCTGACGTTTGCCGCCATCCGCGAAAAGAAACTGGCGCTGGACCAGAAAGTCAACGTGTCCGTGCGCGCATGGAAAGTCGATTCGAGCAGCTCGAAGATGTTCATCGACCCCGCTACCCCTGTCTCGATCGACGACTTGCTGCACGGCCTGATGATTCAATCGGGTAACGACGCCGCCGTGGCGCTGGCGGAAGCCGTTGCCGGCGATGAAGGCACGTTCGTCGTGCTGATGAACCGCGAAGCCCAGCGCATGGGTCTGAAAAACACGCGTTTTGCCAATCCGCATGGCTTGCCTAGCCCCGATAACTATTCCACGGCGCAAGACCTGTCCGTGCTGGCCAAGCGCGTGATCGCCGACTACCCGGAATTCTACAAAATCGATTCCATCAAGAGCTTTACGTACAACAAGATTACCCAGCCTAACCGCAACCGCCTGTTGTGGCTGGACCCTACCGTCGATGGCATGAAAACGGGCCACACGGAAGCGGCCGGCTATTGCATGATCGCGTCGGCCCGCCGCCCAGGCGGCACGGGCGAGCGCCGTTTGATCTCCGTGGTGCTGGGCACCTCGTCGGACCAGGCCCGCACGCAGGAAAGCCAGAAGCTGCTGAACTGGGGCTTCCAGAACTTCGATACGGTCAAACTGTACTCGAAGGGCCAGGCAGTGGCCACGCCGGAAGTGTGGAAGGGCTCGAAAGGCACCGTGAAAATCGGTTTCGCCCGCGATGTGCTCGTCACCGTACCAAAAGGCACGGCTGCCAAGATGAAACCTGTGCTGGAACGCAAGGACCCGCTGGTCGCGCCATTGGCTGAAAACGCCCCGGTCGGCAAGCTGAAAATGATGGTCGACGACAAGGTCCTGCTGGAACTGCCGGTCGTGGCGCTGGAAACCATCAACCAGGCAACGATCTTCGGCCGCGCCTGGGATTCGATGCGCCTGTGGATGAAATAAGTCTTTAGCGTTTCCCCATAAAAATGCCCGCAGATGCTGCGGGCATTTTTTTCGTCTGTCTCGCCGCCGATTTCTCCACAGCATGCTGTAGCGTAGCTGGCTATAATCGTGGCGTCACCTTCGTCTCCACCATCAGAAAGCCAGCCCATGAGCCATGTATTTCCCGCCAGCCTGCAAGCGCCGCGCAGCCGTTTGAGCAGCAACGGTCCCGAACTGTCGCGAGTCGTTGCCGGCATGTGGCGCATCGGCGAGTGGAATATGTCGGCGCAGCAGCGCCTGGCTTTCATCGAGCAATGTCTGGCGCTGGGCGTGTCCAGTTTCGACCATGCCGACATCTATGGCGATTACAGCGCCGAAGGGCTATTTGGCGAAGCGCTGGCCTTGCAGCCGGGCTTGCGCGACAAGATGGAGCTGGTCAGCAAGTGCGGCATCAAGCTGCTGTCGCCGCACCGTCCCGGCCATGCCATCCAGCATTACGACACAAGCGCGGCGCACATCACCAGTTCCGTGGAACACACCCTGCGCCAGCTGCACACGGACCGCCTGGACTTGCTGCTGATCCACCGTCCCGACCCGCTGATGGATTTCGACGAGATCGCCGGCGCCTTCACGCAATTGGAAGCGGCAGGCAAGGTGCTGCACTTTGGCGTGTCGAACTTCAGCCGCCACCAGTTCGAGTGTCTGCACCGGCGCTTCCCGCTGGTAACGAACCAGGTGGAATTTTCTCCGCTGCACGTGGCGCCCCTGTTCGACGAAACCTTCGACGGCTTGCAGGACGTGGGCGTGGCGCCGATGATCTGGTCGCCGCTGGCGGGCGGCCGGCTGTTCCAGGGCGGCGACGCGAATGTGGAGAACTTGCGCAATGTGATCAAGCAGATCGCCGACCAGCTGCAGCGTCCGTTTGCCAGCGTCGTATTTGCGTGGATCATGCAACTGCCTTGCCGTCCCCTGCCGCTGACGGGCACGGGCCGCATCGAAGCCGTCGGCGTGGCCGTGGAAGGCACGCAGTTTACACTCAGCCGCAGCGACTGGTTCGCCATCCTGCGCGCCGCACGCGGGCACGAGGTGGCTTAGTCAATTTCATCCGGATCGTTGAAAACCTGGGGAAGCGCAATGCCGCGCCAGCCCAGGTACCACGCCAGGTTGAGCAGCAGGGTGGCGCCGATGTAGACGGCGAAGAACAGCGCGAAGAAGCTGGTCTTCAGCCACACGAGCAGGGCGATGGCCACGATCAGCACCAGCAGCGCGGCCAGGCTTTTCTTTTGCTTGGAGCTGGGGAAACGCAAAGTCGACACCATCAGGCTGCCCACGCCCACGAGCAGCAGCATCAGCAGATAGCTGTGCAGCATGGAATCGATGGGCGCCGGCCAGGCCACCACGACGGCCGCCACGCAAGCGGCCCCGGCCGTGATCGGCATGCCGACGAAATACAGGGGGTCCGTGCGCCCCACGTTCACATTGAAGCGCGCCAGGCGCATCGCACCACACGCGACAAAGAAGAAGCTGGCCATGCCGCCAAAGCGCAGCAGCAGCGGATCGTGCACGCCCATCTGCACGAAGCCGTAGCAGTACAACAGGACGGCCGGGGCGCAGCCGAAATTCATCACGTCGGCGATGGAATCGAGCTGCACGCCGAACTGCGAACTGGTGTTCGTCAGGCGTGCGACATAGCCGTCGAGCGCATCGAACACGCCGGCCAGCACCAGCAGCGCCGCCGCCAAGCGGTAGGCATCCGCGTCGCCCACGGCGGCGTTATCGACGGAAATGACGATGCTGGCAAAACCGCATGCTATCGAAAGCAAAGTCACCATGCTGGGCAAGGCGTATTTGGCGCGCTGCAGGCGCGACTTGGGCAATGTGTTCAAATGTATGGGCAATCAAAAAATCGGAAGTAAGGCGATGCAGCGGCAAACGCTGCGCTACGCTCATTCTACCCTGCGCAGCTGCGGCACCGTCCGCGCACGAGCGCGACATATCTTTTCATGGATGCGCTACGCGGTATCAAAATACCTTAGAATCGTTTTACAGGACAGCACGCTGGCCCCACCGCTGTCCGCCTACCTATACAGGAGCCAACTTGATTGCCTCGTCACTGCGTTGGAAATACTGGATACCCGCCCTGCTGACTGCAGCACTGCTGAGCGCCTGCGGCGGCGGCGATAGCGGCAGCAATACGTCGCTGAGCACCTCTACCCCGGCCGGACAGCTGACACAGGAGCCGGGCGCTCCCGTCCTCAGCAACAATATTGCCACCGATGGCTTTAACTGGTTCAACTACCGGCGCAGCCAGATCGGCCTGTCGCCGATGGTGCGCAACAGCCTGATCGACGGCGCGGCGCTGGGCCATTCCAGCTATCTCAATCTCAACAGTACAGTGGCGCACGAGCAGGTGCAGGGCAAGCCCGGCTTTACGGGCGTCAAGCTGGGCGACCGCCTGGCCAAGGCCGGCTACGTCGTCACGTCGCTGCAGGGCGAAGTCATCGCGGGCGCGGGCAACACGTCCGGCTTTTACCTGGCCGAAGAGCTGGTCACGGCCATCTATCACCGCTTCGTCATTTTCGAGCCGTTGTTCAAGGAAGGCGGCGCGGGCGCGGCCGTCAGCAGCTCCGGCTATGCCTATTTCACCACCGACATGGCCGGCAACCGCAACTATGGCCCCGGGCTGGCGGCGGGACAGATCGTCACCTATCCTGTCAGCGGACAGCAGAAGGTAGCCGTCAGTTTTTCCAGCGATAACGAATCGCCCGATCCCGTGCCGAACCAGGACGTGGTTGGCTACCCGATCAGCGTGCATGCCAACTACGGCACGCCCGTCAGCGTGACGGCATTCAGCGTGCGCCAGCGCGGTGCCGCCACGGACCTGGCGGTACGCCTGCTCACCAGCGGCAACGATGTGCATACGCCGGTCTCGGCCGCGTCCATCATCCCACTGGCGACCTTGAACGCGAACACCAGCTATGACGTGAGTTTCATCGGCAAAGTCAATGGCGCGGACGTCACGCACAGCTGGTCATTCACGACGCGCTAGCGATGTCGCTGGCGGCCAAGCGGGCGCGGCGTCGAGGATGACTGGATGTAGAATAGCTGTTCCTGCTTTACGGCAATTGACAAGTTTTGGGGCGCTCTGCACAGCATGCTGAAACCACACGCCACTTGCGATGATGATGCCGCCGTTGCGGCATCCGACATGGTCCGTATTCTCGATGTCGAGAACGGACTGGGCCGCATCATGGGCGACCGCATCCTGTACCTGAAAATCCTGCGCCGCTTCCTGCACGACCACGGCACCACGCCGTGCCAGATCCGCGCCGAATTCGACGCGGGCAACTACGCTTCCGCTCGCCTGAAGG
The DNA here is from genome assembly GCF_036885605.1 of Janthinobacterium sp. TB1-E2. Taxonomy (NCBI): domain Bacteria; kingdom Pseudomonadati; phylum Pseudomonadota; class Betaproteobacteria; order Burkholderiales; family Oxalobacteraceae; genus Janthinobacterium; species Janthinobacterium aestuarii. The sequence continues at coordinate 6,305,575 of NZ_CP142523.1, forward strand.
CGCATACCCTGAAAGGCGCCGCCGGCATGATCGGCGCGCGCCACGTGCACAGCCTGGCGGAAACCCTGGAATCGGCACTGCGTGCGCAGGCACCCGACCTGGCCCAGCAGATGCTGCAGCTGGAACTGGCGCAGGATCAATTGCTCGGCGCGGTCAGCAGCATGCTGGGCACGCCGGAAGCGGCCCATACGGCGGCGCAGGACGTGGCGCCCGACCCGGCCGCACCCGCCATCCAGCTGCTGCTGGCGCGCCTGGCCAGCCACCTGCGCGAAGGCGACGGCGCGGCCATCGACATCCTGGAAAACTCGGCCAGCCTGCTCGCTGCCAGCCTGGGCGTCAACGTCTATCAGGAAGTGGCAGCCGCCGCGCACGAGTTCGATTTCGAAGGCGCCCTGGCGGCGCTGCTGCGGCGCCGCTAGCGCTCAGCTGTTGTACTGCGCCTCTTCCGCATACGCCACGCAACAACTCTTGCAACAGAAACGGCGCACGGCATCGAGCGGCTTGTCGCAATACCAGCATGCGCCTTTTGGCGGCAGCGCTGCGATCAATTGCGGCAGGGAAGGCAATGGCGGCGCCACCATCCCCCTGCTTTCCACGACTTCCGGCTGTTCGCTGTCCATGGCGCTTCCTTTCCTAGCGGCACTTCAAGGCCGCTCAGCAAGATTACGTCAGCGTCGTTTGAAGCCCATGACATTTCTCAACCGGGGCCACGCTTGCCCTATCGGCACCTTGAAATTTCCAAACGACAACGTTGTCACTTCACACTACAATCGGTGTTCCGTTCACTTGCGCGCTCGCCATGAAACACATTCCCCTGCTGCTCTCCTGCCTGCTGCTCAGCGCCTGCGCCACGCGCGCGCCCACCGCCTACACCCTCAATTCAGGCGCCGAACGCACGCCGGAACAATTGGCGGTGGTGTTCGAACACGCCGACCTGACCCTGCGCATCGACCCTGCCAGCCGCAGCATTGCCGGCGATGCGCGCCTGACTTTCCTGGCCACGCAGCCGATCTCGCGTTTCGCGCTGGACCTGGACCGCAATCTGCCTGTCGACACCATCGAAATCGACGGCAAGGCGCTGCGGCCGCAAGACTATGCCAACCCGGACGGCCGCCTGAGCATGACCTTGCCTGCCACCCTCGCGGCAGGCGCGCGCACCACCATCCGCGTCGTCTACCACGGCGTGCCGCACGTCGCCGTGAAAGCGCCGTGGGATGGCGGCATGGTCTGGTCGAGCACGGCCGATGGCGCGCCGTGGATCGCCAGCGCCGTGCAAGGCGAGGGCTGCGACCTGTTCTGGCCGTGCATCGACCACCCGATGGGCAAGGCCCGGCTGATCGACCAGCACATCATCGTGCCGGCGCCGCTGGTGGCCGCCGGCAATGGCATCGCACTCGGCATGGATGAGGCCGACGGCTGGCGCACCTGGCACTGGCGCGCCAAGCATCCGAGCACCTATGGCATTGCCCTCAACGTGGCGCCCTACCGCAGCATGCAGGGCGAGTATGTGAGCCGCTACGGCAACCGCATCCCCCTGCAATTCTGGTATCTGCCGGAAAGCGAAGCGAAGGCTGGCGCCCTGTTCGCGGAATTGCCGCCCATGCTCAACTTTTTTGAAAGCGTCATCGGCCCCTACCCGTTTGGCGATGAGAAAGTCGGTATCGCCGAAACCCCGCACAAGGGCATGGAACACCAGACCATCAATGCCTATGGCAACAAATTCGCCAAGACCAGCTATGGCTACGATGAATTGCTGCAGCATGAATTTGCCCATGAATGGTTCGGCAACCAGCTGACCAACAGCAACTGGGACGACATGTGGCTGCACGAAGGCTTCGGCACGTATATGCAACCGCTGTACATGCAATATCTGCGGGGCGAGCAAGAGTATTTTGCTTCGCTGCAGCAAATGCGCGCCGGCATCGTCAACAAGGCGCCCATGGTCTCGGGCAAACCGAAAAGCGAGGAAGAAGTCTACGACCTGAAAAAGGGCGGGCCGGGCGGCGACCTGTATGTGAAAGGGGCGCTGGTGTTGCACACCTTGCGCGGCCTGATCGGCGACGACGCCTTCTTCCGCGCCGTGCGCCTGCTCGTCTACGGCACGGAACAGCCGCAGCCGGGCCAGTTCCAGCCGCGCTATGGCAGCACGACGGAATTCATGGCCATCGTCAACAAAGTCACGGGCAGCAATTACGACTGGTTCTTCCAGATCTATCTGTACCAGGCGGCATTGCCCGAGCTGTCCGCCGTGCGCGACGGCGACACCTTGCGCCTGCTATGGAAGACGCCGGCCGACATCGCCTTCCCGATGCCGGTGGAAGTGCGTATCGGCAAAGAAATCCATACCGTTCCCATGTCGCTGGGCTTTGGCGAACTGCCCCTGCCGGCTGGCGCTACGTACACGCTCGACCCGCACTCGCGCGTGCTGCGCCGCGCCGAGCATATCGAGACGTTCCAGAAGTTCAGGGAGCAGGCGAAGGCGAAGAAGGGGTAACAAACCCTGGGGTCAGACCCCCTCGCACGTTAGCGATGACCTTTTTTCACCGTTCGGACTTATTTCCGAAAGCTCCTGACCGCATCATTCGCATGCGCGTCGATGACTTTTTTGATCGCCGGCTGTCCCGCATACTTGGCGGACAGCCGCTTCCACTGCCGCTGCGCCTGGCCGCAAGAATCGTCCACGGCAGCGATGATCTCGCGCTGGCGCGCCTTGTCGTTGTCATCCCACTCGCCGGCAAAGTGCTCGCACATCTGGGCGTTCTCGACGAACTTCGCCACGTCCTTGGGCAACTTTTCCTGCGCGCCAGCCAGCATGGGCAGGCAACTGAACAGCAGAACAAGCAGCTGCTTCATCGAACCTCCTTATTTGCCGATGCAGAAACGGCTGAAGATCACGCCCAGCAGATCGTCAGGCGAGAATTCGCCGGTGATGCTCGACAGTTGCACCTGCGCCAGGCGCAGCTCTTCGGCAAACAGGTCCAGCGACTGGTCGTCCTGCGCCGCATGCGCGGCGGCGATATCGAGATGCTTGCCGGCCGATTTCAAGGCGATCAGATGGCGTTCGCGCGCCAGGTACAGCGATTCGCCCGTCTGCTGCCAGCCGGCGATGCGCAGAAGCTCGGCGCGCAAGAGGTCAATGCCGATGTGCTCGTGCGCCGACAGATACACATGGGTGGCGTCGGGCATGCTGTCGACGCCGGGCTTGTGGCCGGACAGATCGATCTTGTTCCACACGCGCACCACGGGCACGCCTTCGGGGAAGGCGGCGACGATGGTTTCATCGGCCAGGGTCGGGCCGTGGTCGGCGTCGAGCAGGTGCAAGATCACGTCCGCCTTGCCGATTTCGCCCCAGGTGCGTTCGATGCCGATGCGCTCGACGGCGTCGATGGTGTCGCCCGCGCTGCGGATGCCGGCCGTGTCGATGATGTTGAGCGGAATGCCTTCAATCTGGATGGTTTCGCTGACCTTGTCGCGCGTGGTGCCGGCGATCGGCGTGACGATGGCCACGTCGGCGCCCGCCAGCGCGTTCAGCAGCGACGATTTACCGACGTTCGGCTGTCCGGCCAGCACGACATTGAGACCTTCGCGCAGCAACGCGCCCTGCGCCGCCTGGGCAAACACTTTGTTCAACGCTTCGATGACGGCTTTCAATTGGCCGCGCGCATTCGATTTTTCCAGGAAGTCGATTTCCTCTTCCGGGAAATCCAGGGTCGCCTCGACCAGCATGCGCAAGCCCGTCACCTGCTCGACCAGCGCGTGGATGGTGTTCGAGAACGCGCCCGACAGCGATTGCGAAGCGGACTTGGCCGCCGCTTCCGTGGATGCGTCGATCAGGTCGGCCACGGCTTCCGCTTGCGCAAGGTCCAGCTTGTCATTGAGAAACGCGCGGCGCGTGAATTCGCCCGGCTCGGCCAGGCGCAAGCCGCTGTCACGGCCCGCTTCGAGCACGCGCGCCAGCAGCAACTGCAGCACGATGGGGCCGCCGTGGCCCTGCAATTCCAGCACGTCTTCGCCCGTGTACGAATGCGGACCCTTGAAGTGGATGGCGATGCCCTGGTCGATGATGCTGCCATCGGCTTCCGTGAATGGCAGATAGGTGGCGTGGCGCGGTTTCAATTGCTGTGCGCCGAACAGGGCCGTCATTAAGGGAGCGAGGTTTTTGCCGGAGGCGCGTACCACGCCGATGCCGCCGCGACCGGGAGCGGTGGCAATGGCGGCGATAGGGGAAGAGTCGAGTTTCATGGGGATATTGTAATAGGTACGGCAAGGGAAGTGCAGCAACGTAGGTCGGCTTAGCGCGCAGCGTGTAAGCCGACGCAGCACACGCTGGCGATAGTGTCGGATTACGCGTGGCCTTGCCACGCCAATCCGACCTACAAGAATTAAAAAGCCCGCACTAGGCGGGCTTTCTGTTCGCTGGCCGGAATTACTTGGCGGCAGGCGCGTATTTCTTGGTGATCACCCATTGCTGGCCGATCGACAGGACGTTGTTGACGACCCAGTAGAGTACCAAGCCCGACGGGAAGAAGAAGAACATCACCGAGAATGCCAGTGGCATGAACAGCATCATCTTCGCTTGCATCGGATCGGCAGGAGCCGGGTTCAGCTTGGTCGTGATGTACATCGAGATCGCGTACAGCACTGGCAGGATGCACCATGGGTCATGCTGGGCCAGGTCGGTGATCCAGCCGATCCATGGCGCGCCGCGGATTTCCACGGACGCGTTCAGCACCCAGTACAGGGCGATAAAGACGGGCATCTGGATCAGGATCGGCAGGCAGCCGCCCAGCGGATTGATCTTTTCCGTCTTGTACAGCTCCATCGTGGCCTGGTTCATCTTTTGCGGATCGCCTTTGTAGCGCTCGCGAATCGCCTGCATCTTCGGCGTGACCAGTTTCATCTTGGCCATGCTGCGGTAGCCGGCGGCCGACAGCGGGAAGAAGGCCAGCTTGATCAGGATCGTGAAGGCGATGATGGTCCAGCCCCAGTTGCCCAGCACGCTGTGGATCTGTTCCATGACCCAGAACATCGGCTTGGCGATGATGGTCAGCCAGCCGTAATCCTTGACCAGTTCCAGGCCCGGCGAGACCGGTTCGAGCAGGTGGGCGATTTGCGGACCCGAATACAGCTTGCTGTCCATGCTGGCCGAGGCGCCTGGCGCCAGGGTAGGCAATGGCAGCACGTTGCCGATGGCGTACAAATTGGTGCCGACCTTCTTCGTGAAGATGTCGCGCTTGGCGTTTTCAGGCGGAACGAAAGCCGAGACGAAGAAGTGTTGCGAAATCGCAAACCAGCCGCCATTCGCCGTGGCCGGATGCAGACCCTTCATGGCGTTGTCGTTGCCCTTCTTCTCGTCTTCCACTGCCGCTTTTTCGATTTTCTCGAACGTCAGCTTCTGGTACTTGTCTTGCGGCGTGTACAGGGTCGGACCCGTGAAGCTGCTGTTGAAGAACGAGTCGCCGACCGGCTTGTTGCCGTCATGCGTCAGTTGCAGATACAGCTGCGGCGTCACGGGCGCTGCGCCCACGTTGGCCACATCGTGGCGCACGTCGATGACGTAATCGCCGCGCTTGAAGGTAAACGTCTTGGTCAGCTTGACGCCGCCTTCGACCGCTTCCATCACCAGTTGCACTTGCTTGCCGTCGCCGAGGGTGCGCACGCCAGGCTGCACGGTGAAACCGCTCGCATGGGTGGGGAATGGACCGCCGACCAGGCCCGACTGCGCCAGATAGGTGCGGTTCGCGCCTTCGTCGAACAGCACTTCGTTTTGCTTGCCATCGTCAGGCTGGCACCATTTGAACAGGCCGAAGCAGCCGCCGAACCAGCCCGGATTGCCCGCGCCCTTGAACTTCAGCAATTCCAGACGCTTGACCTGGCCGCCCAGGGTGTCGATGTCGACCTTGATGACGTCGGTGGTGATGGTAATCACTTCGCGCTTGAACGCGGCGGGATCGGTCGCTTCGCCAGGCACGGCGGCTGCGCCGGCAGCCGCGGCAGCCAGGGCGTCCGTCTTGGCCGGGGTGACAGGCGCCTTGGCGGTTTGTTCCGTGTTCGCGGAGAACATCGACGGCTTGCCGTTCGAGATCATCCATTCGTTCCAGAGAATTACCAGCGAGACGGAAAACACGATCCACAGGATGGTACGTTTATTGATATCCATTAGGGTATTTGTCAGGAGTGGTTGCAACCGCAAGCGGTCGTTGAAGATTGTTTACCGTCGGCCGGCGGCACCGGGTCGACGCCCCCTTCATTCCAGGGGTGGCAACGGCACAGGCGCTTGGCAGCCAGCAGGCTGCCCTTGGCCGTACCGTGCACTCGCAGCGCTTCCATCGCGTAATGCGAACAGCTCGGATAGAAACGGCAATTCTGTCCCAGCATGGGGCTGATCAGCAACTGATAAGCGCGCAGCAGGAACAGCAGCAGGGTTTTCATGGCGCGGATGGTGGTGGCGCAGCAACAGAACGGGCCTGGGCGGCGATTTGCGCCGCGAACAGGCGGCTCAATTCTTCACGCAGCTCGGCTTTGAGCTTGGTCGTGGTGGCCGGGCCATCCTTGCTGTTGACGGCGCGCGACAAACGCACCACGCAGTCGACCGGCGGCATCGCGCTGTTGCGAAACAGCTCGCGCGTGACGCGCTTGATCGTGTTGCGGGTCGCCGCGCGCGGCGCGAAACGCTTCGCCACAACGACGCCCAGCCGCGCATGCGGCAATTGATTGTGTCGGGTGTACAGCACAAAATGCGCTGTTTTTTGCGAAGGGCGCAAACGAAAAACGGATGAAAATTCATCCGTTTTAACGATACGCCGAACGCGCGCGAAGTCGTGTGAACCTTCGCGTTGATTGCCGACTGGAGTACAGCTAGCCACGCGATCAGCTGTCAACGACAAGCCTAGACGGCCAGACGTTTGCGGCCCTTTGCGCGACGTGCGTTGAGCACATCACGGCCACCACGGGTAGCCATACGAGCGCGGAAGCCGTGCGTACGCTTGCGGCGAACGACGGAAGGTTGGTAAGTACGTTTCATGTTGGTCTCGCTAAAAACAAAAAAAATGCAAAATCGGGTCTGACGTCCCGTCAGTTTTTGGTGCCAATGACAATCGCGCACTTATGCCAAGGCACAAGCTGGCCAATCTCATCGCCCGCTTAATCCACGCTTAGTCCATATTGTCGTTCCAAATGAATAAACACGGAATACGGGCGGGGAACCCTGAATTATTCAGCATATGCCCCCCTCTTGTCAAGGATTGCCGTGATCGCCTGGAAATTTGCGCGCCGGCCCCCATCTGCTTGCAAGGCCCCGCCACAGGCCGCGCCAGCACTGCTTGTGACGGGATAACCGGGGGATAAGTCGCCTCTTATGCACATGGCGCCCCACCCCGCCACAGAAAAATAAGCGTCGTGCCTGTGGATAACTTTCTCAGTCGGGAGTAGAATAGCGCGTTACGTGTGGCGAGCCCTCGCGCGACGCCGGCCTTGCAACACGGTGAACGCAGGGCAGAATCGATACGCCCTCCCACACCTTTTCACATAGACATAC